>JAMPIG010000151.1 GCA_023662875.1 Roseburia sp. | reverse complement strand
GCTCCTTCCGTGCATCAGGAGGACGGGGATGATACCGAGGATTTAATGGAAGCCTTCGCCGACAGCGCCGACGAGATGCTGGATATGCTGCGGAGAATGGACCAGCAGAGCCGCTCCACTACCGCTTCCGAGACGAACAGAAAATCCGCTGTTCCGGCGGGCGATACCGTATCGATACCTCATACGCCCCGGATGTTTTCTTTTGCATCTTTGTACGACGTTATGCGGCTTTCGCATATTGCCGCGCCTCTTTGCCACGGCGATAATTCCTTATACAAAAAAGAGACTGATGGCTCCTATCTGCTGCTCGTCAATCCGGTCGATTCCACTGCTGCGGACTTCAACCGCCTCTGCAACACGCTTTCCGAATACGGAAGCCAGGAAAAATTCTCTTCCGCTGTGGAATCCTATCTGGAAGAACACTGTGAGACCGTCATCAGGGATAAAGCGATTCAGTCTTTGGCGGCGATTTAAGGGCGTTCTTTTAAAAGGGAGCTTCGCACTAATGCGCAAGCTCCTTCTTTTTATTTTTAATACAATGTCTTCTGCGCATTGATGATTTTCAAGGTCTCAATCGGGTCAATCCCTATCGCATCGCAATACCAGATAAATTCGTCTACCGGGATGATATTGCATACCGCCAGTTCCTCCAGCGCCTTTTCCCGCTTTAACATTCCTTCCCGGATCTGATTGCTCTTGAAGGTATCAAATTCCGTAAAACCGGCCAGCCTGTAATAAATATAATTATAGAACGGCGCCGTGCCGTCCCCGATACGCCAGGTCTCGTCCCGGTCCTTCGCCCTTTCCCAATCGTATTCTTCAAGAATCACCTTTTCTATCTTTTCCTGTCCCCACGGGATGTAGTCGAAGAACTGCAAGTAGTCCTTCGGCAGAAAATAATAAGAAAGATATCCCGAAAAGGTATCGACAAGGCTCCGGTTCAGGTAAGCCGGATTCTTCAGAAACTCTTTTCCATAGGCGTTCATCAGGTTCAGCTTATTTTTCCCCGACAAATCATAATGAATCTCATTTTTCCCGGTTCCCTTAATGTTGGCGAACTTGACCTTGAACTGCGTCTCTTCCAGCCTGTTCATTCCGAAAAGGATGCTGCCTACGTTCATCTGTTTTTTCAGAAGCTGCGCATAGTAAAAGAACTGTTTATCGCCCACCATGAACAATGGAATCGTGAACAGCTCCGGATGCTTTAGCCACGCCTTTACATTCAGCTGGACGTTCTTTCTTTTCCGGGCAATATCCGCGGATATCAGAATATGCTCGACGCCGAGCGCGCTGCACATCCGCTGTATATTGCGCCTCGCGAGGTCCGTCACCATTCCCCAGTCATAGGTATAGGCGACCGGTTTCAGACCGAGCTCCTTCACGACATAATGAATCATATAGCAGCTGTCCCGCCCGCCGCTTAATGGAACGATACAGTCGAATCGGCTGTCCTTTGTGACATTCTCCTTGATTTCCGAAACCAGCGCTTCTTTTCCCTTATATTCTATCTTTTTATAGCTTCTGCATACGGAGCAGACGCCCTCTTCATCGAAGGAAATGCCGGGAAACGTCTCCGGAAGCAGACATCTGCTGCATCTTCTAAGAGACGCGATTTTCTCCGTATCGACGCACAGCAGCTTCTCCACCTGAGCGGCCCGTGCGCGGGATGCCATCGGCGGATTCGCGGCCTTCTCTTCCTGGCCGGATGTGCAGACGATTTTCCTGTTATATTCCGCGTTTTCCGAGTCCTCTCCGGCGTGCGCAAGCGCGGTAATGCTGCAATCGCTCAGATTCACGAGCCAGCCCTTCTTTAGCGGAACCTGTCGAATCTTAGCCGGCCGGAAATAACGGTGCAGCGCCGATTCTAAAACCGCCTGTTCGAGAATATACTGCTCGGATGCGAACAGAATCATATCCCGCGTTTTCGACAGGACGACATAGAGCGAGCCGACATTCGTATAAAGAAGCAGCCTGTCGCTCTTTTTATCGACTAAGGCGATACTTAAGCTTCCCTTCAATTCCTTCAGACACTTCTGGAATGCCCCCTGTATATCGTTCTCTTCCCTGTATTTTTCGAGCAGTGCAAGCAGCGCCTCCGTGTCCACCTCATCCTGTCTTGCCAGCTCCGGATGATTCTTCCATACTGCCTCGTCGTTTACGATGATTCCGTTATGAATGCAGACGAAATTGCCCCGGACGACCGGCTGGTTATTATTGGGATTCCGGTTGCTGCCGTTCGTTACCATACGGGCATGGCCCATGACGGCGCGCTTCGGCTCCCGGCCTATGCCGCTCATTATTTCCCGGTATTCTTCCGTGCGTATCAGCTCTTTCGCACGCACACATCTTTTGTATATCCGGATATCCGCATCCGTGACCGTACAGATGCCGGACGCCTCTTTTCCCCGCGATTCCGACAAAAGAAAAAGCTTCCCGATTCCCTGATTCAGCTCGTCCGCCGTTATCGCCGCATTTTTCCCCGCTATCAGTCCAAATATTCCACACATAATAATCTCCTCAATCCTTCTCCAGACCGTCCAGCCGCAGTCTGCTTATCTGGGATAAAATGATTCCCATGAACACGGTCTGTATGCCGCCCATGCACAGAATTGCCGAAAGAACCGGTATACCGAGCCCCTCAAGGACTGCCAGTGCGACGCCATAGACCACGCCGACGATAATAAAAAAGATTCCGATGCTCCCGAACACCTCCGCGGGCCGGAACAGCATGATGATATCCATAATCAGCATCAGCGTCCTTATACCGTCCCGAAGCGGCTTCACCGTGCTCTTTCCCGTTCTGCTCCTGACCTCTATCGTCACGCTTCCGCCCGCATAATTTCCGGCTTCCTGCATGATAAAGGACGATATCGTCGATGCGCCGAAGCGCTTTGGCAGCAACGTGACATATTTTAACAGAACCTCCCTTTTAAAAGCCCTCATGCCGGAATTAAAATCCTCCATCGGCTCTCTCGCCAGAAGATTCACGATTTTTTTCAGGATGCGCTTGCCAAACACCCTGTTCTTCACCTGATAAGACGTGCTGCTGCGCACCCCGATGCAGTAATCCAGATTCTCTTCCTCCATTTTATGGACGACGCGGATTAAATCCTCCGGCCTGTGCTGGCCGTCCGCATCATACCAGATTATAAGCCTCCCCCTCGCGTTTTTTACGCCTGTCGCGATTGCGGAGCCATACCCTTTATTCAGCCTGTGCG
>JAMPIG010000150.1 GCA_023662875.1 Roseburia sp. | reverse complement strand
AAAGGCCTGGGCAGAACGGGAACGGATTCCTGCTGCCGTCAGGCCCTTTCCCTCCGCGGAAGCCTTTCTGTTCCATTATGCCGAAAATCCGGATTATGATATCCTGCTGCTGGATATAGAAATGGGAAAAATAAACGGCATCGACCTGGCAAAGCGGATCCGTGCGCAAAATAACGATATGCAGATCGTATTTATCACGGGATATCCCGACTTTATGGCGGAGGGCTATGAGGTGTCCGCGCTGCATTATCTCATAAAGCCGGTGAGACCCGAAAAGCTGGGAGAGGTGCTGGGCCGCGGGGCCTCCTTAAAAGAAAGAGCGCGTCCCTTCCTGGTAGTTTCCTCGGAAAGAGAAACCATACGCCTCTTTTTTGAGGACATTTATTATGCGGAATCCGAGGGGCACTATATGCTGATTTACACCAGGCAGGCACAGTACCGGGTACGCATGACCGTATCCGGCCTGCTGGAGGCGCTGGGCGACGGCTTTTACAGATGCAGCCGCTCCTTTGTAGTCAGCCTCCGGCATATCTGCCGGATCACAAAAAGCGAAGTATTTCTGGAAAATCAGGTTTCCCTTCCTCTCGGGCGGGGACAGTATGATGAGATCAACCAAACCATGATTCGTTATCTGAGGTCGCTATAATGTTTGGACGCAAAGAAAAAAGAGTAAATGAATACCAGAATGCCCTGATGGAACAGCATTACGCCGAGGTGGAAAATATGTACCGCACCATGCGCGGATGGAGACATGACTGGCACAATCATATCCAGGCCCTTTCCGCGCAGCTCGACAGCGGCGAATACGAAAAGGCAAGAAAGTATCTCGACGAGATCAATGAGTCCATCCTCACCATCGATACCGTCCTGAAAACCGGCAACACCATGGCGGATGCCATACTGAACAGCAAAATATCCCTGATGAAGAACATGCAGATCGAAGTGGAGGCTCAGGCCCAGGTCCCGGCCTCTCTTTCCGTGCCGGATGTAGAACTTTGCATCATCATCGGGAATCTCCTTGACAATGCCATGGAGGCATGCTCCCGGCTGGCGCCCGGAAACCGTTTCGTGCATATCTACATTCATGTAAAGGGAGCTCTGCTTTATATGTGCTTTACCAATTCCGCCGGGAAAAAACAGCACAAGATCGGCAGTCTGTTCCTCTCCTCCAAGGGAAAGGAGCACGGCTTCGGGCTGGTCCGGGTGGATTCCCTGGTGGCCAAAAACGGCGGATATCTCACCCGGGCAAGCGAGGACGGCGGATATACCACAGAAGTAACGCTGCCGCTGTGAGAGCCGCGGAGCCGTTGCCTGATCATCCGTTATTATAATACTCTTGAGCACCTTCCTTTACCGCCTCACTGCTTAGGAACTGTTTAGAAATAACTTTGCACTCCTGCTTCAGGAAGTGCTTGCGCATAGGGCATTTCCTGAAGCAAATCTAAAAAGTTATTTCGTGACAGTTCCTTACATTTCCGATGTGCTTTACATTTCCATCCTGGCAGACAAATATTTTCGAGCATGAGTATATAAATCTGCTTTCCGTGCCAAAAACCCTGTTTTCGTGCCAGAAATCCCTGTCTGCTCTCTTTTTATGATACAGTCCTAAGTATAGAGTGCTTCGCACTCTTTTCCAGGTCCGTCTGCCGCAGCCAAGGATCCTGACGGGCCGATTAGCAGCAGGCAGCGGCCGGGATTTCGGCCGATCGATTGGCAGCAGGCAGCGGCCGGGATTTCAGCCGATCGGCTGACAGCTGTCGAGATCCCGGCAGGCCGACGACCGCCGGCGGATTCCTATTTGGAAAGTGAGGATATTTTATGAGAAAAAAGAAGGAACAAACATCTGCACGCAAGCCGAAGTACGGTACGGCTTACTGCATCAAGTGGCTTATCACGCGGATGTGGCAGTGGGACAAGAGCCTGGTCTGGTCCTCTATCGCTTTGATCCCCCTCTCCGTGCTGCTCTATTGGATCGGGCTCTATACCCCTTCCATCGTCCTGGACAGCCTCCAGACAAGGGAAAATTTCAACGAAATCGCGCTGATCATCACCGCCCTGCTCTGCGGGGCTCTCTTTTTCCGGCTGGTGCGGGATCTTGTCTCCCTGGTGCGGAACAACGCAGACAACCGCAATGCCAGTCTTTTCCAATATGAACTTGTAAAGGCCGATCTGGAAAAAGACTACTTTTTAAACTACGATCCGGAATATTTAAAGGATTTCGATCGTGCAGGTCAGGTTTTGGGAAACCACGCCGACGGCAGCCCCGGACGCTTTGTCATCCGCTTTTCCGATATGATGTCCAATGTATTGTGCTTTGTGCTGTTCGGCTCGGTGATCTCAACGCTCAGCCCCTGGGTCTTGGCGCTGCTTGTAGTCGGTTCTCTGATCACCATGCTTCCCCGCCGCTATCAGCAGGATAGAGATCATGAGGAACGGGATACGCGAAACGCAAATGAACGAAAAATGGACTACCTTTCATTATACCTGTCCAACGAGCCCAAGGCGGCAAAGGATATCCGGCTCTATGGATTTACGGCCTTTCTGGACGATAAGGTCCGCAGCGTCATTCGCGAACATATCCGGCTGCTTCGGCACCAGCAGAGGAATCAGAATCTTGCCTCCTACGTAAGCTTCGGTGTGGGCTTTCTGCGGGACGGCTGCGCGTATCTGTTCCTGATCCTGCAGGCCGTCCACGGAAATATCTCGGCGGCGGAATTTGTCCTGTATTTTAATGCCATCGCAAGGCTTTCTTCCTTCATTGACGGAATCGTGCAGTACCTCGGCTCCGCCCATGAAGCTGCCCTCAGTATCTCGGATTGTATCGCCTATCTGGACGAAAGCCCTAACCGGATGAACCACGGGGAAGGGATCCCCGTCCCGAAAGGCCATCCTCTTTCCGTGGAGTTTCGGCATGTGAGCTATCAATATCCAAAGGGGGAACAGCCGGTACTTCAGGACATTTCCTTTCAAATATCCGCCGGCGAAAACATATCCCTTGTAGGGCTGAACGGAGCGGGCAAAACCACTCTGGCAAAGCTGATGTGCGGACTGCTGCTGCCGGATAAAGGAGAAATCTTCATCGATGGGCATCCCTTAAGCGAATACAACCGGGACGAACTCTACACCCTGTTTTCCATGGTACCGCAGGACTATACCATCCTGCCCACCACCATAGCGGAAAATGTCGCCTTTCAGGACCGGAGCGAGATCGACGAGCCGCGGCTCCTGCTTTCCCTGGAAAAAGCGGGAATCGCGGACAAAATCCGCTCCCTTCCCAAAGGAATCGATACGCCCCTGAACAAACAGTTCGATGCGGACGCGGTCAATCTCTCCGGCGGAGAGATGCAGAAGCTCCTGCTGGCCCGGGCACTCTACCGGGACGCCGGTGTCCTTATCCTGGATGAGCCTACCGCCGCCCT
>JAMPIG010000014.1 GCA_023662875.1 Roseburia sp. | reverse complement strand
ATTATTAAATTTTTAAGGTACATAGGCACTTATTTAAGTGCGAAGTTTGAGTAAAATATTGCAAAATGTCCTTATTCTCCCGCGCTGACTGCCTCCAAGGGGATAATAAATATATCTTGTAAGGAACCGGGTCAGCGACATATGCCATCTCTTCCAAAAATCCGCCACCGATACCGCTTTATAGGGAGAATTAAAATTGACGGGCAGATCCATATGAAACATTGCGGCAATGCCGCAGGCCATATCGCAATAGCCGCTGAAATCAAAATAAAGCTGCAGCGTATATAATAGCGCGACCACCAAGGTATCCGCACAGGACAGGCTTGTCAGCACGGCAAATCCCCAATCAACGCCCGCCCCCAGAGTATCCGCCAGAATTACCTTCTTGAACAATCCGACTGAAAACAGATAAATTCCTCTGGCCATTTCCTCCTGGCCGAACCGCTTTCTCCCCGGATCTGAAAACTGCGACAGCATCTCCTGACCGGTTACAATCGGCCCCGCCACAAGCTGTGGAAAAAAGGTCACAAAAAGAGCATAATCCGTAAAAGAACACGGCCTGATCTCTCCCCGCCAGGAGTCTACCAGCCAGGAAATCTGCTGAAAGGTAAAAAAACTGATCCCCAGCGGCATCAAAACACGGAGAAGCGGAAGCTGCGTACCGAAGAAATCGTTAATACTGCCGAACATAAAATCCAGATACTTATAATAGCCAATCACTCCCAGATTCAAAACAATACCGGCGATCAGCAGAAACCTGCGAAAACCATGATTTCCCGCCTTTTTCAACATCCATACGGATATGCCGTAATTCACCAGGATACTTGCCAGCAAAATAAAAACATAGCTCCAATGAAAAAAGGCGTAAAACCATAAGGACATCAGGATCAGCGCAGCCTTAGCCAGCTCATATCGGGCATAACGATTCAGGCCATAATACAGAAGGAGAGCCAGCGGCAGGAAGAATAAAATAAACACATAAGAATTAAAAAGCATGGCCCTCTCCTATTTCCGGTCAGTCACCTTCAACGAAAAATCGCTTCTGTCAAGAGAAAAATTGCGGTTATAATACGGGTCGCCCGCCTCCAGCTGCTTCTTCCACTTCTCCCGGAATTTTCCGCTCTCCCGGTCATAGCGCTCCGCGTTTCCTCCCCCATTAATATCCGAGCCTCTGGAGGCGGACTCGTAATGATAAAGCTCCGCGAATGGCGTAAAGATATTCAAAAGTCCGCGTTCCCGCAGCTTCAGACAGAAATCCACGTCGTTCAGCGCGACGGCAAACTCCTCGTCCAGTCCTCCCACCGCCTCATACAGACTCTTTTTTACCATCAGGCAGGCTCCGGTAACAGCTGTTACGTTTTGAGCATAGCACAACCTTCCCATATATCCCAGATTCTGACGATGCTGCTTGTAATGCGTATGTCCCGCCGTCCTGTGGGCACCCAGTCCGATCACCACGCCAGCGTGCTGGATTGTTCTGTCCTCGTAATACAGCTTGGCACCAACCGCTCCCACATCCTCCCGCTGGGCATACATCAGAAGCTCCTCCAGCCAGTTTACGGTAATGACTTCCGTGTCATTATTTAAAAGCAGAATGTACTCTCCCGTAGAATATCGCACTCCCAGATTGTTCACCGCCGAGTAATTGAAATCTCCCTTATAAGTGACGATTGTTATTTTATTATCCGTGCTGTGCTGTATACTCTCCTCCGCTCCCCGGTACTCCTCCCCCAGCAGCTCGCCGTAATAATCCCGAATCTCCTTCGTGGCGCTGTTGTTTTCCACAATGACAATCTCATAATTGTCGTAGGTTGACTTTTCCAGAATCGAGGAGACGCAGCGGCGCAGATCCGCCGCATGATCCCTGTTTGCGATCACAATGGAGATCTTCGGCGTCCCGATAATCTGATAGCGAATCCGAAAGATCGTCTCAAAGGCCCTGGTACTCTCAATCTTAAAATGCTCGAAGCCGTGCTTGCGAAGATGCTCCGCCACCGCCGACTTGGCCGCTTCAATGGCATAGGGCTTCGCCTCAATGCCTGCCGCCACGCTGCCGGAATGACTCCTCCAATAGTACATCAGCCTGGGCACATGTACGATCTTTTCCGCATTGTCCGTAAGCCGCAGGATCATATCATGATCCTGGCTGCCGTCATACTTTGTTCGGAACAGCTCGTTCCCCTCCAACAGGGTGCGCCGGAAAACGCTGAAATGACAGATGTAATTATTTGCCCGGAGATTATCCGGCGCGTAATCCGGCTTAAAATGCATGGTCAGCATATGATTGATATCGCCGCCCTTAAAGGTGGTTTCATCGCAGTATAAATAATCCGCTCCCTGCTCGTTAATCGCCTTTACATACTCGTAAAGGACGCTGGGATGCAGAATATCGTCCTGATCCAGCAGGCCGACGTACTCCCCTGTAGCCATGGCAAGACACGCGTTGGTATTGCCGGAAATCCCTTCGTTTTTCGCCAGACGCCGGTAGACGACACGACCGCCCGCCTTCTGCGCGTACTCCCGGCAGATCTCGCCGATATAGGCGTGCTCATCGTCCGAGCCGTCCGCCAGGCAAAGCTCCCAGTTCTGATAGGTCTGGTTCATCACGGAATCCAGCATTTCCGTCTGAAACTGCCGCTGATTGTTCCAAAGGGGCACAAGGATACTGATCTTTACCATCCTTGGGAACACGGTCTCCCGCTCTCGGGCCGCCTGCGCCTCGTCCGGGAAGCTTTCCGTCCCGAACTGCTTCATAGCCTCCCTTTCCCGCTTTTTGTAATCCAGCTTGCGAAGCACGCCCCTCGGGCCGCCGCAGTTTTTCAGCCTGTCACGCTGCCGGATCACCCAGTGAAGCGCATTCCGCGCCGGTTTACTCGCTTTCCAGAGCGGATTCTTTTTAATGCGGTTCAGCTTCCACTCCAGCTCCTCGTTTTTCGCCTCCAAATCGGCGACACGTCCCGCCAGCTCCGCGCATTTCAGGTGTTCTCTCTCGTATTCTTCCCTGTAATCTGTCTGCTCCATGCTCTCTCCTGTCTAATTTCCAACCGGGCGGATGCTTTCGCATCCGTCGGTTTCGCTTCAGACCCGCTGACGAGCCGATTCCGGCCTGTATCCCCAGCGGCATCCCCGGTTCGCGGCGCTATACCTCTATTGTCCTGTTGCTCCAGTTTACCAGCCTCAGTCCCGTCACCCGATTGCGGGCGCTTATCCCGATCCGATAGTTGCCGGGAGGTACGGCATCTGCGGACAGTCTTAACCAGAATCCGCTCAACGCCACATTTTTCTGATCCGGCATATTTTCCTCCAGATCCGGACGAAGCTGCCCTTTCAGAGCAATGCCGTAGACAATGCCGTCGCTTTTCTCTTCGCCGTTTTTCCCTGCGCGTTCCTGCCCTTTTCCCAATCTTTGTCCTTCCAATCCCTGGGTCTCCAGTTTCTGTCCTTCTGCTCTCCGCCCTTCCAGACGATATTCTTCCAATTTCTGTTCGTCCGGCCTTTGCTCTTCCAGCCTTTGCTCTTCCGAGCCTTGTTCTTCTGGCTTTTGCTCTTCTGTCTTTTGCTCTTCTGTCTTTTGCTCTTCTGTCTTTTGCTCTTCTGTCTTTTGCTCTTCCGAGCCTTGTTCTTCTATCTTTTGCTCTTCTGTCCTCTCCCCTAACGGCAACAGCAAAAATCGCTTATCATAACATGCGTTATCGTCCCCCAGCACGACGCTCCAACCGACAACGCTCTCCCCGCGGATATCCTCCACCCGCACCAGCAGACACTCATCCTGCCTGTATTTTGACAATTCTGTCTCCTGCTTCAGCGAACCTGCCTCCTGCGCTCTGTTCCCCGCCGTCCTGTAGGAAGGCTCGATCCTCACGTCCAGCCCCTCCCTGTTCAGGAAAACGGAATAATAGGGATCCCTTCCTTCCAGCCCGGGATAAAGCTCGTACAGCTTCTTTTTCTCTCCCAGCAGCCGTCTCAGCTTTTCGGGCGATTCGTCGTCCCCGCGGCTTGCGGACTCATAATGATAAGCGAAAATATCGTTCAGGCATACGTTATGATATCCCAATTCGTATAACCGAAAGCAAAGCGCCACATCGTTAAACGCCACCGGCAGCTCCTCGCAGAAGCCTCCCGCCTCCGCAAATTTCTTCTTCTCCACCATCAGGCAGGCCGCCGTCACCGCCAGAAAATTCCGGCAGCCGTTATTTGCCTTCCCGTAATAATCTCTGTCGTCCGGCAGGGACTGCAGCTTGTGTACCGGCCCCATCGGAAGATTCGTAATTCCCGCGTGTTGAATCCGCTCCGTCTCCGGATACAAAAGCTTTAAACCCACCGCTCCCGTATAGTCTCGGGCCGCCCGGGCCGCCATCTCCCGAATACAGGAGTCCCTTAATACAACGTCATCGTTTAAAAATAACAGAAGCTCTCCTCTTGCCTTTTCCGCGCCCAGATTACACATTCGGGAAAAGTGAAAGACCATAGGCTGATACACATACTGAATCGATAATCGCGCTTCGTCCGAGCTGCTGCCTGCTGCGCCGCCTCCCGCCTCTTCCCGCAGCATCTTTTCTATCTTTTCTCTGTTGTCGGCTCCGCTCCCGTTATCCATGACAATGATTTCCAACGGAATACCCTTGCCGGATACCTTCACGCTTTCCACACACTGCCGCAGAAGATCCGGGTGATCTTTGGACGGAATCACCACCGACACCGCCGGTTCACCCGCCTGCGATTCATCTGCGCCCCGACTGCCCACCTGCGGTCTGTCCGTCTGCGGTTCATCTGCGCCCAGGCTGCCCGCCTGCGATCCGTCCGTCTGCACTCCGTCCGCGCCCAGGCTGCCCGCCTGCGATCCGTCCGTCTGCACTCCGTCCGCGCCCAGGCTGCCCGTCTGCGGCCCGTCCATCTGCACTCTGCACGCGCCCGCATAGCAGCCGCAAAAGTCCGCCAGAAGCTTCTTCCTCCTTCTCTTCAGATACTCCGACTCCTCCAGAAAACGCTCCTGCTCCTCCCGGCCTTCGGCGTGAAACAAAATCTGCGGGATGTGTCCGATCGAAACACTGCTCCTTTTATAGCCATCCTCAACGCAGCGATGCAGCCATTCTTCATAGGCTTCCCTGTCGTTCACAAAATAACATCCGTTTTCTTTTTTCTCAAAACACGACTGCTGCTCCCCGGAACCGGCACTCTCATAAAAGCTTTCCGTCATCTCCCACCGGCTGCGCCGCACTGCCACAAGCCCTCCAAAGTACAGGCAGCTGTCCAGAAAATCGGGGGACCAGTCCGGCTTAAACCAGGGAAAACAGGACTCGCCCTCCGCCGTCCTGACATCCTCGTCACAGTATACTGCCTGAACCTCCGGATTCTTATTAAAATAACGCTCGATATTTCTCTTGGCCCAAGGAGCAACGACTCCGCCGCAGGCCTGAATCAGCACAAACTCTTCCGAAGCCTGGCCCTGCCTGTCCGCGCTCCCTGCTTTGTCCGGGCCGCTCCGATCTTCCCCATTCTCTCCCGCCCAGAGCTTTTCCTGCGCGGCAAGCCATGTCTCGTAGGTTCCCTGCCTGGCCGCCAGCAGCCGACCATATCTCCTGTCCTCTTTTTCCGTCAGCGCCTGTTTTATCCGCTCTTTTATTCCCACCGCTCACTCCTGTTCAGATCAGCTTTTTCACCGCGTTCGCCAGCTCCTGCGCCATGGCAGGGGCAAGCCGCGTGATCTCCATACGCGCATAAAGCATATTTTCAGCCTGCCTGTTCAGCTCCCGCAGGGAAAGACAGATATTCGGGTCTGCAGTCGGAAAAATCAGCGTGGCAGGCCGAGCGATCCTGCCGTTGACCTGTAATACTTTCTTTTTGTCGAAGGGCACCGCTTCCCCGTTAAAGGTCATCTCCTCGATCCTTACCACGCAGCTGGCAAAAGAGGGATCAATCCGCAACGCCTGAACCTCCCCGCTGACCGGAAGCTTCAGCTCTATCCTGTTTTCCCCCTGATACGCCTCAGGGATAAAATAGGACTCTTCCTCCGAAAAACCGCTCCCCCTGTCCTCATAAATCTGCACACGGTTCACATCCGCGGAATCCGTATACCTCTCGATCCACTTTTGCGGAACCATCATGCGATATCCCAGCAAATCCCGCATTTTCGTCATGGGCACACGGTTTCCGGTGACAAACTGCTGGAAATCCCGTTCCTGATTCCGATAGTTCTCCGCCGCCTCCTCCGATAAACCCAATTCCTTTAAGATCAAATCAAGATTTATCTTTTCCCTTGCGGGATTTTCCAAAAGGTAACAATAGACCGCCCGAAACGCGAGCTCTTCCGTTTTGATAGGCTTGCCGAAGGTCCATTCGTAATCAATCAGCGTCCATTTGTCTTTATTTACAAGAATGTTCGAAAAAATCGGGTCAAAATCCGCCGCCGGATAATCGCCGTTATACCCGATGCGCTCTACATATTCCCGAAAATATTCATAAAATCCCTCCCGGTCGCCCTTCTCCAGGCACTTATCCATCAATTCGGAAAGCGGGGTTCCGTACACATACGGGAACTGGGCAAAAATGCTTTCCCCCTCCTCAATCAGCCTGCACTGATTGATTTCCAGTCTGCCCCCCGCGTATTTCTCCAGAAGCCTCTCATACGCCAGCGCCATTCCGCGCACATGCTCCCTGGCCGCCTCGCTCATCGGATATTTTCGGACAAAGATTTCCCTTTTCGCATCTCTGCCGATTTCCGTTTTTACGGAATACTCGGAAGCTCTGTCATTGGAGTACTTCACATATTTGACCTCCAGATTACCTCCGATTACCGCCAAAAAGGAATTGGAGAACACCGGGAAAAGCTCGTCCTCCAGAATCCCGTCGAACGCGCTGCTCTCGTCGAACAAAAGCATCCTGTCCCTGTCAAAGTTGCGGAGATTATTCGTAAGCTCACCTTTTCCGGGCAGATAAGCGTCGCTGTACAGCGACGTCATAAACTTATAATCCGGGTACGGGTAATAAAAATGTGTTTCCTTTATTCCGCAGCTTTGGAATATCTTTTCCAGCCCCCTGCGGCTGAAGGTGCGGACGCCCCCGCCGCCCGCATAGTTCTCGATACCGGAAAACCAACTGCCCAGATGATCCTCCTTACAGCCCGCGAAATATTTCAGTCCATACTTATTTTCGATGGCAATGACAAGCCTGCCGCCCTCCGCCAGATGCGGAAGCAGAATCTTGATAAAATCATGGAACGGCGTCTCTCCGCCGATATAGCTCTGCGCATATTCAAAAACCCCGATCAGACAAATGTAATCATAGTCCTTCGCAAGCTCCGGTTCAATATCTTTAAAATTCCCGACATGAATCGTGATGTTATCGCAGTCTTTGTGCCTGTACGCGTTAATCAGACTTCTCTTCTTCGAAAGCTCCACGCAGGTCACGCTCCCCGCCTTCCGCGCGAGAGCCCCTGTGATCGCGCCGCAGCCGCTGCCGACCTCCAACACCCTGTCCGTTTTTTTCATAGGGAGCCAGTCCACAATATTCTCCCGAAGAGGCGACAAATGATAGAGAACCGGCCAACTCTTCCGCTCCTCTATCACCCCTGCATACTCCGAAGGGGAATGCGCTTTCACAATCTCCAGAATCTCATCCTCCACACTCCCGTCGCTGTAAAAATCCTTTTCCGGATATCTGCTGTAATCCAGTTTTACCCCGCCAATCTCTTCCGCCATAAACTACCTCGCATCCGTGACCTTCACCACGGAATCCATATCGTAATACCCCACCGTATTTTTATCCGAAATCACCGTGATATTCAGGACGTCGTAAAGTCTGTGATATACCTCAAACGTATCGCCGTTGTAGCCGGTCACGCCCAGCGACAGCAGATATTCTCCGCCCTGAAGACTCATCCTCTGCGTAAAGGTAACATCCTTTTCCTGTCCTGGCTCCACACTCTCCAAAAAAGCTTTCTCGATCATCGTGTTTGTTCCCGTGATCTCCGTACCGATTGCATTTTTCACGGAAAAGGCAAAAATCGGAGCCGGTATGGAATCCAGGAATTTCACCCGCATGTGCAATGTGAACTCGCTTCCCTTGATGACCGCCGCCGTCCGCACGCCGCGGTCATCCGTCACATAGTACTCCTCAATCCTCGCCTGACCTGTTCCGTACTCCAGCGCGTCCGGGTTTTTCCGCTCCACGCCGTCCGCAACGCTCCACGGCTTCCGTCCTTTGTCCGCAAAATCCGTGTTCCTCCCCGCAGGGCTTCCGGCCTTTTGCCCTCTGCCTTTTCCGCCCGCAGGATCCGCGTTCCCCTCCGCTGTGTTTTCCGCAGGATTTCCGGCCTTTTGCCCTCTGCCGCTCCCGGCCGCCCGGCGCAGCTGCGGATCCTCCAGCAGGCCGCCGCTCTCCTGCTCATCCGGCGTCTCATACTGTCCCACCAGCACTCTCTTATAGGCGTCAATCATCTCCTTCGGCGATCCCTCGCCCAAAAGCGTCCCTTTGTTTAGCAGGAAAACCCTGTCGCAGTATTTGCTGATGCTGCTCAAGTCATGACTGACAAAGACAATCGTCTTTCCCAGCTTCTTAAACTCCTCAAATTTGTGATAGCATTTTGCCTGAAAAAAGACATCCCCCACGGAAAGTGCCTCGTCCACGATCAGGATTTCCGGATCGATATTGATGGCTACCGCGAACGCAAGCCGCACGAACATACCGCTGGAATAGGTTTTCACCGGCTGATAGACATAATCTCCGATATCGGCAAACTCCAGAATGTCCGGAAGTCTTTCGTCAATCTCCTTTTCGGAAAATCCCATCATTGTGCCGTTCAGATATATATTTTCAATCCCGTTATACTCCTGATTAAATCCTGCTCCCAGCTCCAGAAGCGCCGAGATCCGTCCGTCCACATTTACCGTCCCCGAGGTCGGCGTCAGGACTCCCGTAATGATCTTCAGAATCGTGGATTTCCCCGAGCCGTTGGTTCCGATGATTCCTACCGTCTCTCCCCGAAAAATACACATACTGACGCCGTTTAAGGCATAATGCGGCTTATACATCTGCCTTTTCCCGAACCCGAAGGCTTCCTTTACCCTGTCCCGCGGCTTGTCATACAGCTTATAAACCTTTACCACGTCTAAAACCTCAATGGCAGGCACATCAATCTCACGCACTTTCGCTCGAATCACACTAATACCATGCCTTTCCGCAGCCTGCGGGTTCCCGACGGCGAAAAACGCAGGTTTACCTCTGCTTTTCAATCCAACCCTCAAGCCTCAATATTCAGCAAAATCTCTCATGCCGAATCCAATACATCCTCCCTACTCCGGTGCCACACAGGTGATAGAGTTTTTACCGTACCACTGCGCCATAGCCTGGTTTTTCTCCGCGCTGGGATCCGCGCTCAGATCCTCTATGCAAAGGAACCAGGGCCTATAGTAATACGGCTCCACGACCACATCCTCCCCGCCGTTTACAATCGTCTCTATCCTGTTTAAATACTCCTGATAGAAATTATACGCCTCTCCCGTATGCACAAAATAGTACGCCCCGTAAGAAGAATAACACCCTGCCTGACTGCGCGAAAAAAAGGCAAAGATGACCAGCATTCCCGCCCCGACCAGTCCGTAAAACCACCAGGGCGCACCCTCCCGGAAATCTTTTTTCCCTCTCTTCGCAAGATAGCCCCTGAGCCACCCCAGACAATAGACCTCGTTCAGGATCAGGAGAATCTGATAAGTGATTTTTACACAATTCAAAACTCTGCCGTACCCGCCATGCCCCATAGCGTAAAGAGTCGGCGTGAACCCCGTCGCGTACAGGCAGAAGGAGACAACAAGCACAAGCGCCGGAAAACGGAAAGAAAATTCTGTTTTCCCCAGCATATACCAGATAATCGGGACAAAGAGCGCCATCACCGCCACCGTGATCCATCCGGAAAATTCTCCCAGATGCAAGAACGCCTCCAGAAAGGAACGCAGGACAGCCTCCACAGGCGGATAGCCCCAACCCACATAGTGAGCAGCCCTGACCTGATTTCCGGGCGCGGATATATTCATATAGAAACCGGCTCCGTAAACCAAAAGAGACGGAACCAACAGCCAGGTGCGTTTTCGGCGAAGAAATGCCCCCCCCCAACACAACCAGTCCCAGACAGATCAAAATTCCCTGCAGACCGGTCACAAAATTAGCGCCTCCCGCCAGCAGCGCTCCCAGCAATGTCCATAAAAACAGCAACGCTGTCTTTACCTTACCTGCCCCCGTCAACAGTTTGACCCATGCGGCAGTCGTCAGCATCAGGAAAGAGTGCATTCCCACATAACATATCCCCCCCACATACCAATAAAAGCCCTGCTGCGGCGAATAAAGCAGCACCACAACCATCGCCGCCGTAACAGCCTGCATAGCGACGCAGGATACCCGATCTGCCTTCAGCACGCTCCTGACCAGCACTCCCACCAGCACAAAAACAGACGCCGGAAGGAGCAAAATCAGAAAAACAGCACCCAGAAAATAATACTGCTCTCCCCATACAACGGGCACGAGAGAATTAAAGAAAGTCGCTGAATATGTCCCCTGCCACGCATACCAGGACGTCCGCACATTATACACAGCTCCCCGCCAGACGCTCCTCAGACTGTTTTCCTCTCCTAAAAGGCTTTTTACAATCCTTCCCTGTATATAATCGTCATAATACGGCGCCGTATAGAGCGATATCCGCAGCAGCGGAATCAGCAGCAACAGGAGCGCAGCCACTGCGAGCCCCGCCACCAGACGCATATCCGGCTTCCAGTTTATCACCTTTTTCATTTTTCCCATAACGCCCCTTCCTTACAGCACATCCGCAAAATGTACCTTCAGCCTCTTAAACACCGCCGCGCCCAGCCCGAACAGAATCACCGTGACAATCCAAAAATACATGGTGGAGAAAAAGTCCTGGAAAAACCACTGCTTTTCGCAGATTGCGCTCCGATACCCGTTCACGATATACACCAGCGGGTTCAGCTTCAAAATCACCACCCACTTTGCGCTCAGATTGTCTATATTCCAGAGTATGGGAGTCGCCCACATACCGATCTGCAGCGCGATATTGATAATCTGGGATAAATCCCTGAAAAAAACCACAATGGAGCAGGTCGTATAGCAGAGCGCCAGAACAAAAATAAACAGACAGGCGCTGTAATAAAAGATCTGAAGCGTATAAACCGTGGGATAGTAGCCGTAGCACGCCGCAACGATCAGCATCACAAGGACAAAAAACACATGGATGAAGGTGGCCGCGATAATCTTGATAATCGGCAGGATACTGATCTTAAAGACGACCTTCTTGACCAGATAATTGTACTCCAGCATGGCGTTCGTCCCGTTGTTCAGCGCCTCGCTGAAGTAAAACCAGGGTACCAAGCCCGCAGTCAGAAAGAGCACGAAGGGAACGTCCCCCGTCCCCCGGTTGATCCCGTTTCCCATGATCTTGTCAAAGACAATATAATACATGGCAACCGTTACCACCGGCTGAACCATGGCCCACACTGCCCCCATATAAGAACCGGCATAGCGCTTTTTGAAATCATTCTTTGCCAACTTCCAGATCAGATGCCTGTTCTGGAACAATTCCGCCGGAAGCGTCGTGAACTTTTCGTACCACTTCGCAAAGATGAGGCAGGCGGCCAGAATCGCCGCGCAGGATATGATTTTCTTGACCAGCTCCAGCTGCGGATCCACATCCGGCCCCGGATTCTGATGTATGATGATCATGACCGCCAGCGCCAGTCCCATGAGGGAAAATATGGCAGTTCCGCCCTTCCTGCTTATCTTCATGCTACTCCCCGTTTCTTTTCACAGCTGTCCCGCGTACTGCAGCGATCCATAAGAACCTGTTTGACAGATTCTTATACCCCCTGCCCGCTTCATAAGAGGGTGTGTAAACACCCCTCTTGGGCATCCATTCAGTATTCGCCTCCCAAACATTTCCTCGATCAGGAAGCTTTCCCCCGCAGGAAAACTCGCTTTCTTACATCAGGCCGTCGATTCCGCCCCATTTCGTGTCCCGCTCGGAGAAGATCAGCTCCATCCCCTCCGGAATCGGCCACTCCACGCCGATGGCCGGATCGTTGTAAATAATTCCGCCCTCGTCGCCCGGATGATAAAAATCCGTACACTTATAACAGAATTCCGCGTAGTCCGAAAGCACCAGGAAACCGTGGGCAAAATTCTTCGGCACATAAAACTGCTTTTTATTCTCCTCCGAGAGCAGAACTCCATGCCACTTTCCGTAGGTAGCAGAGCCCTTCCGCAGATCCACCGCCACATCGAACACCTCTCCCTTAATCACCCGTACCAGCTTCGCCTGGGGATGCTCGATCTGAAAATGGAGCCCCCTCAGCACCCCTCTTTTCGACGCAGACTGGTTGTCCTGCACAAAGACATCCGAAATTCCAGCCTCCTTATAGGCTTCATAGTGATAAGATTCATAAAAATATCCCCTGGCGTCTCCATGAACGACGGGCGTAATCACTTTCAGCCCCTCTATCTCGCAGGTTTCCACTGTTATTTTCCCCATCTTATCCCTCTCCTCTCTTCCGCCGCAAATCTTTTCCGCGCTTCGCGCTCCCTGATTTTTCGCCAAGCTGCTACCCTCTTGATTTTCTAGTAGTAGCTTATATTCATATCCACATTCCCGGAGATACCGTCTACCTTTCCCTTCGACGTATACTGCCAGATCTGGTAATAACCCTGATACAGGGGAACGCTGCGGTACTCCGCGAGCCAGATGCAGTAATCGTTATCCAGTCTGTCCGTGTGCAGACGGTTGTTATACCAGTTGCGGCTGGCATATACGCCCGCCTCATACCCGGCGTTCTCAATCGTTCGGCAGAAAGCCTCGCAGACCAGCGTCCTGGTATCCGCGTCCAGATCGTCCGCCCGGCCGTTTCCTCCCGCCCCTTCCGTATCGATGAAAATCGGAAAATCCAGCTTATACTCCCGCACCAGCTGAATCACCGCGGAGGCCTCCTCGACGGCTTCCACTTCGTTTACAGCCTGTGTAAAAAAATAGACTCCCGTCTGTACGCCGCTGGCTGCCGCCCCCTTCATATTGGCGGCAAAGAAGGGATCCTCCACCAGACTTCCCGTCACAGACCCCCGGTAGCCCGCGCGGACGATAGCGTACTCCACTCCCGCGTTGCGAACCTTATCCCAGTCGATCTCTCCGTTCCACTTTGACACATCGATCCCCAGCCTGGAATTTCCCGTGGTCGTCTGCATCTTCTTGATCTCCGATTTATCCGCGTCGGACAGCGCGTCCGCCACAGCGGTATCCTCCGCCTCCGCGTCGATATCCGCCTCGGTCTTCAACAGCAGGGAAATATCGTCGATGGCAAGGTACTCTACCTTATCCTTAACCCGAACCCTGGTCTCATTCACCGGCACGCGATAGCCCTCTAACGGCAGAAGCTCTACATAGTACTCTCCCGCCGACAGATCGCCGATGTAAATCACTCCGTCCTTATCCAGATCCTTGTACTCGCCAACTCCGTCCAGCCTGACAAAAAAGCTCTCCCCGGTCACCGGCTCCCCCTCCGGGTTCACAATCTGGATCCGCAGATCCTTCTCCACGGACGTCACTACCAGAGAAAGTCTGGACGCCTCTTCCCTGGCCTCCAGAATCGGATTGATTTCCTGATCAAAAAAGGTATTGTCCTTTAAAAATGCCGACAGGTCATCCCCGATCTGCCCATCCTCCCTCGTTTCCGCCTCTTCCGTCGGCCCGCTCTCCTCCGGGCTTTCCGTCTCCCGGGGAGACCTGTCCTCCTCACGGTTGATATAAAGAACCAGCAGCGCCACCAGAAGGATTCCCGCCATGCAGGACAAAATTGTCAATCTGCGCAGCCTAGAGTCCATTCGCCACCTCTACCAGATACTTCCCGTAATTTGTCTTCATCAACGGCTCCGCCAGCTTCAGCAGCTGCTCCCGATCGATAAAGCCTCCCTTGTACGCAATCTCCTCGATACAGGAAATATACAGCCCCTGCCTCTTCTGGAAGGCCGCCACAAAATCCGCCGCGTCCAACAGAGCGTCATGGTTCCCCGTATCCAGCCAGGCAAAGCCCCGCCCCAGCGTCTCCACATAAAGCGAGCCCCTCTCAAGATACTCGTTGTTTACGGAAGTAATCTCAATCTCGCCCCGGGCGGAGGGCTTTACGTTCCGGGCGATCTCCACTACATCGTTGTCGTAAAAGTACAGCCCCGGCACCGCGTAATTGCTCTTCGGCCGCTCCGGCTTCTCCTCAATAGAGACAGCCTTCCCGTTTTCATCGAATTCCACTACGCCGTACTCCCTGGGATCCCGCACATAATAGCCGAAAATCGTAGCCCCGCTCTCTCTGGACGCCACCTCCCTCAGCACTCTGGAAAAGCTCTGTCCGTAAAAAATATTGTCCCCCAGCACCAGCGCAACCCGGTCATTGCCGATAAAATCCGCGCCGATAATAAACGCGTCCGCCAGACCCCTGGGACTCTCCTGTACCGCGTAGGAAAACTCCATCCCCAGCTGAGCGCCGTCCCCCAGCAGTTCCTCGAACACAGGCAGATCCCTGGGCGTGGAGATAATCAGAATCTCCCGAATCCCTGCCAGCATCAGCGTGGAAAGTGGATAATAGATCATCGGCTTATCATAGATCGGCATGATCTGCTTGGAAATCGCCTTTGTCAGCGGATACAGTCTTGTCCCGGAGCCTCCGGCTAAAATAATACCCTTCATAAACCCTCTCTTTCCGCAAAAAGTCCGTCCTCTTTGCACACCGAATGGGAACGACTTACATCGTTCCCATTTTTCGGTTTCTTATCTGTTTTCATACATCTCGCTGTAATATTTCTGGTAGTCGCCGCTTGTCATGTTTTTCATCCATTCCTCATGCTCGAAATACCAGCGGATCGTCTTGCGGATTCCCTCCCGGAACATGGTCTCCGGCTCCCAGCCGATTTCCTTCCGGATCTTGTCCGGCGCGATAGCGTATCTCCTGTCGTGCCCCTTCCGATCCTCCACGTAGGTAATCAAGTCCTCGTTGACTGCCGCTTTTCTGGGATCCCCCTCCGGCAGCACCTCCTGTAAAACCTCCAGAATCGTCCGAACGATCTCTATATTCTGTTTTTCGTTATGGCCGCCTACGTTATAGGTCTCAAACAGCCTTCCCTGCTCCTGTACCATGTCGATGGCCTTCGCGTGATCCTCCACATACAGCCAGTCCCTGACGTTTTTCCCGTCGCCATAGACCGGAAGCTTCTTTCCCTGAAGCGCATTGTTGATAATCAGCGGGATCAGCTTCTCCGGGAACTGATAAGGGCCGTAATTATTGGAGCAGTTCGTAATATTCGCCGGGAAATGATAGGTATCCATATAAGCCTTCACCAGCATATCCGCCCCGGCCTTGCTGGCGGAATAAGGACTGTGGGGCGAATAGGGCGACGTCTCGTAAAAGAAGGCGTTGTCATCCTCCGGCAGAGAACCGTAAACCTCGTCCGTGGAGACATGCAGGAATTTTTTGTCCGGCCGGTAGCTTCCGTCCGGCAGCTCCCAGGCCTCTCTGGCGCAGTTCAGCATAACCGCCGTCCCCAGCACGTTCGTCCTCACGAAAACCTCCGGTTCCCGGATGCTCCTGTCCACATGGCTTTCCGCGGCAAAGTGGACGACCCGGTCGATATCGTTTTCCCTAAAGACCGCCTGGATCGCTTCCTTGTCGCAGATGTTCGCCCTGACAAAGCTGTAATTCGGACGTTTTTCAATATCCTTCAGATTTTCCAGGTTTCCCGCGTAGGTCAGCGCGTCCACATTGATGATCCGAATCTCATCGCCGTACTTCCGAAACATATAATGAATATAATTGGAGCCGATAAAGCCCGCGCCTCCGGTTACCAGATAAGTTCTCATAGAAGAAACCTCTCTTAAGCAGTATTTCCGCATTATCCGCCTGTTTTCCGCCGAAGTTACCCCCGCCGGCGGGAGCCGGATGCGGTTGTTTCTATCATATCACACTTTCCACGTATTTCCAAACACTTTTATTCTTAAAAAACATTGTGTATTCCTTAAGACAACCGATCAACACTAATATCCCATATAACTCAGGTTCAAATCCACATTCCCGCTGATACCGGTTACCTTACCGGTGGAGCGGTACTGCCAGATGTCGTATTTCCCGGTGTAGGTAGGCCGCGTCGCGTACTGCGCCAGCCAGATCTTATAAGCGTTCAGCTCCCCGGCGTTGATTTTGGTCTCCAGCCAATGCTTGTTGGCGTAGATGCCCGCTGTATAACCCGCGTTCTGGATAGTCTGGCAAAACGCCTTGCAGACGGCCGTTCTTGTCTCCTTACTGATCGAGTCTGCACGGCCGCCGCTGGATTCGACGTCCAAAAACACCGGGTAGGATATCTTATAATTCCTGATCTGCTCCAGCACCATCGAGGCCTCTTCCACCGCCTCTCTCTCGTCCACCGCCTGGGTGAAAAAGTAGATGCCGACCTTCAGTCCTGCTGCCGTCGCCCCCTTGATATTGGTTGTAAACTTGGGATCCTCCACCAGCTTCCCCGCCGAAGAGCCCCTGTAGCCGCAGCGAATGATCACATAATCCACGCCGGAATTCTTAACCGCCGCCCAGTCGATCGTCCCGTTCCATTTCGAGACATCGATACCCGGCAGTCCGTTCCCCTGAATCAGCGCCCCGTCGCTTGCGAAATTATACTTTGCGCCCTGGATGACCTGCTCCCCGGTCAGCTTTTCTCCGTCAGCGTTAAAGTAATATACCTTTCCGTCGATAGTCTGCCAGCCGGTGTACTTTTTTCCGGTACTGATATAAAACTTTTCAAACTTGAAGTAATCTGCGTAAAACGCCTTTCGATACTCGTTGTTCTCAACGACATACACCTGCATTCCGTCCTGATCCTTCAGCTCGGTCTTAACGTCCTGCTTGGGATCGGGTTTGACCGTAACGACGCACTCCGCCTGTACCTCTTCGCCGTTCTCCACGCACTTGACGGTCAATACGACACTGCCTTCCTTCAATCCCTCCAGCGTAACAGGCACCGTCGTAACGCCGTTTTCCGTTTTCATCGTCCCCAGCGTTACTTTCAGAATACTTGCGTCGGAGGATACCGCCGTCACGGACGCTTCCGGCTCCAAGACGTTTCCGATAGTTGCGTTCAGCAGGACAAGATTCGCCACATAAGCCGTACAGGTCTGCTTCTCCAGCGCGACTGTCTTGTTGCCCCCTACGACCACGTCAATCACCGCAGTCCCTGCGGTCTCCGCCGCCCCCTCCTTATAATTTACCGTAACCGTAATCCTTGCCGTACCTGCAGCGACACCCGTAATCGTGATCTTTCCGGCGTTATCGACGACCGCCGTCGCTATCGTCTCCTGATCCGACTTCGCCGCGAAAATAAGCTCCTGCCCTTCCGCCGCGCCGGACGCCGCGGCCTGCGCCGTCGCGCTTCCCCCGACTACAACCGTCGCATTCTTCTTATCAACCGTCAGCGAAAGCGCCCCTCTCGCCGCCTTTACCGTTACCACACAAGTACCGGTAACCTTTTCCGTCCTGGTTTCCGTCGTCACCGCCGCCGGATCGGACGCAGAGACAGACGAATCCGTTTTCTGTACTTCGTAGGTTACCGTCGCGGCATAAGTGATCGTCGCGGTGCCCTCCGCCGCCGCCGTCACCACGCCGTTTTGATCGACCGTCGCCACGGCATTCTGATTCGAGCTCCACTCGACGTCCCTTCCGGTTTCTTTTACAGAAAGTTCGCCCTGGTTCAGGGACGGCGCAAACGCCCCAACCGTCAGCGCCCCTGTCTTACCCGGCTCCAGCTCCAGCGCAGCCGGTGAAATTGCAGCCTGCGTATCCATCCGCAGAAAGCTCTTCGGCAGGGAAGCCAGCGTCAGCGGATTGGGAATCGTGTCCTTCGTCACTTCCGTATAGACATTCCCAACCTCCTTGCTCTCCACCCAGGCCACCGTGTCCTGCATGACGGACTCTACCGCAACCTCTTTCTTTGCGGTATCCTCGGTCTTCGCGTCGACCTCGCTTTCCTTCTTGACCTCGTTGGCAACATCTACCTTTTCGTAGGCAATCTCCTTCTTAACCTTTACCTTCTTTTTATCGGTGTCTATGGAATATTTGCTGTATTGCTCATCCGTCAGCTTCTCCATCGCCACCTCGTAGGATCCCGCCGTTATATCCTTCTTATAGATGATACCGTCCATATCGTCGTCCGACCAGATACTGGTTTTCCCGTCCGGATCCTTTACCGTCACAGAAAAGGGGACGTTTGCAATCAGCTTTCCCGTCTTCTGGTTGGTAAACTTGATCTTCAGATCCTTCTGAATCGACGACATATCCATCTTCACCGTAACCTGGCGGGAATAGTCCGTCTCCTCATACTCCTCATACGCTTTATTTTCCTCGTTTTCTTCTTCCCGGTTTTCCTCAACGATCACAGAAGCTGCAATCTGCGCCTTCCGGGCATCCGCCACCGCCAGAAGCCCCGCCTCCCCTATCACGGAGATATCCTCCAGCTGCGCACCGACGCTGACAAACTCTTTCACCTGGCCCTGCTTTATTCTGCCGCTGATAAAGACGCCGCCCGTAATCAGAGCAAGCACCAATACCGCAACCCCCGTAAACGCGATCAGACGGTCGATCACGGACATCCCCCGCAGTCCAGCCGCAGCTTCGTCCTCAGCATCCTCGCAGGATTCCTCCGCATAGTCGCCCTCGCCCTCAAAGTCCCCGGCATATTCCTCATAAACAGGCTCCGCCGCTTCATCCCCGTCGCTCTCCGCGTATTCTTCCTCTCCAATGTAGTCTTCCGGCTCTTCTGTGTAAATGATCTCGCCCTCAAAGTCCCCGCCATCCTCATAGGACTCCTCCGCATAGCTGATCTCGCCCTCAAAGTCCCCGGCATATTCCTCCTCTTCCTCTGTGTAGCCTATCTCATCCTGATCGACCTGCACATCCCCGGAAAACTCTTCCTCCACGCTGTCCGGCCCGCCCTCATAAGCCTGACCGTCCCCGCCATCCTCTTCATATTCGCCATCTTCCACATATGACGATTCGCCCGAGTAGTCTTCCATCTCCTCATAAGACGATTCGTCCGCGTAGTCTTCCGGCTCCTCACAGGACGATTCGTCCGCGCAGTCTTCCGGCTCCTCATAAGGCGGTTCGTCCGCGTAATCTTCCGGCTCCTCATAAGGCGGTTCGTCCGCGTAGTCTTCCGGCTCCTCATAAGACGGTTCGTCCGCGTAGTCTTCGCCGTCCTCCTCATAGCTCGCCTCGTAGTTCTCATCCTCGTATTCAAACCACTTCTCCAACGGCTGCTTGGTATGATGAAACAGTTTCTTCATGCTGTCAACCCTTTCTCCCGGCGGCTTCGCAGCCGCTTGTTTTCCCTGGCCCCGCTTATACTCGCAAGCCCGCGCTGCGCGCTCCCGCGCCGATTTCATCGGCTGCTTGCTCGTTAATGACGCCCGAAAAACAAATGTCTGCTTCGCAGCCGCTTGTTTTTCCCTGGCCCCGCTTATACTCGCAAGCCCGCGCTGCGCGCTCCCGCGCCGATTTCATCGGCTGCTTGCTCGTTAATGACGCCCGAAAAACAAATGTCTGCTTCGCAGCCGCTTGTTTTTCCCTGGCGTCATTATATCATCGCGTACCTGTTTCTTCAAGGATAGGGAGAATTTCTTCATAATTTCTTAAATCTTTTTAATTCTGCTTAATAAAGTGGACTTTCCGGCTCCATAATAGTAAAATAAAGCTATCAGGGCCGCTAAACGCCCAGGGAGGTAAATGATTGAAAAAAGACGAATCCTTTTCCGAACAGGAAATGCCGCAGAGAAAAATACCTGATATCGAAGTGATTGATTTTGAGGAAAATATCGATTCTCCGGAGATCGATGAAGCGCCAGATCCTTCTGGTGAAGCGCCAAAAAAACGGTTCCGCATCAATCTCCACATCGTCCTGGCAATCACCATTGTCCTTGTTCCCTGCATCATCCTGCTTCGCTTTCTGAATTGGGGAAAATTTATCAGCCAGAATGAAATCCGGGACAATATCGAAGGCGGTTACTCGGATACTCTGGATCTCACGGTTCCCCTTGTCGGCGACGACGGCAGGATGATTCCCCTGAACACAGAGGACGGGCTCTCCATCGTCTTCTTCGGAAACGCTCCCTTCGCCGATGATCGGGACTCAAAAGACAACCTGGTCAACATCATCGGCGATCTGACAGGCGCGACCGTATACAACTGCTCCATCGGCGACAGCTATATGGCCTGTGAAAGATCTACTTTCAGGGCGGAGGAAAAGCCAATGGACGCTTATTCGCTGTTTTGGATGGCCGCCTCCGCAACCGGTGCCGCGGAGCCCTCTATGTTTCAGGAAGCCGCCTCCGCGCTGGGAGAAAATATTCCGGAGGACGCGCAGCAGGCGACCGACCTGCTGGGCACTATTGATTTCAGCACCGTTGATGTGATCGCCATCATGTATGACGCCTATGATTACCTGTTGGGACGCCCCGTCATAAACCTGGGGGACGCGACAGACCTTACCACCTTTACCGGAAATCTGGAATCCGCTATCTGGTATCTTCAGTTCGCTTTTCCGCATATCCGGATCATCGTCCTGTCTCCCACCTACGCCTTTTCGGACGAGCTGGATGAAAACGGGAATTACGTCAGCAGCGGCATGGTGCGCTATAACGGCTATGATGCCCTCTCCTCTTACGTTGTCATGGAGGGCTCCTCATGCTCCCTCCGACAGGTTACCTTTATCGATAATCTGTACGGTACTGTTCATGAGGATAACGCCCTGGATTACCTGTCGGACAACCGCCATCTGAATATAGACGGCCGCAAGCTGGTGGCCCGGCGCTTTATCGAAGCAATGAATTGTTATAACTCAGAGGATTAAAAAGCTCCCCCTGCCATCCATTTCGCTGGCGGGGGGGAGTCGTTTTATCGAAACTGCTTTTATGCTTTATGGCACAATCAGCTCTACTTCCGTATTTCTATAGATAAGATATCCGTCCATCTGACCGTACAGCTCCCAACCGTAATCCTGAGGATCCTGCAGCGTCTCCCGGCCCTCCTTCAAAATAATGTAATGGCATCCGCTGCCGTTCGCCAGAGGAGTCGCCTCCTCCAGATTCAGAGGCTCCTTCTCCATCACCTCGCGCAGATCAGATCCGGCGATGTCATAGTGATCCCGGCCGTAAGGCATACAGACCAGGGGGCTGTACTGCCTTACATAAAGCAGCAGCTCCCGCGGAAAGACTGCCATCACCTCCCTGCCCGGCGTCACGATGGCGTCGCAAAGATGTACTACGCTGTCCGGCACATGGTAACAATTTTCCGCCACGCTGTATAGCGGATTGTCATACACCGGCCTTCCCGACAACACAATCATCAAAACTGCCGCAACCGTAAAAATTCCTTTCCGCACTCCGCTCAGTCTCTCCCGGATGCTTATTGCGGCATAAGCCGTCACAGTCGTCACCGGCAGCAGCCAGCAGACGCGGAAATATACCTCCGCCCCCAGCGTCGCGAAAAACAATCCGGCAAACAGAGGATTAAAAAACAAAAGCAGGATCAGAATCGGAAAATAGACAAAAAGAATCCGCCTGTCCTTTCGCTTTTCGCTGAGAAAAAGATAGATTACCGCCGCGAGGAACCAAATCATAGCCAGTCCTGTTCCCATATAATTCTGAAAAATCTGCGCCATATTCTTCCACATACCTATACCTCACGTTCGCCTCGGCGGACATAAATTCAATCGCAGGAAGGTTTGCTTCCATGCCTCTCTTTAACTCAAAACAAAATAAAGGACGACAATCACAGCCGGCAGAAGACAACAGGCGGCGGAAGGCAGCAGCAGCTTCCATTTGCGGTAGCCCGCGGTTACGCAGAGCGCCCCCGCCCCGAAAAAGACGCCGGTCAACACAGTTCCCTGAGTACTGCACAGGCAGCCTGCCAATAAGGTCAGCTCCATCAGCATCCAAAAACCGGCGGTTGTCTTCTTTCCCTCCTTCAGCTTTTCCGCCAGAATCATCAGCAGCAGAAAAAGGAACGGAATCACCAGCGCCGCCAGAACCGCCTTCCCCTGAGCGGTTCTTACCAGAAGAAAATTTTCCGCCGTATAACGGGATTGGCCGCCGAATAAAACCATCAGCTCGATCAACAGCAGAAACAGAATCCGTTTCCGGGGCTCCTCCCGGAACAGCTGTCCGCCCATCAGGTAAAATACCCCGTAGGCCATCAGGATCAGCGTTACCGGCAGCACAACCTGCGCCACGGTCGCCGCATGCATCCCGGATACCCGGGCCAGCAAGGCCACCCAGATCGGGAAGGGAGCCAGACCATGCCTGATATCCAGGCTGGTTCCTCCTCCCGTGTAGGGCAATATTTTATACATGGTTCCGGATTCATTGGTGACTGAAGAAACCGCCACATAAAAAGCATCGTCCCCCTCCTCGTAGGCCAGCGCCGCCGCAAGCGCCAGCTGCAGCGCCAGGAGAATAACCGCCGCAAGTCCCAGAACCACCGTCAGGGGATCCCTCCCCTCCCTTTTTCCCGCAGGAATACGCCTGCCGGGCGTGCCCGCCCGCCTTTTGATTCCCCTTCCCAGCGAAAACAGCAGCATGGCCGCCGCAAACAGACCGTTCATCCGGATTACCCGGGCAAACCCATCCTCTCTTTCCAACAGGATCATCGGGAGGCAGATGGCAAGAAACCCCGTCCAAAGACACATCTGTCCGCTGACCCAGCGGAAGACCAGGCTGCTGAAAGGAGCGCTCTTTCCCGCTGCTTCCGAAAAGCTTCCTCCCACCAGAACCGGAAGCGCAAACAGAAGCAGCGACAAAATCAATATTTGCATAATCATAAAACCATACTCCTTCTATCGACGGCAGATTCTGTCCGCACATTCCGTCAACTGTTTCCCCCGGGGCGTCGCTTCGAAAGCAAAAACACTGACAACGCGCCTGCCAGCCACAAAAGATTTACCCCCACAGAGGCTTTATAATCCATTCCTCCCGCTCTCCGCAGGGTATAGAAGGCCGTTACCGCCCCCGCCCAAAAAAGGCAGAGGACAAGAATCCGAAGCCCCGTCCCGCTTAACCTTACGCTTCCCTCCAAAAGAGCCGCGACCGTCAGCAGCGCCGATACCCCAATCATAACGACAAACCAGCGGCCGCTATACCTGACATAACACTTCGTCAGCCTCGGCGCATAAATAGCCATAAATTCATAGTTTCTTCCGGAGCAGGAGTCATATCCCCTTCCCGACAGCTGCAGCGACAGAATCGGCGGCGTAGCGCAATAGCCCAGCGCATCCCCCGCAATCTGGCGGACAGTCCAGGCCTTGTGCAGACTCCAGGAAATTTTCGAAAGCTCCAGATAATACCCTGCCGCCCCCTCGTCGCCAAACCGCTCCAGCATCCTGGGCCTGAAATATTCTTCCGGCGCATCGACACGGCGGGATGCCGTCCACAGCATATCATCTCCCGTCGCCTCGCGAACCTCCTCCGGCCACTGCACCTGATCCTCCCATAGCGTTGGCCAGACAGCTCTGTGAAACAATGCGTAAGCTGCCGCCTCGCGATCCGGCAGATACTTTCCGTCCCCCGCCAACGCTCCCGCCCCAGCCGTTATCCCGCCCCAGGCCGCCAACAGCAGCACAGCCAACGCCAGTACGCGCGGTTTTTTTATCAGATCCCGCAGCGCGAAAAGCAGCGCCAATACCATCGGTATGGCACCCAGCAATAAATATTCCGGCAGCAACAGCGTCAGAAGGAACCAACAGGCTCCGCCGCCTGCCAGTCCCCTGAAAAAAGCGTCTGCGCCCCGTTCTTCCGGCTTCTCCCCGTCCTTTTTCTGTCGCAGCCCCGGAATCAACGCCGCCAGCTCCAGCAAAAAGAGCGAGCTGATCAGAGAATATGGCGCAACCGACAGATGACACTGCATCGCCATAGGAAACGTCAGAAACGCCAGACTGCCCAGCAGTCTCCATTTTCCCCGGCCCGGGCAAAGCGCCTGTAAAAAGCAATAACCCGCGTAAAAACCGATTCCCAGCTGTATCGCGCTAAGAACCGTCCCCCCGGTAATTCCCTGAATCCACCGGTAAAGCGCGCCCCAGTCTCCCGCGAACTCACGGGGACTGCGGATATTGCAGCACATCCAAAGAAAACCCAGAACCGCCTGAATCCCGAAACCCATCCACAATATTCCTCTCAGAATCGCCCCTGCGGCTCCCGCTGCCTTTTTCATTCCATCCTCCACGCTGCCGCACAAATCCTTCATACTTAAAATCGAAGAATCGTATCGCAGATATGATCCACCTCTTCCATCATCAGCCCATAATACATCGGGAGACGCATCAGCTTTTCACTCTCGGCCGTCGTATATTTATCCTCCCCGTGGAAGCGTCCGAACCTTACGCCGGCCGGCGCTGTGTGCAGCGGGATATAATGGAACACGGACAGAATCCCGTTTTCCTTCAGGTGCGCGATCCTGGCCGTCCTCTCCTCGATGTCTCTTGCCTTGATATAAAACATATGCGCGTTATGCGTACACTCCTTCGGCACCGTCGGCAGCTCGATCTTTCCCGCCTCCGCCAGGGGCAGCAGTCTCTCGTAATAATGGTTCCAGAGCGCAAGCCTTGCCCCGTTGATCTCATCCGCCATCTCCAGCTGCGCGTAAAGATAGGCCGCGTTCATATCGCTGGGCAAATAGGAGGAGCCGTAATTCACCCATGTATATTTATCGATCTGCCCCCGATAAAACTTGCTCCTGTTGGTGCCTTTTTCCCGGATAATCTCCGCATTTTCCACATCCTTCTCATCCCGGATCAAAAGCGCGCCGCCCTCGCCCATACTGTAATTCTTGGTCTCGTGGAAGCTGAACGCACCGAAATTGCCGAAGGTTCCCAGAGCCTTTCCCTTATAGAAGGCCATAATCCCCTGCGCCGCATCCTCGATTACCGCCAGATGATGCCTGTCCGCGATCGCCATAATCTCATCCATCTCGCACGCCACTCCGGCGTAATGAACCGGCACGATCGCCCTCGTCTTTTCCGTTATCGCGTCCTCAATCAGCTTCTCGTCGATATTCATGGTATCCGGACGGATATCCACAAACACAGGCGTCGCACCCCTGAGTACAAAGGCGTCCGCTGTAGATACGAACGTATAGGCCGGCATGATAACCTCATCCCCCGGCTGGATATCGCAGAGCAGAGCCGCCAGCTCTGTGGCGTGAGTACAGGAGGTCGTCATAAGGCATTTCGCCGTCCCCGTCCTCTCTTCGATCCACTGACTGCACTTCCTGGTATATGCCCCGTCCCCGCAGATCTTCTGGTTCCTGACGCACTCCTGAATATACTCCATCGCCTTCTCCCCGCAGGGCGGCACATTAAAATTAATCATTCCTCTCTTCCTCCTTGTTCCCTCGCCGGCCTTTGCGCATTTCTTCCTCCTGATACCCCATTGCGCGCTCCAGCGGACATCGCTTATCCGCCTCCGCAGGCGCTTCTTTTACGCTTTCCGTAACCCGGCTGATAATATAACGGGGCCTTCCCTTTACTTCCTCGTAAATCCTGGCGATATAATGTCCGATAATTCCCAGGCTCAGCATCAGGAACCCGCCGATAATCAGGATCAGCAGAATCACCGTCGTAAATCCCTCCACCGAATTCCCGGCGAGGAATCTGGCCAGTGTCTGAATCATCAGTATCACGCTGAACAGGATCGATACCGTCCCCATCACCGTCACCAGCTGAAGCGGCATAGTGCTGAAGGAGGTCGCGTTGGAAACCGCATATTTCATCAGCCCCCGGAAGGACCACTTGCTCTCGCCGAACTGCCTCTCCTGTACCTCGTACTCCACCTTCTCCGTGCTGAACCCCGCCCAGAAGCTCAGGGCCCGGAAAAAGGTGTTCCGCTCCGACAGAGATAGCAGCACATTTACCACCTTCCGATCCAACAGCTTGAAATCCGAGGAAGCGCTCATGTCTATCTGGATCAGCTTGCTCATGACCTTATAAAACAGACCGGCTGACAGCTTATAGCCCAGACTCTCGCGGCCCCGGTCAGACTTGATTCCCTCCACGACCTCCGCTCCCTCCCGCCAGAGCTTCCACATCTTCGGGATTACCTCGGGCGGATGCTGGAGGTCACAGTCCATCACGATCACAGCGTCCCCCGTCGCCAGCTCCAGCCCTGCGAAGATTCCGGCCTCCTTTCCGAAGTTCCGGCTGAACTCCGCCCCCCGGATCCGGGGGTTCTCTGCGGCGGCCCGGACAATCTCCGCATAGGTTCCGTCCCGGGAACCGTCGCTGATAAACACCAGCTCATACTCGATTCCCTCCGTCGAAAGCAGCTCCGACAATACCTTCGCCGTATTCGCTATATTCTGTTCCTCATTGTAAGCCGGAAGAACAATCGATAACAGCGCCATACTACTCCCTCACATTCTCTGTCTTGATGTACATGATCCCGTCCATAATACGGATAGAGCTCTCCCCCGGGAAGCTCTCCATCGCCATATAAGCCTCATCGTAATACATTTCCGCCATAGCCTCCGCCGGCAGGATATTTAAGGTCGCGCCCAGATAGTTCTGTATAAATTCCCGGTAATTTTTCCCCGTATACAGCAGCATGTCGCCGTTCAGGCCGATCATGCTGGAGGTAACCGGGAGCGTCAGATCCGTAGGCGGAAACTCGTCGTCTCCCACCACGCCGATCATCGCGATAGGGATTCCCTGATAATATCCCGGCGTCTGCTCGATCCGGTCAAGCAGGCGCACACAATAAGCATAAGTCTTTTCATAACGCTTCTGCAGATTGGCATAACCGATATTGTCCGTCACGCCGTAGGAAAACACAAGCGCAAACGCCGCCGCAAGCGCCATCCACTCCGCCGCGCCGCACTGCCGGGAGTCTGTTTCCTGCCGCCCGCCGACAAGGGCAACCGCTCCGATCAAATACAACACCCACTGATACCTCATCAGAAGATGATAGTTTACATCGGGAGAAATAAGCAAAATCACATTTGTCACCAGCGGAAGCGCAGCGGCTGTCACAGCCATTATACCGAAAAACCAGAGACTCTTCCACCATTTTCTTTTCACAGCCAGCGAAATCAGCGTCACAGCCGCCGCAACCGCCAGCAAAACGCACGCCGCCAGCGAAATACCGTTATTATATAAGACATTTCCTCTCAGGCTGAACCCAAAAAAGTCCCGGTACATTTTTGCCAGGACGGCTGGAAGCCCTTCCGAAACAGCGCCTGAACCCAGACTGTCAATCCCCTGATAGGAAGCCAGTTCCTTCCCCTGCAGCTTTAACAGAATCTGCAAAACAACATAGTAAAGCGCCGCGCCCAGACCCCCCATGCACAGGTATCTTGCCGCAGCCGCAGCCTTTTCCCTTACGCTTCCGCTTCCCGCCGCCAACAGCAGGATCGAAAAAAAAGAGAGTATCATGGCAAAGGCAAGATAGCCCTGGTAGATCCCCAGACTGAGGGCCAGGCAGACTGCTCCCGGCAGAAATCCGTATCTCCTTTTTTTCGTAAACAGCACCGCCAGCACCGCCAGCAGCAGCGCCAGCATATAACCGTCCAGGGTAAAGACATAGGCAAAGGTAGACGCCAGCGCCGGAAAAGCCGGAAGCAGAGCGCTGACCGCCATAACCGCCCAGGTTTTTTCTACCTCCAGCAGCTCTGTCAGCGCCGCCGCCGCAAGGCTTAAGAATAAAAGCCCCAGCAGCCCGATCACCCAGGGAACCGTATAGAAGGACGAAAACCCGCAGGCAATCATCAGAAACCATCTTCCGGACGTAATCATGTTCTGATCAAAATAAAGGCTGTCCAGTCCGTCATGATTCGGAATATCCGACAAAAGCGCCGGCATATGGATCAGCAGCCCCGCAACGAAGGCCGTCACAAAAGCAATCCGCCATTTCGGCCTGATTTTTGATATGATTTTCTGAAATACCTCTGTCGGAGACATCATTCCGTCTCTCCTTCCAAATAATCTGCTATCCTTCCGGCAAGCAACGCCCTGCCGGCCTCATTGGGATGAAAGCCGTCCGTCGTATAAAGCTGCCAATCCTCCCAGCCCTCATGGGGAAAAAGATCATGGTACAGATCGATTACCTCCACGTCCAGCTCCGCGGCTACCTCCAGCTCCTTTCGGATATAATCCTCCAAAACGCCGAATCCGATATTATATTCCTGACAGGTCTGGCCGGTATTCAACAGCCAGCTGTAAGTCGGCGTGATCAGGACAATCCGCATATCGGGATTCGTCTTTTGAAGATAAATCAGGGATCTCCGCAAGGCTCCCGCAAACGTGTATTCATCCAGCGGATCCTCGCCCTCCAGCGGGATGCCCCCGTAATAATCGTTCAGTCCGTGCCCAATCAGCACGGTTTCCACCCCGGAAAAATCGATCCGCTCCAGCCCGTCTATCGCTTCCTGAAAGTAAACGGTAATATCCCATTGGGGCTGAATCGTCTGCTGTACCCCGAAGTCATCCGCGTAAACCGCCTTTGTCAACGCTGCCAGGGAGAGAGAGTCTCCGGAGAAATCCAGGCTTGTGTCATTCCGGTTTCTGCCGGTACAGGTGCCCCCAAAGGCGGCGTTGTAAACGGACTTGCCCAGAAGCTCTCCCACCTGATCCGGTATCCCGGAGCCGTCCCGGATATTCCCGTAGACGCTGTCCCCGAAGAAAACAATCTGCACCGGATATTTCTCCGTCCTTCCGGCAAAACAGGGCGACAGAAAAAAGGCCGCGAAAAGAACCGCCGAAAGCAATGCATATAAAATTGTCCTGCCCCGCACTTTCCTTCCCAACCTGTCCTCCTGACATAAATTCCTTCTCTTTATACACCCTGCATCATTCGATACTTGATCTCCGCGATCTCCCAGTCCGTCAGGCTGTCGATATCCTGTACTTCCATCTCCGGAACTATCATAGGCAGGACACTTCCCCGCATCAGCCTCCGGTTCCTCTTATAGGCTTCCACCCGAAAGCAGTAAAACTGCCCTGCGTCATGGTAATACGGCGTCAGATCCTGAGATCGGGTATCCAGATACTCCGGATGCTCGAAAACCAGCCGTCCCTCTTTTATCGCCATACCGCGCTGGGGCGGATAAGAAAAGGCGACTACCGGAATCAGGGTGTCCGCGTCCGAGGCAATCAGCCGCTCCATAGCCGTCTTCAGCTTCTCCGCCGTCACGAAGGGCGCTGTAGGATAAATGCAGCATCCCAGGTCAAAATGCTCCCCTCTCTTTTCGTATTCCCCGATCACCTCCAGAAGGACATCGCTGGTCGTCGCAAAATCATTCGCTGTCTCCGCGCTCCGATAAAACGGCACCTTCGCGCCGTACTGTCGCCCAATCTCCGCGATCTCCCCGTCGTCCGTAGATATCATAATTTCGTCGAAAAGACCGGACTTCACCGCCGCCTCCACAGAATAAGCCATAACAGGCTTCCCGCAGAACTCTCTGACATTCTTCCGCGGGATCCTCTTGCTTCCGCCCCGCGCCGTAATGATCGCCACACTTCTCATCTAACGTCCTCCCGATTTTCAACTTTGCACACTTTGCCGTTCTCCACCCGATACACCATATCGCAGTTCTCAATGGTCTGAAGCCGGTGGGCGATAATAATCAGCGTCTTCCTGCCGTGAAGCCGGTTGATCGCTCCCATAATCGCCTTTTCCGTGTCGTTATCCAGGGCTGAGGTGGCCTCATCCAGCACCAGGATCTCCGGATCGTGATAGAGGGCCCGGGCGATGCCAATCCTCTGGCGCTGGCCGCCGGAGAGCCGGATCCCGCGCTCCCCGATACCGGTATCCAGCCCATCCGGAAGAGTCTTCACAAATTCGTCCAGCTGGGCTTCCCGCAACACCTCCCAGATCCTTTCCTCATCGATCCTGTCCTCAGGCACGCCGAAGGCCACATTCTTTCGTATCGTGTCGTCCAGCATAAAAATCATCTGAGGAATATACCCGATATTCTTCAGCCACCTTCTGTAATTCTGCCGCACATCCACGCCGTCCGCACAGATGCTGCCCTCCTTTACCTCCAGCAGACCCAACAGAATATCCACAAGGGTGCTTTTCCCGGCACCAGAGGTTCCTACAATCCCTACGGAGGCACCGACGGGAATCGTCATGTCCGCATGGTCAAAAATCAGCTTGTCCGTATTCGGATAGGCGTAAGTAATCCCCTTCAGCTCCAGGCACCGGGCAACCGGCAGCTTTTCCCCGTCGTCCGCGGCGAAGGACATATCCACCTTTTCCCCTGCGATTTCATCCTGCAGATTATCGCTGACCCCCATAAAAAAGGGTTCAAAATAGGCTATGGAATTAATCTGATTGTTGATCCGGTTTACGCAGGGCAGCAATACAAAGGCGGCTGCCGCCAGCGTACTTAAGATCTCCAGCATATCCCCTGCAGTTCTTCCCGACGCCGTCAGGAAAATCATATACCCTATCATCACTGCCACGCAGGCCGTCTCAATCAGCAGCTTGGGGATGTTATTATAAAGGCTGTACTTGCGCACCGCGTCTACATATCCCTTTCCGCACTTCTGATATTCGCCGACAAAATACCGCTCCTTACCGGCTACCTTTACCTCCTTAATTCCCTGAACCGTCTGGGAAATCCATTTAAAAAGCCCGCTGTAATAATCCTGATTGTCCTTGCCCGCCTTATACATCACCGGCTTCAGCACCTTCTTGATGAAATACATCAACACAAGGAGGGCCGCCGCCAGCAGAATCGTCATCACTCCGCTTTTAGAGAGACAGTAGCACACCACAAACAGCGACACCGCCCCGTCCGACATCAGCTGTAGCAGCGCCAGAATCAACGCGTACATATTATTGACATCCGACGTAATACTTCTCTGCACCACAGCCGTATCCGCGTTCAGATAAAATTCATAGCCCCGGCGCAGATAATTTCGCATCATCCGCTCCGAGGTTCGAAACTGATTCGTATAAACAAAGGAATAGGTCAATTTCTGCTGGAGATAGAGAAACACATTTTTTACCGCAAAAACCAGGATCAGCGAAGCCATCACCGCAATGGAAAAACTGCCGTAATCCTGAAAGCCCAGCAATTCATACGCGCTCCTCACCAGCCCGCTCTTCTCCACGGCCGCCGGATCGATCACGATCGTCACCACCTGCACCAGCATTCCGACGCCCGCCGTCTGCAGCACCGCACCGATGATCATGAGTACAATCAGCCCGCCCATAGTCCGTTTCTGTTTTCGATCCAGTAAAAGATTCAGTTTCTTTAATATCTGTCCCATTCCGTCCGCCCTTGTAACCGATTATATCAATTCGTTCCGCCAATGACATTCTACCACATTTTCCCGGTTTCGTAAAACACAGCGCAAAGCTTTAAAGAAAATTTAAGGAAAACATCATAATTCCCGCCGCTGGTTCCGCCTTGGCAAACCTCTCCCAGCATGGTATAATGATTCTGCATTCGCAGAATCCGAGCCAGCATGAGCTGTCTCGTCGCCGCTTCGCGGCGCATTATACCGGACAATCCATGGCTTGAAAATCAAATGTCTGCTTCGCAGCCGCTTGATTTTCTGCGCTCATGGTATAATAACCGGGCAACCGTTCCAAAAAAGAAAGGGAAATACCATGGCAAAGAAAAAGAAAGCTGTCTTGTCCGCCGCTGCCGTATGCTTCGCTGTCCTGTCCGTCGCCGCGTTTATCCTGACGTTTCGCAGCGGCGCGCAGCAGCGCAATGACTTCCGCCGTATTTCTTCAGAAGAATATGATACCGTATTCTTATCCATGTATCCCATTGACAACTACTCCGTGTCGGACTTTTCTTATTACCGCGGCATGACTGTGCTAAAGGCGGATCATGTGATCACCGGTTTTTCCCAGCTGAAAAGCTATCTGAAGCGGATCGCCTCCTCCGGACAGACCGTCACAAGCGTCTATCTGGGGATTCGCCCTGACCGGCTTTCCACAGAACAGCTTTCCTCCCTGCAGCAGTATTGTCCCTCCGCGACATTTGAATTGATTCTCTCTTATCCCTCCGCGGCTTACTGGCAGTCGCTCTCGGAATCCGAGTATAAACGCGTCCTGAAAAGCTATCAGCGCTTTCTCACAGAGGCCGCTGACGCGCCCGGGATAAGAGTCTATTTTTACGCTGCCGAGGAATGGCTCATCGCTAATCCCGCGCTTTACGACGGCTTCTTTTCCGTCAACGCAGACGCCGCTGAGGTTCTCTTCACCAACAGTGATTTTAAGCATCCCTACATGGTAACCTCGGACAATGCCATCGACCTGAGCCGCTCTCTGGACGAGCTGACCGCTTCCCTCCGCAGCGACGCGCCCGTCTACCCGAATCTTGCCGATTATGACCTGATATTTTTCGGGGACAGCGTTTTTGGCAATTATACGGACGACATGTCGATTCCGGGCGCGGTACGCGCCCTGACCGGTGCCACGGTGTACAACTGCGGCTACGGCGGCAACAGCGCCGCCATGGCGGATGATATCCCCATCTCCCTCCCCGGTATCGCAAAGGCCTTTTTCGATGAGGATCTTTCCCTGATTCCCGCCGACAGACAGATCTATCAGGGTTTTACGGACTATTTTGAAGCCTCCCATTCCGGTCAAAAGACCTGCTTTATCATCAACTATGGTCTAAACGACTACTTCAGGGGATTTGCGATCTCTTCCGCGGATCCCCTGGATATCACTACTTATTCCGGTGCCATCCGCGCTGCCGTAGCGGAAATAAAGAAAAGATCTACGGATTCGCAGATCATTCTCTGTACCCCTTCTTATTCCCCCTATGTGCCGAGGGAGTTCGTCGATTCTGAAAGCCTCCGTTTACAGGACTATGCGGACGCGGTTTTCGCGCTGGCCGAGGAGCTGGATGTAGATGTGCTGGATTTTTACTATACGCTGGGCATCGACGCCGATACATACGGCGAACTTCTTCTGCCTGACCTGGTTCATCCGAACGCCGGCGGACGCTTTCTGATCGCCCAAAATATCATTCCCCTGATCCGGTAATTTCCTTCCTGCCGCGTTGAATTTCAACCGTTCGAGGTCTTCCGCCGGATTCTGTTATTCCTCCGGCGGTCGCTTTTCCTTACGCGACTCCGCTCTCTTTCTTTGCTCCTCTCGTTCTTCGTCCGGTCTTGAGCCGATATTCATCGTCTCCCGAATCACATACTGAGGAGAATTATTCAGGCTGATGTAAATCCGCCCGATATACTCCCCGATCATTCCCAAAAGCACCATGATCATCCCGCCGAAAAACACGATCGCCGCCATGGTAGAACTGAATCCCACCGGCACATCAGGATTCAGAATCCGCTTGATGACCGTATAAATCCCGTACAGAAAGCCGACCAGGGCACTGAACCCTCCCAGCCCTGTGGCGATCCGAAGAGGCTTCACCGAAAACGCCGTAAATCCGTTAAACCAAAGCCCAAGCAGCTTTTTCAGCGTGTAACCGGACGTCCCTTCCTCTCTCTCCCTGTGACTGACCGTAACATTAGCGATATGGCTGGTAGCCCGCAGAACCAGCCCGATCACGTAAGGGTAAGAGTTTTCATACCGAATCATATCCTCGACCACAAAGCGCTTTACCGCAAAATAGCTGGAAAGATAAAGCTCCGCAGGCTTCCCGAGCATAATCCTGGTCATATATTCATTTACCTTGCTGCCCAGATTGCGGAAGAGAGAATGCTGCTTATGCTCATATTTCGCATAGACGGCGTCATATCCCTCCTCCAGCTTCGCGATCAGCTTATCCGCTTCATCCGCGGGCGTCTGGCCGTCGTCGTCCAGACAGACCACATAATCCCCGTCCGAATGTCGAAGCCCAGCCATAAGAGCGGCGTGCTGCCCGAAATTCTTTGCAAAGCTGACGCCTTTAACATTCTCATATTCGAGGCACAGCCTTCGGATCGTTTCCGCTGTGCCGTCCGGAGAACAGTCGTTGACCAGGAGAATATCATAGCCATACTGCCCCATATCCTTCATCTTTTCCCGAATCTCTTCTACCACATGGGGCAGCGTTCGCTCCGAACGGTAGCAGGGAATCACAAACGTAATCTTTTTCATAGCATTCTCCATTCCGCGCAGTCCGAAAACCGGAGCGCATAATCCCGTATCAGGCTCCGCATCAATGCAGCCAAAGCCCGGCACAAATATAAATTACAGGCGGAAATCTCTTCTCCGTGCCGCATATCGGCATCACAGATCCTCAGCAATTCTCCGGATTGATCGCCGCCATCCATATAATATCATAATACCGCCCTTCTATACAGACGTCATCACGAAGCAGTCCTTCCTTTTGAAAACCCGCCTTTTCATAGCTGCGGACAGCCTGCAGATTATCCGCAAAAACGCGCAGAAAAACCCTGTGCAGCTTCTCCTCTTCAAAACAATAACGCAGCATAAGCTCGGCGGCCGCCGTACCGATTCCCCGGCCTCTGGCCTGAGGCTCTCCGATAAAGATACCGTACTCCGCCTTATTATGCTGTCTGTCGATATCCCTGATATATACGGATCCCAGCGGCGCGTCCGATTCCAGACTACAGATCATCATCTGCACCACACGCCCCGTTTCCACCATAGTTCTGATCCAGTTTTCGTGTCCCTCCCTGGTGAATAACTCCTGATAAATAAATCGCTTCCGCACAGCGTCGCTATTCCGCCATGCCACAATGAAATCTGTATCCTCCCAGGTCATGGGCCGCAGATAAATACCGGTCTCCCGGTCTGTATAATCCTTCATCGATGTATCCGTTCCTTTCCTGAACTGAGAATCCCTGTATCCCCTTCTTTCCCGCCGTTATCTCCGATAATATTCCGCCAGCCTTTGCACGGCGCGTATTACATCCTCCGCGTCCTCGTCGGAGAGCGAATAAAAGAGCGGAAGGCTCATCACTTCCTCATAATATTTTTCCGCATTGGGACACAGCCCCGCCGGATATCCCAGCTTTTCATAATAAGAATGCCTATAAACCGGCAGATAATGCACTTGGGAGCGAACATTCTCCGCCCAGAGCGCATCAAAGAACTGACGCCTGTCACAGCGCAGCGTCTCCGGCTTCAGCCGCAGTATATACAGGTGTCTGGTCGTATCTGACTCCGGTATTTCCCGCTGCACGAAAATCTCAGGCATCCGGGAAAATGCCTCATTGTATTTATTCACAAGCTCCTTTCTGCGCGCCGCAAATAAAGACAGCTTATTCAACTGGCTGTTCACCAACGCCGCCTGAAAATCCGTTATCCGATAGTTATAGCCCAGCTCCACCTGCTCGTTATACCAGGCCGCATCCGTCGGATGAACCATCTCCTCCCGGTTTCTCGTGATTCCGTGGGTTCGCAGGCGCATCAGGCGGCGATACAATCCCTCATCGTTCGTGGTAACCGCTCCTCCCTCCCCGCCGGTGACCGTTTTCACCGGATGAAAGCTGAAACAGGTCATATCGGCCAGGCTGCCGACCGGTTTTCCCCTATATCTCGTACCAATCGCATGCGCCGCGTCCTCAATTAACATCAGACGATGCTCTCTGCAAATCGCCTCCAACGCGTCATGCTCTACCGCCTGCCCGGTAAAGTCTACCGCCACAATGCCCTTTGTCCGCGGAGTAATCAGACGGCGCACCGACTCAGGGTCTATATTATAGGTATCCGGCCGGATATCCGCAAACACCGGCTTTGCGCCGCAGTACAGGACACAATTAGCCGACGCCGCAAAGGTAATCGAGCTGACGATCACCTCGTCTCCTTCTCCAAAACCGGCCGCCAACGCCGCAAGATGGAGCGCCGCCGTACCGTTAGACACCGCTACCGCATACCTGGCACCCGTAACCGCACACAGCCGCCTCTCCAGCGCTTCAACAGCCGGCCCCCCCGTCAGGACATCTCCCCGTAAAACATCCGTTACCGCCCGGATATCCTCCTCGTCAATGTATTGCTTTCCATAAGCCAGGGGAAGCTTCCTGACCGGGATTCCCCCGGCAATTGCCGGTTTTTCCATATTAATACCTCCTGTATCATGACTGCTTCTGCTTCTTAATAATACAGTTTAACAGGAAATGCGGACAGTTACAAGAAAATCCTTTGATCCTGACAGATTTTCGATTTCTTCTCGGCTCTTTCAACAAGATAAAATTGCCCGGAATACGGCAGGAATAGCAAGATGAACAGAAAGAAAGGGAAACGCCCGTAAGCAGCTTATCCACAAACAATAGAATTCACGCTTCGCGAGGATTCTATTGTCATGAATAAAACTACGAAGAACCACATTAGGGACAGCTTTATCTTTTGTAAAAGGTGTTTCTTCTCTCTGTCCTGAATGCGGCTCTTCTTGATAGATACTATAACACATTCAAAATTATTTTGCAACAGTTTTTTATAATATTTTAATGGTGTATTTTTTTATTCTTTGCTATTGTTCTAAGATCAGTTGCATTCAAGCAGCAGCTTCTGCAGGTATGTGTCGTCTTCCGCCGCCTTCATTATTTCTTCTTGCCGCCCCTCTGCCAGCAATCGCTTCATCAGCGCACAGACCTGCTGTATTCCTTCCTGCTTCCCCCTTCGTTCCGCATTCCTCTCAATTCCAACCAGCGCCTTACACATATCCGCTTCCTCCTCCCTTGTCTCCTGATTAGCCGTAAACTGCAATTCCTTCCTGATTCCCCTGACATTTACACATGCGTCAATCACGTCGAAGGCGCTCCTCGGAATTCTACTGAAATAATCCCTGTTTTCCTGAATGTACCTACTGCAGGCCTCAGGCGAGTCCGCGTGCTTCATCATCCCCAGCACATACTTTAAATCGGAGTCCATCCTGTTAATCGCATCCTCCGGGATCTTCCGCATATGAATCACATTGGTTTTATAATCTCCGGCCAACCGCAGCAATTTGTCCGGCAGCTTTGAAACATCCCCCGCCATCTCGCGCAAGGTCAACGGAGTCTCCCATTTCTCTTTCCCCCAATACAGCACCAGGTTTAAGACGAGCTCCACACGATCCTCTTTGCGATAACGGTAAAGGAAATCATCGTCCCTGTCATAGCGTACCTTTCTCCGTTCATTTTCCGCCTGATTCTCCTCGATCTTCTGCCGGTAAGTCAAATAATCCAGTTCCATAAGTCTCCAGGGAAAAATCAGGTTAATTTTCTGTTGGTTCTCAATTCCCAGCAGGAAATCCGTCCCCCAAGCATGGGCCTTGCCCAGGTAATCCCGCTGCCGGAAGGATAACCGACCGCCGCCGTTTTGATCAGGATATCTGCCGTCGCAGTCCGAACGCGCACCTTCCGCGGATTGCCCGCTCTCCCAGACCGAATACTGTCCTCTGATTTCCTCGCAGCTCCAGTCCTCCGGCAGCTTCTCTTCCATATAATATTCCAGCACAGAGCCTATCCTGTCAGATTGATTCATATAAACGCTCAGCGCATTATTCGGTCTTCCCATTCTCCGCCTTCCCGCAGAGACTTAAAATTATACAGCGCCGCCAAAGCACAAGCCGCCCCCGCGCCGCCATACCTTTCCCTGCCCTTATATTTTTGTGGTATAAAGCAGGGATGTTCGATATCAGAATATCAGATGTTTAGTCACACCGCTCTATCGAGACGGCAAAAAGAATGTCCTGCTTTCAGAGTTGTATCTTGCTGAAATCAGCGTATCATATTTTAATTTAACTGGCAATACCTAATTGTAAAATTCTACATTTTTTTGTCTGCATTTGCCAAAAAACACGAAAAATATGCGTTTCATCATTGAATTCTATTGACTTGCGGCCTCGTTCCGAATATAATCTTTTCATATAAGGAGGTTACATTCATGGCGCAATTAAATCCAAGAGAACTTGACGTACTAAACATATTGTGGAGGTCCGAGGAAGCTATGACTTCTACCGATATCGTCAACGAAATGAGGGGACTGACCCAAAGCACAGTAATCGCCGTACTGAGAAAGCTTCTGCAGGACGAGCTTGTCGAGGTTTGCGGCGTTACGCACAGCGGAAAGGTGCTCAGCAGAACCTATCGTCCTACCGAAGCTTCCAGAGAGGTTATTCTGAATAACTTTGCTACCGATTACAAGAACTTTAAAAACGTTGTCTCAAAATCCGATATCTGCGCTGCTATACTTCATGTAGATCAGTCGCCGGAAAAAATGAAAAACGAGCTTGATAAGCTTAAAAATATCATCTCGGATTTTGAAAAAAAAATGTAAACCAAAGAGGTCGTTATGATTCACTACTCGTTTTCTACCGTCCTTATGACTGTCATAACGAGCACCGCTTTGATCGTTATTACTGCGATATGCCTTCGAAGCCGGAAGATATTTCTCTCAATCGGGTATAAGTTGTTAGCGGTTCTGATCGTCCTGACCCTGATACGATTTCTCTGCCCGATTGAGGTATCCTTCGTCAGAAACATCGTGATGCCGAAAGCGCTTTCTTTAGCTGTCTCAAGCATACGTCATACCTTCTTCTCAATAGGGAAGTTTAATATTTCCATCTGGTTCTTACTGGAATGCATCTGGTATGGCGGTATCCTTTATAGCGTGACCCGAATGATACTGTCCTATATTTTCCTCATTCGGTTCATTAATCGATACGGCGATAATGTTACAGAGAAGGAACCTTATGCTTCAATCATGACGCGCATATGCGACGGTCGCAAAAATACTTTCAGGATATGCCGACTTCCCAATCTGGATACGGCCAGACAAAGCGGAGCCATCCATCCCTGTATCATGATTCCTGCGGAACTGGAGCTGTCAGAGGAGGAGTTATATTATACCCTGTATCATGAGTTCATTCACTATCGACACCACGATTTCCTGATCAAACTGGGCATGAATCTTCTCTCTGCGATCTACTGGTGGAATCCTCTCTGCAGGATCCTGGCCAAACAGCTGGATCTCCTGCAGGAAATAAGGGTAGACGAAGCGGTGACTGGTGGAGACCAGGAGGTTCAGACGGCTTATTACAAAGTTCTTGAAACGATCGGCGAACAGCTAATGTCCGCATCAGGAAAGCCAACGTCTCCGACCTATCTCACCGCGCCGAGGGCAACCGGCAGCATTGCCGATCTGAGGAGGCGTGCGGAGATGATCTTTTACTACAAGAAGGCTTTTCTTCCGGTCTTTTTGTCGCTGTTGCTTTTGGTATTGGGGTTGTTTATCGGTTCCTATTGCTTTACGTTTGAGGCATATTATGTGGCGGAGCAGGATGAATTGAAAACTACAGAGGTCACCCCTGATGAGATGTATGCTATTCTGTTGGATGATGGAACGTATGACATTTATTGGGACGGCTGGTTAATAGAGCATGTTGACTCAATAGAATACTATTATGACATTACAGTTATTGAATCAAAATAATCAACTGAACGAAGGAGAAATGACATTATGATTAAAAAGAAATGTTCCCGCTTAATTTTTCTTTTAGGCGCTATTTGTTTTTCACTTTCCGCGTTCCTCTGTCCGGCTTCCAGTTTGCCTGTTCAGGCTGCTACCGCCCCTGACACTGTTGCTGAACCCATGATGGATATAATTCACTATCGCTTTACAATTATTGACAACAAAATGTACAAACGATTGTATAATTTCTCTACCTGCAACTGGATCGGGGACTGGATTTTCGTTTGTGATTTGTCTGAGAAACCCTAATACTGGTTTATAGCAAACGACATGAAACAAACCTTTCATTCCCTCTTTTCATTCTGCTGTTGAAATTGCATACATGCACAGAAAAGCGTAAATTCTATTGTTATGCCATCTATCCGGCGGATTAATGTATGCCTCCGAATGCGACCTATTGTTAGTACTCTGACATTCTTTTGAAATTGTGCCTTCCAATGTAAATCCTTATAAAACAGGGGTATTGCGAAATCATCAAAACAGATGATCGGGCAATACCCCTTCTTCATAGCGCTTTTGACTCTCAAGCCCACAGCCAAAAGCATCCCGCGGCTTTCCGCACATACTTTTCCGCAAAACACTGAGCTCCATCCAAAAGGCCGCTGCACCCTACTTTTCCAGTTCAACCTCCCTCAGGCGCTCGCGTATCTCCTCCACGCTGAGCCAGACCGTATTATTGCCGGAGCTGTAAGAAAACCCTTCCGGCACCTTTTTGCCTGTCGGGACAGCCCGTCGGCTTTCGCTCCAGACCATCTGCGGGTACACGATATAGTGCTTATCGTATTCGTAGGTATTGAGGGAATCCTCAACGGTAACCATAATCTCATGAAGCTTTTCCCCCTCACGGATTCCGACCTCCCGCACTCCGCAGCCGGGAAGCATTGCCTCCGCAAGATCCGTGATCTTAAAAGAAGGAATCTTGGAAATAAAGGTCTCGCCGCCCTTCGCCTCCTCCAGCGCCTTGATTACCAGCTCTACCCCCTGTCGCAGGCTGATCCAGAATCTTGTCATCCTGAAATCCGTAATCGGAAGCTCCGTCTCACCGTTCTGAATCATCTTATGAAAGAAGGGGATAACGGAGCCGCGGCTTCCCGCTACATTCCCGTACCGAACAATGGAAAAACAGATATCCTTGCTCCCCGAATAAGCGTTTGCCGCTATAAAAAGCTTGTCCGACACCAGCTTTGTCCCGCCGTAAAGATTGACGGGATTGACCGCCTTATCCGTAGACAGCGCAACCACCTTTTTTACGCCGACGTCCAGCGCGGCGTCGATCACATTCTGCGCGCCGTGAATATTCGTCTTAATGGCTTCAGCCGGATTATATTCGCAGGCCGGTACTTGCTTCAGCGCCGCCGCGTGAATCACATAATCCACACCCTCCAGCGCCCTTTTTAACCGCTCCTTGTCCCTGACATCGCCGATAAAAAAACGGAGCTTGCTCTGGTGCTCCCTGAACTCGTTCTGCATGAGAAACTGCTTGAATTCATCCCGGGAATAAATAATGATCTTTTTCGGCTCGTAATGCTCCAACACATATCTGGTAAATGCTTTTCCGAAGCTTCCCGTCCCGCCAGTCACCAGAATAACTTTATTATTTAACATTCCTTTTCCTCTCTTTCCCTTTGCGGACACTGTACTATGAGCGCCGAAAATCAAGCGTCCCGAAGGGACATTTGATTTTCAAGCCATGGATTGCCAGGTTCAATGCGCCGCGGAAGCGGCGTCAAGGCAGCGTAGCTGACTTGAATTCTGCGAATGCAGAATCATTGTACCATGATTTCTGCAAGTCCCGGGCAGAGCCCCGAAAAACCGTTGGTTTTCCGGGGTCGCTTCGCTCGTCAAATGCCCGAAGAATCATCTGCTCGTGCAAGCACGGCAGCTGTTTCTTCAGCCACTTGACTCTGCCCTTTGCGGACATTGTACCATGATTGCGTTGCAATCACGGTACGGATGGCCATTCGGCCGTTTCCTGCCCCAAATAAGGTTATTGTACCATATTGTCCCGTAAAAAGCAAATTGCACCTGGCACGTATATTCAAAATCCCCTGCGCGGCCGTCTGCCGTGCAGGATACTCGGCAAACGCCCTGTTTACCCGTTATTATGAATACCCTTCAAATACTCCAGCACCTCCCCCAGGCTCTGAAAGATCCCCTTGCTGAGCCTCCGCATCTCCTCGTCAGGCGCGATCATATCCGGCACCATCAGCGGGCTCATACCGGCAGCGAAGGCGGAACGGATCCCGTTGGGAGAGTCCTCGATCGCAAAGCTCAGGCAGGGTTCCGCGCCCAGTTCCCTGCAGGCCAGAAGGTAAATATCCGGCTTCGGCTTGGAATGCTCGACCATATCTCCCGTCACTATGACGGAAAAGCGATCCCGGATCCCCGCCTGCTCCAGATGGTTCATCACAGAGGAGCGCCGGGTGGAAGACGCCAGGCCGATTTTCCATTCCTTTTCCCGTAGCCAGTCCAACAGCTCAAAGACGCCCAACTTGATCGGCAGGCCGTTCCTTTTTATGTAATCCCAAAACCATTCCGCGGCCTGCTGCCGGAAGCCTTCATAATCGAAATCCGCCCCGTAGGCATCCATCACAATCTTCCTGCTGTCATTGGCGTTCAGCCCGATACAGCGCGGAAAAATAATCTCCATATCCGGCAGGCCGTTCCTCTCCGCCGTTGTAACCCAGCTGTCCTGGCAGAGTCTCTCCGTGTCAAACAACACTCCGTCCATATCAAACACTACCGCGTTCATTCTCATCCTCCCGTCAAATATACTGAAAGTCCTCCAAAAAGTGAATACAATTATACAGAACCAACACATCCGCCTCCGATGCATACTGCTCCAGCAGCGGATAGAGCCGCCCCCGGAAATAGCGCAGATCCAGCACATAAATCCGATCGTAGTGCACCGTCAGCAGGGGAATCAGGCAGTTCGCATAGGAATCCTTGATCAGAAAAAGCGTCTTCCCCGAGCCGCTGTCCGTCTCGATTTCCACAAATCCGTGATTGTCGTCCAGGAAAAAGCCATACTTGTTTTTGGTATCCAGGTACTTTCTCTCGTAGAGGGAATCCGTCTCTTTCTGAAAATCATAGGTCACCTTTACCGGCCGCTCCTCCGTCTCCGGAAAATATAAAATACGGTCGGGCTCCCATGATAGATTGATTTTGGAATGCAGTGTGCCAAGGAAGCTCTCCGTCACCTCTTCCATTCCCTCCGGATCATAGCCGCCAGGATTCAGTTCTTTAAAATCCGCCCAGGCCAGGTAACTGTAATAAGCTCCCAGGCTGGTCCAATGATGGTCGGTACGATAGTAAATCTCCTCGTCACTATGCTCCTGAAGCGCGGCAAATACATCAATATAATGCTCCTGCCCAACGCGCTCCCGCACCCGGCCCAGAAACTCCTCCTGAGGAAAATATGGCGCACACGCGGGCAGCCTGTCCGTCAGAATATTGTCAGCGGTAGGCGCAAGCATCACATCCGCATCCCAGTCCTCAGCCAGCCTCTCCAAAAGCGTCAGCTTTTTTTCCGCTTCTTCCTCGGGATAATCCTCCGGCAGATGCTGCTCCAGCAGGTATCCGTCCTGCCCGAGGTAAACCCCATTGATCTCCTTTTTCTGCAGAAGCACATCCATGCCGGTCTTTAAAGCAATCCACTTATCCCGGCCGACAAACTGGTCGGTAATATAGGTCTCATAGCCTCCGGCATAATCTCCCTTCCGCAGACTTTCCGCCGAAAACTCCGGTCGGGAGGCCAGCACCCTGTTTTCGGTCTCCGAAAAAATTCTGTCCTCCCCGGCGAGGTCCGCCGCCGTAAAAATCAGGACAATCGCGGACAAAAGCGCGACCGTAAAAATCGCGTTCCCCTTTTCCTTCATGGCTGCGCCTCCTTTCCGCCCGAAATTCTGAATTTCTCCAGGCAATAATTCTATCCGTTCCTCCCGTCATGCCGCTTCCCGACACAAACAGCCATGGAAGCCGCAGCATGGCAGCAAAGCCGATGCACACAAAACGCCAAAGAGCGGCTTTTGGGCGTCAGCTGTCTCGGATTTTGGCAAAAAACAAACCAAAACTCTCGCGGCACCGTCAAGTATCGTTTACTTTCCTATTTAGAAACGGAAATATAAGAAGGGATTATAGGACGCATCCACAATCCCCGCCACGGCAAGCAGCAAAAAGCCTGCCGGAATTACCTTTTCCCCTGCCTGATATAAGGCCTGTCCGGCACCTCCCCCGGAACGCTTCAGCTTCGCCGCCAGCCTTGCGCCGAGAGGCGTAGCCGCCGCTGCGGCGATCAGCAGTAAAACCATATATTCCCTCCCCAGATAAAGCGCCTGGGTATCCAACAGCCCGCTGCCACCGGACAGAGCCCGCAGGTAGCCCAAAATCTGTCCCGGCTTCTCCAGCGCAAAGAGCACCCACCCCAGCAGCACGATCAGACTGTTATACAAAAACCCGAAAACCCAAGGAAGCGCCCTGAGAAGCTTTCCCAGGAACAGCTTTTCCAGCGCCAGAAACAAGGCAAACCATAGTCCCCAAAGCAGAAAATTCCACCCTGCGCCATGCCAGATTCCTGTCAGCATCCAGACGACCAGGATATTGACCAGCTGTCTGGGCAGTCCCTTCCGGTTTCCGCCCAACGGAATATAGACATACTCCCGAAACCAGCTTCCCAAAGAAATATGCCACCTTCTCCAAAATTCCGTGACCGACGCGGAAATATAAGGATACCGGAAGTTCTCCGGGAAGGAAAAGCCCAGCATCTCCCCCAGTCCGATCGCCATGTCGGAATAGCCGGAAAAATCAAAGTAAATCTGAAAGGCATAAGCCAAAAGTCCGATCCAGGCGGTCAGCGCCCTGATCCCTCCAACCTCCAGACCTGAGATTTCCGACCAGAGCAGACCGATATTGTTCGCCAGCAGCACTTTCTTCGCCAGGCCGACGCAGAAGCGCCTCATGCCGCGGCTGACATCCTCGATCCCAATGCTCCGCAGGCGCAGTTTCTCCTCCACATCCCGGTATTTTACAATCGGCCCGGCGATGAGCTGGGGAAACATGGCTACAAAAACGCCGAAATCCAGCAGGTTTTTCTGTACCTTCGCCTCCCCCCGGTAAACGTCTATTGTATAGGACATCGTCTGGAAGGTGTAAAAGGAAATCCCGATAGGGAGACGCAGATTCAGCAGCGGAACCGCTGTCCCAAACAGGCTGTTCACGGTCTGTACCAGAAAGTCCGCGTACTTGAAAAAGCAGAGAAGCGCCAGGTTGATCAGGACGGAAGAAACCAGAAAAGCCTTCGCCTTTCCGCCACCCCGGTATCGCTCGATCATGCGGCCGTGAAAATAATCAATTCCCGTCGAAAAAAACATCAGCAGCACATAGACCGGTTCCCCCCAGGCATAAAAAAACAGGCTCCCCAGAAAGAGGATGATATTTTTCATCCTCCCGGGGAACACATAATAACAGATCAGAAAGACCGGCAAAAACCGGAACAGGAACATAACGCTGCTGAATACCATACTATTCCACTCCGAAATACTGATTCAAGGCGCGAATCACAGACTGATTTGCCTCCCGGCAAAGCGTAACCGCCTCCTCTACCTCCACATCCATCATATCCGCGCCCAGCTGCACAAAATAAACGTAACTGCCGTGCCGCTCCACAACGGACGCCTGAATCTTGCCCAGATTCATGGGATACTGCATGGTATCGCTGACCTTCGCGTCCCGATAAGCGTTCAGGGCGTCCTCCGCCGCCTGAATCTGATCCTCTCCCGCCTTTAACACGATCAAAGTATCCACATTCGCGCTGATCATGCACATCTCCGCCATATAATCCTCATACATATCCGGGGACACGCCGAAAAAGACCTCCAACTCCTCCGGCTGAAGCATCATATCCGGCCAGTAATTTTCTCCTAAAACCTCTGCGGCGACATCCTTCGCTCCCTGCATCTCCGTCGACCAGCCGTCAGAATAATCGCCGCCGTCCGCTATGCCACCCGAGGAATCGCCTTCTCCCGGGTTCATCTGCCCGTCATTCCCCTGCTGGCTGCCGCTCTCCTGACCGCCGCTTCCCTGCTGGCTCCCGCTCTCCTGACCGCCGCTTCCCTGCTGGCTCCCGCTCTCCTGACCGCTGATTCCCTGCTGACTGCCGCTCTCCTGACCGCTGCCGCTTCCCGAGCCGCCGCAGCCCGCGATTCCCAATGCCAGAATTCCCACACTCATCAATACCAATAACTTTTTCACAATGCTACCTCCATCCGCATTCCCGGAATACATTTTTCTGAATTACCGCTTAGAGTATTCCCTGTTTCGGCAAAAGTAAACTTTCCGCAACTAATTATCGCAACGCTTCCCTGCTCTTTTCCGTCTTTCGCTTCCCCGCCAGATTTCTCCTCCGCGCCCCAAGCGTGAGCGCGTCCGACGGGGAATGCCTGCCGCCGCCGTCACTGCTCCCGAACGGCGCAGGCGGCGGACGGCGGATGTTTCCCGGCGGACTGTGCGAAACGCCGGTGCTTAGCAAGCGTACTCTGCTTGCTTACGCATCGCTGCGTTTCGCCCCAAGCGAGAGCGTGTCCGACGGGGAGGCCGCCGACTGCCGCCGTCCCGTCGTGCAAATTCCTCGCTGCAAGTCCCTGCCGCCCTGAAAATTCATTATAACAATATTCTCCATTTTCATCAACCGCAAAGAATGATAAAATACTAAGCGTTGCGGCGTCACCGCAGGAAACATATTCGCTCGGAACCCTCTGCGGCCCGCAGGTCTGGCCCACGGAATTCCGGCATGGAGGATCCAATGAAGGAACAAAAACAAAAGAATTTTTCTCTGCTTCCCTATCTTTTCCGCTATGGACTGCACTACCTGATCGGTATTATCATCCTCTGGCAGGTAGACCAGGCAAGCCTTTATATCCCGCAGTATACCGGTGAAATTATCGACGGACTTTCCCGGAGCGGATTCGGCTTTGAACAGGTAAAACCGATCCTTCTCAATATCCTGATCGCCGGACTTGTCATGATGTTCGGGCGCTTCGGCTGGCGGTATTGCATCATCGGTGCCTCCCGGGGCATCGAGTACCGGATGCGCAACGACCTTTTCGCCCATCTGGAAACCCTGTCCGCCCGCTTTTTCAACAGCCATAAGACCGGCGATCTGATGGCTCATTTTACCAATGACCTACAGGCGATCCGAATGGCCGTCGGCATGGCGGTCATCACGACCTTCGACGCTGTCGTCATGACGGTAATGGTGCTTGTCAAGATGATCCGCGACATTGATTTCCGACTGACGATACTGGCGTTTGTACCGCTGATCCTGGTGGCCTTTGGCTGTTATTTTTACGGGATCGAGGCAAAAAAACGCCAGACGAAAAGGCAGGAAGCCTTTTCCCACCTCTCCGATAAGGTACAGGAAAGCCTGGCCGGGATCCGCGTTCTGAAGGCCTTTGTGCAGGAGGAGAAGGATTTCGCTTCCTTCGAGGAGGCCAGCGTAAACAGCATGGAAAAAAATCTGTCCGTGGTAAAGCTGCGCGCGATCTTCGGCCCGGCTCTCGACGCCGTCACCGGCTTCAGCCTTCTTCTGACACTGATTCTGGGAGGCCGGATGGTGCTGAACGGCCAGATTTCCATCGGCCAGTTTGTGGCCTTTAACTCTTACATCGGTATGCTCGTGTGGCCCATGATCGCCTGCGGCGACTGTATTAATTCCTTCAGCCAGGCGGCCGCCGCTTACCATCGAATCGCCGCGATCTTCCGGGTCGAACCGGACATTGTGGATCCCTGTCCCGAGGCGGAGCACACCGCCTCCCCGCCCGACGCCCTGCACCTGACCGGCGATATCCGCCTGGAGCATCTGACCTTTACCTATCCGGACGGCGAAACGCCTGTCCTGGAGGATATCAATCTGCATATCCGCCCCGGCGAGATGCTGGGCATCCTGGGCCGCACCGGAAGCGGAAAGTCTTCCCTTGCGGATCTGCTGCTGCGGGTCTACGACTGTAAAAAGGGAATGCTTCTCCTGGATGGAAAGCCGATCGACGAGATTCCCCTGGCCGTCCTGCACCGGGATATGGCCTATGTGCCGCAGGACAACTTCCTGTTTTCCGATACGCTGGAGGAAAATATCGCCTTCGGCCTGGAGGAGCGGATCCAGGAGCATCCCGAGATTCGGGAAGGCATCCGTCGCGCGGCCAAAAACGCCTGTATCCATGATAACATCATGGATTTTCCCGAGGAATATCTCACCCTGGTCGGCGAGCGGGGCGTTACCCTCTCCGGCGGTCAGAAGCAGCGCAGCTCGATTGCCAGGGCTCTGCTGAAGGACTCCGCGGTACTGATCCTGGACGACTCCCTTTCCGCGGTCGATACCGATACCGAGGAGCAAATTCTGGAAAACCTGATGCAGCTGCGCAGGGGCAAGACCACGATTGTAATTGCCCATCGGATCTCCACGCTGGAAAAGGCGGATCACATCGCCGTGCTTACCGAGGGCAGGCTGACGGAATACGGAACCCACGAGGATCTGGTTAAGCTGGGCGGTTTCTACGCGCATATCAGCGAGAAGCAGCAGCTGGAACAGCAGCTGGCGGATCTGTAGGAGGAAAGGAGAATATCATGAGTGCATCGACCGACGACAAAATAGAATCCAATTACAAAGGAAGCGCCCTGCTTCGCCTCCTGACCTACATGAAGCCCTATATCGGACAGTTTACCCTGTGTCTGGCTCTGGTTCTGGCCCTGACCTTCTTCGACCTGTACCGGCCTACGCTGATCGGCGACGCCATCGACGCCTTCGGGGAACAGGGAGATTATGACATCATTGTCAGTACTGCCGCAAAGTACGGAGTTATACTGGTTCTGAGCTTCGTTTTCAATATTACCCAGACTTGGGTACTGCAGAAAACCGGGCAGCGCATCATCCTCACCGTGCGCAAGGAGCTTTACGCCCACATCCAGTCGCTCAGCAGCCGGTATTTTGACCTGACCCCGGTAGGAAAGCTGGTCACCCGGGTCACGAACGACGTGGAGGCTCTGGACGAAATGTACTCCGGCATCCTCGTGCGCCTGTTCCGCAATATCGTCAAGATCATCGGCCTGGCTATCGTCATGCTGCTGTTGGATTATAAGCTGGCGCTGTTGTCTTTTCTGCTGCTGCCCGTGGTCGCGGTACTCACAGTCGTCTTCCGGACGATCGCCCGGAAAACCTACCGCATCACTCGCACCAGGCTCACCGACCTGAATACATTCCTCTCCGAAAATATCTCCGGGATGCGTATTATTCAGATTTTCGGCCGGGAAAAGCGCAAGTATGAGGAATTCACGGACAAGAGCCATAAGCTGTACCGGGCCTTTTACCGGGAGATGATTGTCTTTGCGGTCTTCCGCCCCCTGATCTATATTCTCAGCGTCCTGTCCCTGATGGTGGTATTGGGTCTGGGAAGCCGGGAGGTATTGGGCAGCGTTATCTCTATCGGTACTCTTTACGTTTTCTCGCAATATATTCAGTCCTTCTTCGAGCCAATTCAGGAGCTGGCGGAGCAGTTTTCCACCCTGCAGTCCTCTCTGGCCTCCGCGGAGAAAATTTTTACCATCCTGGATGAGGACGCTCTGGTTCCGGAATCGCCGGAGCCGGTCGTTCTCCCGGAAATCAGGGGTCGGATTGAATTCGATCATGTCTGGTTCGCCTATGACAATGAAAATTATGTGCTGCGGGACGTTTCCTTTGTGATCGAGCCCGGCCAGAAGATAGCCTTTGTCGGCGCTACGGGAGCTGGGAAATCCTCGATCCTGAACCTGATCGGCCGGTACTATGACATCCAGAAGGGACACATCTATATCGACGGCGTCGATATCCGGGAGCTGAGCAAGAAGCAGCTCAGAAGCGCGATCGGCCAGATGCAGCAGGACGTTTTTATCTTCGAGGGAACGGTCGAAAGCAATATCCGGCTATACAACAGCGAAATTTCCGCGGAGGAGGTAAAAGCGGCGGCGGAATATGTCAATGCCTCGCATTTTATCGAGAAGCTGCCCAATGGGTATGCGGAACCGGTTTCCGAGCGGGGTTCCACCTTTTCCGCCGGGGAGCGGCAGCTACTATCCTTTGCCAGGACTCTGGCGCATAAGCCCAGTATACTGGTTATGGACGAGGCGACCGCCAACATCGATACGGAGACGGAGCTGCTGATTCAGGAGGCCCTGGAAAAGCTGATGAAGGGGCGCACGACGATCATGGTGGCGCATCGGCTCTCCACGATCCAGCACGCGGACTGTATTATGGTCATGCATAAGGGGAAGATCCGCGAGCGGGGGACGCATCAGGAGCTGCTGGCGCAGAACGGGATCTATAAGAAGCTTTATGAGCTGCAGATTCATCATGAGGTTACGGCGTAGAAATCGAACATAGGATATTCACGTGGGACGCCGCGTGCCGGCCTGTGCCCCCGCTCAGACACGCTTGCGCTTGGGGGCCGAACGTAACGGGCGCTAAGCTCGAAAATACCTCGCTAAGCGCCGACGTTCGGCACAGTCTTCGCGGGGGCACAGGCCGGCACGCGGCTAGGTTCCGATTTTGCATGAATGGTTATGTGTGTTTCCGTTTCGCGCTGCTTGCGCCAGAAACTGGATTACTGTATCTTCTTGATCGGGTGTCTTATTACTGTCTTTAATTTGCCTGCGTCACACTTTCTTGGATCGCTCAAATATATTTCGTGATGTAATCTTGTATCTGTTATGTCCGGCTCATACCCGTTTTCCCTTGCGAATTTGTGCATGAGGCCAACCGTTGCAGGCTCGTTATCATAACTGCCGATGTGCATACATTGAACGCAGACTCCCTCGTTACAGGTCAGGAATTCGACCCTTGTAAAATCCTGTTTTTTCTTATTCGCAGCTTCCGCCAGCGCCCAATCGAAATCTTCTTTTGTCACAAAATCCGGCAGTCTGATAGCAGATATAAAGTGCAGAGCGCCTTTGTTATTATAATCAATCGCGCCGTTTACGCCATCCTGCCACCAGAAGCCTTCCAGGGACGGTACCACATATTCAAAAAAGCCGTCTATTTTATGAGCTCCCTTGTAGCTCATTTTGATTGTATAGGCAATGCCGTATAGTAAACCTATCGTGTTTTTATAATCTCCGTTTTCCTCGTTGGGATTTCCCGTCCCTCTCACCGCGATATAATTCATTTCAGGGACTTCAATAATGCCGGGAGTACTTTTTGGCATATAAAATTCTTTATACTCTTTCTTAAAATCAAAAGCCATGAGAACACCTCCAGCTCTATAAAAGCAGTTTCCGGATCAACCGCCTCCGTTCCGCCTGTCATTTCTTATTCCGATTCGCTGATCGCCTGATCGATGCGTTTTCTGAAACAAATTGTACCATGATTTTGCACAGGAGACAATCAATATCTGGTAATTCACAGCATACAAACTATCCTGGCAGACTAAGCTAAAATATTCCTTTTTTTAATTTACAGGACGCATTCTTTGTGATACAATAAACGTTAGCGAGAAGCATAAGCTTTCACAGCTTAAACGCACAGCGGCCGCTGTATTCTGGTATCTCTGTTTTCATTGTATATCGTTCAACTGATTCCGTTACACCACAACAAAAGAAAGGAATAATCTATGGAAAAACAAACTAATGCTGTCTCTATCCCTATGCCTGCGTCGAACTTTCCGGATTCTGCCACAGGCCCGATTGCAATACGCATGACCAACGACTACCTCTTCCGGGCACTGCTCCAACGTAGCAATAAGGCTCTAAAAGGCCTGATCGGCTCACTGCTTCGCATGAATCCCGAACAGATTCAGTCTGCCGTCATCACCAATCCCATAGAATTGGGAGAATCCATCGATGAAAAGACATTTATCCTCGATGTCAAAGTTATTTTGAACAATAATGCCATTATCAATCTGGAAATGCAGGTCATCAATGAATACAATTGGCCGGAGCGCTCTTTGAGCTACCTCTGCCGCGCTTTCAGCAACCTGAATTCCGGGGAGGATTACAGCAAGGTAAAGCCTGTCGTCCAAATTGGCCTGCTGGATTTTACTTTATTTCCCAAATATCCTGAGTTCTATGCGACATATCAGTTCCTGAACATAAAAAATCATACGGTTTATAGTGACAAACTGCGTCTTTCTGTGTTAGACTTAAC
>JAMPIG010000149.1 GCA_023662875.1 Roseburia sp. | reverse complement strand
CCCGCCTGGGAAATCAGATCGAATATGTTCTCCACATAATTCATAATGGGGAACAGGATCCTCCGGGGCACATTTAAAACCTGCATCATAAACATGGTGATATAGCTTCCGTTTAAAAGTCCGCTGCCGGTATCCAGCGCATCCCCCGTACCGGTCGTCATGGCAAGCATATCCACCACAACCTCGATACCCAGGATGATGGGGAGGAAGAAGATCAGCCGGACAATCGCCCTCCCTTTAAATTTCCGGTTCGCCAGCAGCGCCATAAACAGACTGAAGATGACAATCAGCGGCAGGCTGATCAGCATGTTGGTGTTTTCCTCCGTAAAGAGCCTCGCCATGGGCTGGGAGTTCGTTGTCACCTCCGTGGCAAACAGATCAATATAGTTCTGGATGCCGATCCACTCAAAGGTCATGCCTCCCTGCTCGCCCACGCCGATTTTATTGAAGGAATAATATATCGTATTGACCAACGGCATCAGGAAGAAAGCGATAAAACCGATGAGAAAGGGCGATGCGAAGATCAATCCGTTTATTTTTTTCTTTGTTCTGTATGGAAGCTTCTTTTTACTGCCCTGCATCACTGCACCTCCTCTACAAGATAGCCTTCGGCCTCGATGGAACCGCCGTCCTCCAGGGTCACGTCGTACAGGTTATAGTTTACGGTCACCTGCACTCCCGTAGCGTAAGTCGTTCTGTACACGCCCTCGGCAAGGCACTCATGCCCCGTAATTTCCGAGGTTCCGATTTTGGATCGGATTTCGCTGCACTCCCTGTATACCTCGTCGATCTTATCCTTGATCCGCGAAAACTGAACGGAATAGAGGTAGCTGTAATCGCTGTCCTGCAGCGCATCCACGTTCTTCGCCGTCACGACAAACTTCGGGTAAGCTCCCGTCTCTGCGGCCTGAAGCACAAAGTACGCCGGGTTTCTGGAAGAAAGATTCACATTTTCCGTCGTATAGTCGATCAGACCGTTCATCACCAGCTGCCGGAAAGGGATCGTTCTGGCAAAGGTCATATAGTCGCTGTTCTTCCTGGAGATATCCACGGCAACGCTGCCGTATCCGATCTTGTCAATATGCGGATTAGTCAGCGCCAGCTCCCTTCCCTCCGCCAGCTTCGCCAGATTGTTCTCCAGCACCAGGTTCCCCTGTTCGCCGCTGATAAAGCCGTTGAAGCGGTAGTCCGCGTAGAACATGCCCGCCAGATCTCCCACCGACAGGTACTTATAGTCCCCCGCCCCTTTCAGGAAATCGTCCGTAACATCGTCCAGGTACTGCGGCGAAAGAGTATAGTAGGTATCATGCTGCAGCCCGTCGGAAAGGGAAGCCAGCTGAATCCCCAGCACCGGCATATAACGCGAGTTCACCGCCGGATCGTTTGCAAAATCTCTGACCGCCTGTCTGGAGGCGCGGAATCCGTTGCCCTTCTCCCAGACCTTTGTGAGGGAGGTTTCCAAAAACAGCGGAATTTGGTTAGCCTCCGCGTACTCCCGCACAGCCCTCCAGTCCTTTTTGCTGCCGTTGCTGGAGGAAAGCTTCGCCTTATTGTTCATCTTTCCGTTCCAGCCGTTGTTAAAGACACCGTCGTACTGCATGAGGTATTCCGTTCCCTCAAGCTCCTGCATTATCGCCAGCAGCTCCTCATAATCCGTCATAGAATACTCGCTGCTGTAGGGGATGCCTACGAAACGCTTTGTGATATTCAGCGCGCCCACAGCCTCCAGGTACAGCTTTGCGGAACCGTCGTCATAGCTCTTTTCGATTCCTTCCCTCGCCGCCAGATAGTCCTGATAGCCCTTCGCCAGATCATAATATCCCGCCTTCGCGCCGTAAAACAGATAGCGCACCGTACAGTCGATATCCTGGGTTCCCGTGTTTACCAGATAGTTCGCGGAACTCTCGCTGTACGCGCCGTTGATCTTTACTCTGGTATACTGGGCCACCTCAAAGGAAGCGAATACCTTATTGTACTTCGAGCTGTCCGCCCCCTGGCTGGCCAGCTTCATATGGATATAGCCCGTCCGGTCTCCCTCCTCCACAATGGCGAGGAAGCCCTTCTCGGTCTTGTCCGCAGGGCCGTAAAGCATACCGAACACCGGCATATTCAGCTCCTCCCCGTACTGGGGCTGGAAATAGTAGTCCTTATAATAATCGTTGTCGTAAAGAGGTCTCTCGTAATCCCGGATGTCCGCCTTGTAGGAATTGAAATCCACCAAAGCGCCGCTTCCGTCGGGAATTAAAATCTGTCCCTCCGCATACTGCGCCTCCGTCACCGCCCCGAAATTGGGAAGCAGATCGATCTCCTGTATGGTGTAGAAGTCGTTTACGGAGACACACGCGCCGCTGGGAATATGAGCCTTTAATTCTCCCTCCTCCAGCGTCACCTCCAGCACGATGTCAAACTGCGCCGGTTCCGTAAAGGAAACGGAAAAGCCGAAGGTGTCCGCGTCCTCCAGGAGCATTTCCTGGGTATAGCCCACCAGTCCCGCGATCTCGATCATCTGCGTCACGGCGCTGGCCGGGGGCGTGCCGGTATAGGTCACTGCGTAGCACTCCTCCTGCACGCTTCTCTTATACACCAGAGAAAGGGTCTGCAGATACCGGTTTGCCCTTGTCTCGTCCAGCTCGCCGCTGTCCCGCAGCTTCTCGATCCCGCCCAGGAACATCTCCTCATATCTCTCGGGCGCTATCTTTCTGGGCAGATACTCGTAGAAACGGTTGGATTCCCCCTCGTTCAGGTTCATGTCGATCCGGACACCGTTTTCCAGCCGGTACAGCTCATAGGAGCCGAAGACCACGCTCTGGTCGTAGGAGTTCCACTCGTAAAGATTGTTGTTGTCTCCCAGATAAGTTAAAGTCAAAAGCGCCCGCTCCGTCCCGGCGTCCGTTCCCGATACCGCCGTGGAAAAAACATTGCCCCTCTCGTCCTTTACCTCAAAGGTCAGGGTTTCCGTATTCAGGGTCAGGGTTTTTCCGCCGCTTTCCGCAAGCGTCACCTTCCCCGCGTCATTGGCAAGCTTTTCTCCCGTCAGGGGCTCCCTGGACGCCGTCTGCGGTGCCGGCGTCTTCCTGACGCTCCACACCGGAATGCTTACCAATACATAAATCAGCACAGCCGCCAACAGGATTGTCAGGAAGATCTTACCTATGGTATGCGCTGCATAAAATGATTTTATTTTGTTCACCATACTCCCCTCCTACATCCTGCGGATGAATTCCTGAACCACATCCACAATAAAGGTAACCATCTTCTCGATCAGGGTGAAGAACAGCACGCCCAGGAAGATGATGATAACCGCCGCCACAAAGCTTAAGAAGACCGACGCGATATTCTTCCCGAAGGAATACTCGTGAATGGTACAAAGTCCCGCCACAATCATGAACAGGAACCACACGATCCCGATTCCGCTGATCACGTTGACGATCATAACCTCCTCGCGGATGACAAAGTTGCTCAGGATAATCTGTATCACCATCGTCAGCTCCACAGGGACAAGGGA
>JAMPIG010000148.1 GCA_023662875.1 Roseburia sp. | reverse complement strand
TTGCGTGGTCGGAAACCACATCGTTAAAGGAATACTGCACCATACGGGTCGTCATATAATTTCCGGGAACCGCTTCGATGCCTGCGGTCTGCTCAAACTGACTCAGCAGACTGTTCAGCTCGACATTGCTCCAGGGCAATTGCCTCAAAACCTCCGGATCTGCCGCCGCATATCTAGCGGAGGTTCCCATCAGCGCCTCCAGAGAGTTTGCAAACTGAAGCTGGGTATCCGTAGAGGTCCACCACTTCAAAAACTCCCAGCAGGAATCCAGATCTCTATTCTTCGCCATAATGACGGACTGGGTCGTATCCACCGTGAAGGATCTGTCGATGCTACCGTCCTCCTTTTCCACGCCGGGAATGGGATGGAAACTCCAAAGGCCCTTGATTTCAGGGGCGAAGATTTCCAACTGGTTGAAGGTGGTATAGCCTGTGATGCCTACCGGAATCTCTCCCGTACGGAAACGGTTGCTGAAATCCACCTGTACGTCCAGCCCGTAGCCGGTAAAGAAGTCTGTGTAATCCTTAAAGGCGATCATGGCCGCGTCGCTGGCCAGGCCGCTCTCGATCCCGTAATCGTCCCCCGTCCCCAGATAGGGGTCACCGCCGTTTTGCATGACCATCCCCAGATAAAGATTCATATTGTAGGCAATGGAGCTACTGTTTGTGGTGGCTTCCGTCTGCTGTACGTTAGGAATGTAAATATTGTAATTGTTTTTCTGAAGCTCTGGTATCATCTCACGAAGTTCCTGCCAGGTATCAGGAACGGTAAGTCCCAGCTCCGCAAGGATATCGTCTCTGGTAAACAGCATCATAAAGGTGGTCTGCTCCGGGATTCCGTAATATCCGCCCTGGAAAGCCGATGCCTCCAGAGAACTCTCATAAAACCGCTCTGTGGCCTCCCTGTAGCCCTCCAGTCCGGACAGCTCCTGCACCGCGTTACGCATGGCGAAATCCTGCAGAGTCCCCTGTCCGAGGCCGATTACCACGTCGGGACCATTGCCCGCCAGCGCCGCCCGCAGCACCACGTCCACGGGAATCAACTGAAGGTTTACGGAGATATCGTTGTTGGGAGTGAAATCCTCCTCGATCATGTTCTGAATCATCTGCGCCTGCTCACGCCCGTAGGAGGCAAGCCACACCTTGATGGATTTCGTGCCGCTTCCGGAGTCTCCCTCCGTAATCTGGCTATTCTTGATAAAGAAGGTAGAGAAAAACCGCACTGTGCCGTTTCCCAGCCCTGCGAAGAAGGAATCCTGCGCCTTCGGCAACCGCGCGTTTTCGCCACTTAACACCAGATAATCCAGCTCCAATGGCATGGATGCCACGTTTACAAGCCAGGTGCCCAGAGCGGAGACATTATTCTTAAACTGACCCAGCTCCATGATGACGCTCTCGGGGTCGTCCGCCAGCCAGGAAGCCTCCATAGCCATCTTCTCCAGCATGGCCGTATTTTCGCCCTTTTCGCCGGTGATCGCCACGATCTCGTCGATGATGGAGTAAAGGATCTCGCTCTGCTCCTGCATGGTATCCTTGAAATCAGGAAGCTTTTTCATGATTTCATAATCAATAAACCGATTCGGCACCTGTCCCGTCAACTGAATCACGTCCAAATAGGTGCTATTTAAAACCGTCATGCTCTCTTCTACCTGGGTAATAATGCTTCCCATGGGACCCATGACGTTTTCCAGGGTAATATTGTTGATTCCCGCTTGCAGATAAAAGAGATAGGGATTCCCCTCTTCGTCCGCCACGGTATAGTTGTTCATGCCATTCTGATAGTCAAAGCCGATGGCCTGCATCTCCGCATAAGGAACCTTACCGTTTATGTACAGTCTGCGGTAGCTGGTGACGCCTCTGTTCAGGTTCTGACGACCCTTGAAGGAAAGCTCATACAGTCCTTCCTCGGCCACCTCCACCTGCCAGGTGATGGAATCGCCAGGCTGCGCCCAGTTTTCCGCGCCGATGGTGTTATAAACGATATAGTACGGATGGAACGGCTGCAGCTCACTGTCCGAATAATTCTTCTGGATATTGATGGAGGAGGAACTCTTGATGATTCCCGCCGTCCCGTCAATCTGGCGCTCCGCCTGATAAATAGATATTTCGCCGCCGTACACGGGATACTGTCCCTTTAGCGCGCCGATCGCTCCCGCGTATGCAACAGGCTGCTCCGCCGCCTTAAAGGTGATGGAAGTAAATTCCAGAGGCTCCTTGATGACCTCAAAGCCTACGGTATGCTTCCCCTTTTCTAGGTAGACCACCAAAGCGCCGTTGTTTCTTCTCTGGTAATCCTCCAGGAACCACTTGGTCTCACTGTAGACCTCAGTCGCCTCGGGACGGATTTCATTGTTGTTTTTTATCCGGATCTCCCCGTCCTGCCACCAGCGCTTGATCACGATCTGCGACAAAGCCTCGTAGGGGATTTCTCCGTCTATGTACACCTTCCTCTGGATATCGGACGTCGTCCCGGGCAAAGCAATATACCCCAGCTCTATGTTATAAAAGCCGGATTCCGCCACCTGAAATTCCCAGGTAATCGTTCCGTTATCCTCCGTCAGGATCCCTTGCTCTCCTATCTTTGCAACCATATCCGCCGACAGGGTAAATTTTTCCAGATTTACCACCACTTCGCTGCCGGACAGACTTCCGTCATAACCCTTCGCCTCCAGGTACTCCCTGTAGCTGTCTTCATATGAGGCAGTCATCTGCTTTGGAACAGCATTCGCCTCATGACGCGTTCCTGACCGGACTCCTATCACCGCCAACAAAACGATGATCACCGCCGCCGTCGCCAGTATCGCTATTAATTTACTGTGCTCTTTCCATTTCATAGGACGCCCTCTCATTTCCCGTTTTCGGTTTCCGATTCCGCAGTCAAATCGCGCTGACGCGCTCCGACCGCAGGAAAAAGTGCCGCACAGCGGCACTTAGAAGAATGCTTCGCATTCTTCCCCTGCTGTGACCAGCTTTTCTATAAGATAAGGGGCAGGTAGGTTCCAGCCTCCCGCCCCTTCTTAAATCCGAAAATCTTTTCTTATTCAGCCGCCACTTTGATCTCCAGCGTCACACTGCTTGTATTGCCTGCATAGTCCGTTACGGAAACCGCTACGTTGTAAGTGCCTGCGGTAGTGGTATCCAGCTCGGACAGATCTGCGGTCACGCTGTCCTTCACATCAAGGCCGTCTGCGTCTACCGCGGACTCGATGTAGTTCTTCCAGTCGATGGTGGAAGCATCCGTGTCAACCTTTACGGTATCCAATTCTTCCTTGGGGGTGATAACAGGTGCCTCTGTATTGTTGGGATTGTATACTACAACCTTAAACCGGGAGGTTTCCTCGTTCCCCGAAGCATCGCTGATATGAATCTTCACAGAGCTGTCGCCCTCGTAGATGCCTACGGTATTCAGATTATCCTGGAAGCTTCCGCCGGTCATATCCTCAAAGGTTGCGCTCGCAGGATCCAGAACGCCGTCAACAGAGTCCTCTGCGGTGAAATACTGCGTCCAGTCAATATCCTCATACTTGGTTCCCACGGGAACGATAACCGTCTCCTTGGTAATGGAAGGCTTCTGGTTATCATGAATGGTATCGGATGCCAAGCTGTCGGCGATGTCGCTCATCAGATTGTTCATAGCACCCTTGTTTGCCTTGATGGTTACATCGTAGGAAGCGGTTCCGTCCACGCCTGTCAGGGACTTGCCCAGCAGGGTAGCGAAGGAAGCGTCGTTGTTCTCCCAGATGC
>JAMPIG010000147.1 GCA_023662875.1 Roseburia sp. | reverse complement strand
ATAGAAATAAATTCTTTGTCCATTATGAAAAATCCTCACACAAATTCCGATTTGTTGAGATAATTATAACCTGCTTTTAACAGGTACGCAATTCCGAAAAAGGAGTTTATTTATAATAATATTTTTCCACAAAAGCGGCAAGCAATTGTTCCAAAACTCCAAAAGAACTCCAAAAGGAGATTCCAAAACAATTACCTGCCGCGCAAAGTCTCGCTTCCTACTATGCCGATACATTCGCTTATGTCGGTTCCCGGGGCGCGATCATCCACGGGAAAATGCCTCTTTCCCTACCCCACATACCTCCTCATAAACTCCGCCGACAGCTCGATGGACTTCAGCGGGGATTTCTCCGCCCAGTTCTTGTGGCTCTCCAGGATCACAGCGTCCACTCCCGCTGCCTTAGCCTGCTCCGCCAGCGCCGGAAGATCCATGTTCCCGTAGCCAAGCTCCATGCTGTCCGACTTCAGGATCGGCGTCATGGACGCCCCCTGCAGCCTGGTTCCACGGTCGTTAATGTGATAAAGCTTCATCCGCCCTCCCAGGTGCTTCATCAGGGAGAGTGCGCAGACCCCCGCCTCCGTAGGCCAGTAGGAATCAAATTCAAAATTCAGGTATTCCGGATCCGTCTCTTCCAGCAGGAGCTGATACGCCGTCTTTTCCTTTTCCACCTTGCGGAACTCGCAGTTATGGTTATGATACAGCAGCGCCAGCCCGCCGTCCTTTAGCGCTTTCCCGGCGATGTTCAGATCCTCCGCCAGCTTTTGCACCGCCTCCCGGTCGGAATAATCGAAACGGTACATCCCCGTTATCACGACATATTTCGTCCCAAACTCCTTCGCTTCCTGAATGACCTTATCCGGCTCCCTCTGGATCGTCCCCAGATCCTCATGCACGCTTACGACGGAAAGTCCGGCCGCCTTTACAAGACCTCCCCAGTCCAGATTGCCGCCCTTTCCCACCGGCATCCCCGCCATCTTCGTCATCATCCGCACCATAAAGGAGGTCGGGCGGATCATAAACCCGTTCAGCTCGATCCCGTCGTAGCCCGCCTTCTTGACGGCGGAAAGGGTTTCCGCCGCCTGTCCCTCCTTCGCTGTTACCGTTCCCAGCATAATCTGCTGTACCGCTCTTACCGGCATATTTATCACTCATTCCTTTCACTTTACTCAGGCATAAATTGTTGAATACAACCTGCCTTTCCATGGCCTGCAAACTCTCTGTCATGTCGCTTCTCTACACGACTCAAATTATCTCTCAGTTCTTTTGTCGCGCTCCGTGGCGACTCAAATCCAAGTGGAGAACACCCTTACAAAATAAACCTGTTCACTGAACATTTTGGCCGTTCAAAATGAACGCTTACTGCTTCTCCGCGGAATTGACCTTCCTTATTTTCTGCAGAGCTTCGTTCAGCGCCCGGATCTCCTCCGGCTTTATCACATCCCCCGCCTGCTTCAGCAGGCTCTGCAGGGTCATCCGCTGCATCATCCGCTGCAGGGCCGGATTGTCCTTGACGCTCTCCGCCACGTCTCCCCTGCTGGCGGACGCCTTCCCCATCAGCTTCTGTACAATCGCGTTAGCCTCCGGACTCTTTGCCAGCTCGCCAAGGGTATCCCCGACGGAATAACAGTCGCCGCGGAAGTCCTCCTTGTCAAACCAGTTGACAATATCTCCTTCCTTGACGAACCGATAGTCCGGATTTGCCTCGGCAGTCCTTCTCACAATCATCTCGTCCCGGCATTCCCCGGATCTGGCCTCTATTCTGTGTTCCCCGGAAAGCGGAACCGAAAAGCGGAAGACCCTGCTTCCTCTCTGCTCCTCCTTCAGCTTTCCGTCCACATAAAGCGCTACGGTCGGCTGGTTGGAATAGACCTTTACCTCCGTTACCTCCTCGGCCCGGTCTACATACCGCCGTCCGCAGAGATGGACGAAGGCCTCCCCGCTCCACCAGGCCTTGTATAGATAAAAGGCGTCCTTTTTCAGCCTGCGGTCAATGGTTACCAGACCCTTTTGGTTCTCACCGTGCTTTCCGCCCTCGTCGCGCCCGTCCGCGGCAAAGTCGAACAGATTCCAGACATGGGTCGCCCAGAGCCAGGGACGCTCCTCGATCATCCGAAGCATGTGTTCGTGATACAGGCATTGGTATTCCTCCGTGTAATCGCCCCTGTCCGGGCTGGAGGAATGGTAGGCCGGATTGGCGTCCGCCCCGTACTCGGAAAACCCGATACAGCGATCCGGATACTTGCTGTGGTATTCGTCGAAGAACTCGTCGGTCTGGCTCATCTCGCCCACATACCAGCCAAAGTACAGATTATAGCTGTTGAGATCCGGTATCTCCAGGATTGGCCTGTCCGTCTCCAGCATAAAGACATTCGCCATGACCGTTTTTCTGGTCTGATCCAGCTCGTGGCAGACCCGGTTCAACTCCCTGTGGTTCTCCAGCAGCTCCTCATTTACCGCGCTGGCCGCCGTAATTTCATTGGAAAGCCCCCAGCAGACGATGGAAGGATGGTTATAATTCTGAACGACCAGCTCCTTCATCTGGCTGACCGTATTATCCCGGCCTCCCGACATATGCATGGTGATATAGGGAATTTCCGCCCAGACGATGATCCCGTTTTCATCGCACAGGTCGTAAAACTCCTGCGCGTGCTGATAATGCGCCAGCCGCAGGGTATTCGCCCCCAGCTCCTTTATGATTTCCATATCCTCCCGGTGCATCGCCGGCGTCAGGGCGTTTCCCATGCCTGCCCGATCCTGATGGCGGCTGACGCCGCGGAGAGGATAAGGTCTTCCGTTCAGGAAAAATCCTTCCTGCGGATCGATCCGAAAGCTCCTGCAGCCAAAGCGCGTCTCAATCCGGTCTCCTCCCCCCAGCTCCGCTCTCGCGGTATAAAGATAAGGATCCTCCGGGCCGTCCCAGAGACGAACCGATTCCAGATAGAACTCCGCCCTCGCGCAGCCATCTGTAACCGCCGCCCTCTTTGTCTCCTCCGCCACGGTAATATCCGCGTACTCCGCGCCGCCCTCCGTCCAGACCTCAACCGCGACCCTGGCGCTTGCCGCCTTCTTCCCGTCTCCCGCCGCCAGGGTTACCTCCGGCGTCACCTTGATCCCGTCGCCGCCGTAATAATTCATGGCAAAATGCTTTTCCGGCACAATCACAAGCCGCGCCATCCGGTAGAGGCCGCCGTAAAAGGTAAAATCCGCTTTCTGGGGATAGACGCGACCGTTATCCGAATTGTCAACCGCCGCCAATAAAAGATTTTCCCCGTCCGCCAGCTTTTCCGTAAGTTCCACACGGAACCGGGAATACCCGCCCTCGTGATGAGCCAGCTTTTCCCCGTTAAGATAAATGTCCGCCGTCATCGCCGCGCCGTCAAATTCCAGGTACGCCCTCTCGCCGCCTGCAAGCTCCGGCACATGCAGGCTGCGGCGATACCAGCAGGTTCCCCGGTAGTAATCGTTTCCGCCGTCCTGCCCGTCTATCGCGTTCCAGGTGTGGGGCAGGGTTACGGAAACGCCCTCCGCCTCCGCCGCTTCCCGGGCGTCCTCCGCCTTCTTTACAAAAATCCAATCGCTGCCTAACTCCGTTATCTTTCTCATCCTGACTCCTTTCCGCGTCCTGCCAAAAGAATTATTATACATTATACCCTCCCTCTCCTCTTCCTCGCGTTCCTCATTTCCTGAAAACGTTCTCAAATTAAGGAAATGTAAGGCATTCCTCAAATTGTTACTTTTCACGGGGTGAGAAAATAGGGTATGGTAACCAGGGACTCTTATG
>JAMPIG010000146.1 GCA_023662875.1 Roseburia sp. | reverse complement strand
ATAGTATCTATCTTTCCCATCATGCAGTCCCTTTCTGTTACTGCTAATAGTATACGCTTAAAAACATTTTTCCTCAACAGTCTTTTCAAAATTTTATAAACGGAAAGTGTACGGAAAGTGTACAGGACACTATCTGGGGCTGCATCACATGATTTATGGCAGCGCCCGGAATTTCTTGTGCCGATGGGGAAAGTATGGTACAATAACCTTATTCAAGGCAGAAAACGGCCGTATGGAGGTAGATGTCGTATGAATCTTGTGATTACAATGAGTCGACGCTTTGGCACAGGGGCGAGCATGATCGCTGAGCAGCTTTCCCGGAAACTGGAAATCCCGGTTTATGATAAGGCCTATATTGAAAATGAACTCCATGAGAATGATTTTGCCAGCGAGGCGGAGGTGATTCGGGAGCTGGCAGGGCATCCCTGTATTATCCTGGGCCGCTGTGCCTCCGAGATCCTGAAGGATAAAGCGAATGTTTTTAATATTTATATCTGTGCGGATAAGGAGGATCGGATCAAGCGCATCATGAAGAAGGAGGCGCTGTCCTACGACGAAGCAAAGAGCCTGATCGAAAAGAACGATAAAGAACGGGCGGCATATTATCATCAGAACACGGGAAGAGTCTGGGGAGACGTCAATAATTATCATATGATCCTGGATACGTCGGTTTTAGGGGCGGAAAACTGCGCGGATATTCTGATCCGGTATTTCGAGAGGATCGACGTAATCTGAAGGAGGAACGGAGAGGGGACGCTATGGTGGTATGTTGCGGCCCTCGTCGCATTCGCAAAATGTCCGCTTCGCGGACGCCTGGCTCATTGCCGCGGAGATCAGCAGGATGGAGGGACAAAGGATGGAATCGATAGATCGGGAGACCATGTTTTTTTGCCAGCGGGACGGCTTACGGATCCGGGGTATGCAGTACCTGCCGGAAGCATCGAAGGGGGAAGGCCCCTATCCGGTTATTATTGCCAGCCATGGCTTTACCGGAGATTACACCAGTGAGGCGGAATACTGCAGGATTTTTACAAGGTGGGGATACGCCGCGTTCAGCTTCAGCTTCTGCGGGGGCAGCAGGACGCTTGCGCCGGAAGAGTTAAAGAGCGAAGGGGAAACGACGGAGACGACGGTATGGACGCAGGTGGAGGATCTGATCGCTGTAATCCGTTATGTAAAGGCGCTCCCTTATATCGACGAAAAGAATCTGATCCTGTTTGGCTGCAGTCAGGGCGGCCTGATTTCCGGGCTGACCGCGGCGAAGCTAGGGGAGGAGATTAAGAAGCTGGTTATGGTCTTCCCCGCCCTGTGTATTCCTGACCATGCAAGGATGGGCGGCCTGGGAGGCGCGAGATACGATGTGGAAAGCGTGCCGGACATCCTTGACTGTGGGGCGATTCTGTTGGGAAGAGTATTTCATGACACGGCAGTAGGAATGGATGTTTATAAGGAGCTGAGGCCCTATCAGGGGCCTGTGTTGATTTTACAGGGTCTGGAAGATATGGTTGTCAATTATTCCTACGCGATTCGTGCGAAGGAAAATTACGCTCCCGGCCAATGCCGCCTGCAGCTGATACGCGATATGGGACACGGGGTCACGGAGGAGCAGCGGGAAAGCGCCGCCGCTTCCGTCAGGCAGTTTCTGCTGGAACGGGAAGAGCTGCTTACAATCCGCGTAATTATTACGTATACGGAATCCGAGGAGCGGGACGATTGCAGGGAGTCGCGAATCTACTTTACAGGATATTGCGACACGGAGCTTTTTCATGGGACGGTTCTTCCCGGCGGCTGCGATACCCAGAAGTATTATAAGGATGGCTCAAGGGATATCTGCGCAGATTATACGCTGGAGGGACTTGACAGGGCTGGCGAACGCTGCCGGATTCATATTGTGAACAGGGACGTTGGCGGCGAGTGGAGGCCGACAATCGATACGGACAGTAAAGCGCTCGCCTGGCTGAACGGAGCGGACGCGACCGCTGTGCTGGAGGGCGCGAAGGAAGGGCCTGTGGTAAGGATTTATTCCTGCGGACAGTGAGCTGTTGCTGCCTCTGGGGATGCGAAAAGTGAAATTACAGAGCGATGGGAAGATACGGACAACCCGGAAGCAGGTAGGGTTTTCTGTGCAAGATAGCAGAATTTTACCGGAACGGAATAAGTGGGGGAGCCATGGCTGATTTAATTGTAATATGCGGGCCTCAGGCGGTAGGGAAGATGACGGTCGCGGAAAGCATAAGAGATAAAACAAATTATCACCTGATGACGAATCATGACAGTATCGAGGTATCGGATAAGATATTCGGCTTTGGCACACCGGCACAGAGGGAATTTAATGCCGCCTTCAGAGAAAAAGCGTTTGAGCTGGCAATCAAGCATAACATAGATATGCTGTTTACCTATGTCTGTGCGTTTGAACTGCAGGAGGAAAGAGATTATCTGACGGGACTGGCCCGTTTATTCGAGGCGGGCGGGGGAAATTTCTATTTTGTCGAGCTAAGCGCCGATCTGCAGACCAGACTTGAGAGAAATGTGACGCCGCATCGGATGGAGATGAAAGCGACAAAAAGGAATGTTGAGTGGAGCAAGGCAGACCTTCTGAAAACGGCAAAGGAGCACAGGCTCAATACAAATCCCGGCGAGGTCTGGTTTGAGAACCATATAAAGATTGATAACACAAATCTGACGCCGGACGAGGCCGCAGACCGGATTATCGAAAAGCTTGGACTTGAGACAAAGCCTCATGCGCAATGAAAAAAACCGCCCCGGCTTTTTGGCCGGGGCGGGGTTTTTTTTACGCTTCCTTCTTTTTCTTTCCCCCTACCATGAAGATACTGATCAGCAGGGAAATGATATAGAGCACAACCGTCAGATACAGCACCGACTGATAGCCCACGGGGTTGATCTGGTTGCCGTGTCCGTCGTCGCTGAAGGAGCCGACGTGATTTACAATAAAGGTAGCCACCTGGTTTCCGGTGAGTCCGGCAATCGCCCACGCGGAGAGGGTGATGCCGTGGATTGCGCTGATATTCTGCATTCCGTAGTGGTCGGACAACAGCGTGGGGACATTGCTGAAGCCGCCGCCGTAACCGGCGTTGACGACGAAGAGCAGGATCAGAACCAGAATCATAAACAGCGTGTTCGCGCCCATATTAGTGATACCCTGGGTCAAAATAACAAGGCCGGTAGCCGCGATGGATAAGATAAAGATAATCTTGTAAACGGTATTTCTGTCCTTCATGGTATCCGCCCACGCGGAGAAGCCGAGACGCCCGCCTGCGTTGAACACGGCGGTGATGGAGGAGAGAACGCCAGCCATACCCGCCAGGCCGATACACTTGATAATCATTTTCTCCTGAGAGATCAGCGCCAGGCCGCAGGTAATATTGAGATAGAACATCAGCCAGATACCGACGAACACAACGGGCTTTGTCTTGATAACGTCGACGGCCCTCGCGCCCTTTTCCTGGGAAGCGGGCTCGTGCCAGTCAGCGGGCTTCGCCAGCAGCAGATGCCCCACAAACATCATAACGAAATAGACACAGGCCAGAATCAGGAACATTTTGTAGATGCCGCCGTCTCCGAGAGAATCCAGCATCGCCTGCATGATAGGGCTTGCGATCGCCTTTGCGGCGCCGAAGCCTGCAACGGCAAGCCCGGTTGCCAGGCCCTTGCGATCCTGGAACCAGAGCATCAGGGTCTTGACAGGGGACAGGTATCCGGTTCCCAAGCCGATTCCCATGATGAATCCGTAGGAGATGTAGATACCGATCAGAGATACAAGGCTTCCCCTGTGCGCGCCGCCGTACCAGATAAAGAATCCGGTTCCCGCCATACCGACGGCGAA
>JAMPIG010000145.1 GCA_023662875.1 Roseburia sp. | reverse complement strand
TCGGGCTATATGCGGCTGAATAAAATTAACATAATTCAGTATAAATTACACTTTTGGACGGGAGGGGAGAAGAGAAATGTTCAAAAATTCCATTGCTGATAATTATAAAGGTTCAGATGGAAAATATACGAAAGGAAAATCAACGAAAATATAAATTTTTGCCACAAAAGTGGTTGAAATATTTCGGACAATATGGTAGCATAAAGAGTGCTTGACATTAGGAGGTGTGAGATGGGAGCTCTCAGAATTGTTTTGACAATCATTTTTATTATAATTTGCGTGGCGCTTGTCGTGTTGGTACTGATGCAGGAAGGTAAGTCGGCGGGGCTGGGATCGATCAGCGGTGCGGCCGAGACTTACTGGGGTAAGAACAAGGGAAGGTCGATGGAAGGCCAGCTTGTAAAGTTTACCCGGCTGCTCGCCGTGTTGTTCATGGTGCTTGCGGTAGTCCTGAATCTGAATGTATTTTAAATTACCGTTTATAACACTCTTGTGGCGTCACAGGAGTGTTTTTTTGCGCGAATCAGCAGAGTCAGAACCTCAATCCATGCGAAACCGTGCTTGCACGAGTTTCGAGTGGATTGAGGTTCTGACGAGCAACGCGAACGAGGGAAGCGAAGCTTCCCGAGTCTGCTGATTCGCGCCCGCGCGGGCAGAGTCAGGAGCTCAGCTTGCGAGAAACCGTGCTTGCACGGGCACAGGCCCTGCTGAAAGGGATATAAAGGGTATAAGATGGAAAAAGAGATCAGAGAAAAAAGAAAAGATATGATCTGCGAGCTTGTGGAGGATCCGAAATATGTTCCCATGAAGGAAAAGGAGATGGCGGTTTTTCTGCAGGTGGCGGCGGAGGAAAGAGAGGAGTTTCGATCGATTCTGCGTCAGCTGGAGGAAGAGGGACGCCTGATGATAACCCGGGGAGGGAAATATCAGAAGCCGGACGGCGGTATCCTGACGGGGAAATTTATCGGCAACAGCCGGGGCTTCGGTTTTGTGGAGACGACGGCGGGCGGAGAGGATCTGTTTATTCCGGAGGAGGAGACGAACGGCGCCTTTCACGGCGACACGGTGCTGGTGCGGCTTCTGCCGCAGGGAGCGGGAAAGCGCCGGGAGGCCCGTGTGGTAAAAATTCTCGCCAGAGGTATTAAGCAGGTCGTGGGAAGCTATGAATGCCGGAAGGAGAATTATGGCTTTGTGATTCCGGATAATCCGAAGATTCCCAGCGATATTTTTATTCCCGGGGGCTGCTCCGGGGGAGCGGTAAACGGCCATAAGGTGGTGGCGGAGATTACGGATTACGGGACGGATCGGCGCAGTCCGGAGGGGCGGATAACGGAGATCCTGGGTCATCTGACCGATCCGGGGGTAGATATCCTGGCGATCGCCAGAGGCTACGAGATGCCGATTGAATTTTCGGAGAAGGCGGAAAATCAGGCGGAGCGTGTAGCGAAGGCGGTTTCCCAGGCGGACAGGGTCGGCAGAAGGGATCTGCGGGATGTCGTCATGGTAACAATCGACGGGGAGGATGCGAAGGATCTGGACGATGCAGTCAGCCTGTCCTTTGACGGAGCGTATTATCATCTGGGCGTCCATATTGCCGATGTGACGAATTATGTGCAGGAGAATTCCGCGCTGGATCGGGAAGCCCTGAATCGGGGAACCAGTGTTTATCTGGCGGACAGGGTGATTCCTATGCTGCCCAGAGTGCTGTCGAACGGGATCTGTTCCCTGAACGAGGGGGAGGAGCGGCTGGCTTTAAGCTGTCTGATGACGGTAGATGTGGGCGGTGAGATTGTTGACCATGAAATCTGCGAATCGGTCATCAAGGTCAGGAAGCGGCTGACATATACTGTGGTGAAGGAACTTCTGGAGCGGGATGAGGCCGCGGGGAGCGAAGAGGAGCGCGGCGCTTATGAGGAGCTGCTTCCCATGCTGCGCGGGATGGCGGAGCTGGCGGCGGTGCTGCGGGAAAAGAGAAGAAAGCGCGGCTCCATCGATTTTGACTTCCCGGAGTGTAAGATTGTTTTGGACGGGGAGGGGCATCCCCTGGAGATCCTGCCTTATGAGCGCAATGTGGCGACGGATCTCATCGAGGACTTTATGCTGGCGGCCAACGAGACGGTTGCCCAGCACTTTTACTGGATGGAGGCACCCTTTTTATACCGGGTTCACGATGTGCCGGACGGGGAGCGAATCCGGAAGCTTTCCGCCCTGATTCGCGGCTTCGGTTATTCGATGAAAGCGGTGGGGAGAGCGGGGGCGAAGATAAGCGGCGAGGAGGTTCATCCAAAGGAGATCCAAAAGCTGCTGGCGAAGATCGCCGGACAGCCGGAGGAGGCGATGATCAGCAGACTGGCTCTCCGCAGTATGCGGCAGGCAAAGTACAGCGTGGAATGTACGGGGCATTTCGGCCTGGCCTGCGCCTGTTACTGTCATTTTACCTCTCCGATCCGTCGGTATCCCGATCTGCAGATTCATCGCATTATAAAAGACCAGCTTCGGGGAAGGCTGGGAGAGGAGCGCGCGGAGCACTACCGCGGAATCCTGCCGGAGGTGGCAAAGCAGTCCTCCGAGACGGAGCGCAGGGCATCCGAGGCGGAGCGGGAGACCGAGAAGCTGAAAAAGGCGGAGTATATGGAGGCTTATATCGGGGAATGCTTCGAGGGCGTAATCAGCGGCGTTACGGGCTGGGGAATCTACGTGGAGCTGCCCAATACCGTGGAGGGGCTTATTCCCGTAAACAGGATGACGGATGATTTTTATCTTTATGACGAGGAGAAGTGTGAGCTGAGGGGAGAGAATACGGGACGTGTCTATCGACTGGGGATGCGGGCAGGTGTGCGGGTGGTAAACTGTGAGCGCGTGAGCCGCACGGTGTATTTCGAGCTTGCGGATTCGCGGACGGAAGTCGGGGAGGAGACGTAAAGCGAATAGCTCCCGGCGCGTATTTTAGTCTGCGCTATGAATCGCCTGCCGAAAAAGCGGCGCAGAAATAAGGAAAATGAGGAAAGAAAATGGCAAAGCAGAATGAGGCGAGGAAGCTGATCGCCAACAATAAAAAGGCTTATCACGATTACTTTATCGACGAGACCTACGAGGCGGGGATCGCGCTGCACGGGACGGAGGTAAAGTCCATGCGGATGGGAAAGTGCAGTATCAAGGAGTCCTTTATCCGGATTGAAAACGGAGAGGTCTTTGTCTATGGGATGCATGTCAGTCCCTACGAAAAGGGGAATATTTTTAACAAGGATCCTCTGCGGGTAAAGAAGCTCCTGATGCATAAGTATGAGATCAATAAGCTGGCCGGAAAAACGGCGGAGAAGGGTTATACGCTGATTCCTCTTCAGGTCTATTTCCGGGAGGGCCGGGCGAAGGTGGAGATCGGGCTTGCCCGAGGGAAAAAGCTGTATGATAAGAGGGAGGATATCGCGAAAAAGGATGCAAGAAGGGAGACAGAACGGGAATTTAAGATAAAAAATTTGTAACCGAAGGTATGGAAATCAAAGATTTTCATACTGAATTTGTGGGGCAGATGTGCACGCAAGCACGCCCGCTTGCCCCATGTGGAACAAATTCAAAACAGGCTTGCTGAAATAAACGAACAGGCTTTCGAAAAAAGGATTGACAGAAGGTCTGTAATCCGCTATACTTACAATAATTCGGGGTAGTCAAGGTTTCGACAGGGGCCTTGCAGCTGGAGAAGCTATCCGTTGCGACACGTTAATCGCACCATTAAATTAAACGCTGAAGATAGACCTCAGTTAGCGCTTGCTGCGTAACCGATTCGTTCGGTTCGCGTGAGTGACGCGCCCTTAAGGGCGCTCGTCCGCTCCGGAGCACTCACACTCCGGAATCCGGGCGTCGACGATGTGAGAAACGACGCGCGTTAAGCTTTGCGCGCGCGGGCGTAGGATGAAGCTACCCAATGCGGCAGATTGTCCGTTTTCTGTCACTGCGGGGAAGGAGAGAAGCCTTCGGCTTCTCTGAGAAAACGGACTATGATAGTAGAAGGACAGGGAATGGGCTTTTGGACACGGGTTCGACTCCCGTCTACTCCATT
>JAMPIG010000144.1 GCA_023662875.1 Roseburia sp. | reverse complement strand
CCTGCGCGGCCGACGGGCTTTTTCTGCTCCCGCACCGCCTGCGCGGCCGACGGGCTTTCTTACTGTCAGAATATCACAGGAACGGCTTTTCTGCAAGAATCAAAGTGTCCTTTCGCCGACAAACAATCCCCTCTGTCTTCAGCTGCGATCAACAGCAGCGCCGCCCGATGCCCCAAGCTCGTTGACATCCCTCCGCTTTCCTTTTATACTATATTGAGAAACATAGAAATGTCAACCGGCTCAAACAAGACGAAACCGTAAGCTGTTTCACTTGTCATGAACGACAGGCTTCCTGCTTCGCAGGAGTTCCATTGTCAGGAATAAGCTTTCGCCGCCAAGCGTCATATCGCGCGGCCGGAGGAGCGCAGACTGGCGGGAATACGACAAACGGAGGGAACCAAATGAACATCTATCAAAAGCGCCGCGTACTGGAAAACGAAAGATTTTTACTGCGAATGATTGAGAAAGAGGATTGCCAGGATTTATTAAAGGTTTACAGCGACAAGAACGCCCTGCCCTTTTTTAACAGCGACAACTGCAACGGCGATAACTTCTACTATCCTACCATGAAGCATATGGCGGACGCTCTTGATTTCTGGATGCAGGCTTATCAGAACAGCTGGTTTGCCCGTCTTTCCATTGTGGATAAATCTGCGTCTCAGGTAATCGGGACGGTAGAGCTTTGCCTTCGGGTTTCCGAGGACGCCTTCAACGCCATGGGAATTTTACGGATCGACGTGAGAAGCGACTGTGAGGAGGAAAACCTGCTGTACGACCTCTTTTCATTGGTTACTCCCTCCGTCTCGGAGCTGGTAGACGGCAACGGCGGCGTCCTGACGAAGGCTCCGATCTATGCGGTGGAAAGGATTAAGGCGCTGCAGAGGGCAGGCTATGCCAAATCCGAGGATCTGCTGATCGGCCACAGCGGCTACGCTTACGACGGATATTGGACGATAAAAACAGCAGGCGAGAGCGCCGAGGCGGAAAACGGCTGATTCCGTCGGCGCAAGCCCTTTCAGGAGCCAGCACGCGAAAAATCAGAAGCCGAAGGCCAATTTCGGAAAACGCACGGGTTCGACAGTTGGATAGCGATTCCAAAGACACACATGAAACCAACAGTCGAACAGCGGTTCCGAAAAACGCACGGGTTCGACAGGCGAAAAACAGTTCCGGAAAAGCGCGCGGGTTTGACTGCCGCGCGCACAAGAAAAAGCAAGAAGCATCAGGAGGAGACATGACTGGAATCATCTCTGTCCAGGAAAAGTTTATGAAAGAGGCCCTGAAGCAGGCGAAAAAAGCATACCGCCTGGGCGAGGTTCCCATCGGATGCGTCGTCGTTTATCAGGGGCGGATCATCGGACGCGGTTACAACCGCCGGAACACGGATAAAAATACACTGGCCCACGCAGAGATCACTGCGATCCGGCGGGCCAGCAAATTTATCGGCGACTGGCGGCTGGAGGGCTGCACCCTTTATGTTACCCTGGAACCCTGTCAGATGTGCGCGGGAGCCATCGTCCAGGCGCGTATTCCGGAGGTCGTTATGGGCTGCATGAACCCTAAGGCCGGCTGCGCCGGTTCTATCTTAAATATTCTGGAGATGCCTCAGTTCAACCATCAGGTCTCTGTCACAAGAGGCATCCTGGAAAAGGAATGCAGCGGTATGCTGAAGCTCTTCTTTACCGAGCTCCGCGCCAGAAACAAGGCGGAGAAAGAGGCGGGTACGGTTCCGGAATGAAGGAACCGCCCCGCCTCCTTTATCCTTCCTGACTGGCTTGTCCCGTCATAGAGTCAGCGTCCATTCACACTATTTTTCTTCTCGCGCTCCTGCCCTGCGGCCCTTCCCCACCCGCACCATCTTATACAGCTCCTCTGTGGCGAGTCTGGTCTTCGCTACGACGTCTCCGCCTTCCGTCGGGAAGCAATAATACAGTACATCCGTGTTTCCGATACAGATCATATCCCCGATCTCATACCAGTAATAATCCGCGTAAAGGCTGTAGGACGCGGAAGGCTTCTGCGAGTAATCCAGCTTTCCGTCGCAGCCCGTAAGGTGAAAGCCCTCGGCGCTGTGCCGCAGCCTGCCCGTTCCTACCCGGTAGACGCTCCTGGTATCCACCAGCATACAAATATCCACCGCGATATCCAGACGGTATGTACCCTCCTCCAGCTCCCTCCTCACGCACTCCCGCTCCCAGCGATACCAGTCCGGGATATGAGAAAATACAATTTCGCCCGGTTCCTCCGCATCGGGTCCTCTACCCGGCTGCTTTCCCGCCGCTTCCTCCGCATCGAGCCCTCTGCCCGGCTGCTTTTCCGCCGCCTCAGCGTTTTCTCCCGGCTCCAGCCGCCGCAGATACCCGTACTCGTCCAGCTCATACCCTTCCCCGCAGCTGCCGCAGGTCAGCCGCGTTCCCTTTCCCAGCATCTTCCCCTCCGCTTTGCAGTGAGGACATTTATACAGCACTCTGTTCAGGCTGTCCGCCCGGAACGCCTCGGCGATGCGGATTTTGTTTTCCTGCTGCCACCGGAAATTGTCAAAGCCGAATCGCTCCGCCAGAATATCGTTCAGCTCCTTCACGCTTTTCTTCGCAATGTCCTCCGGGGACAGAAGGTACTCCATCTCCGCCGACACATCTACCTTGCGCAGCTTCAAATTATTATACAACGGATCCCTGGAAAAGGCTCCGTAGGTACGGATCATCACCACCGGCGCTCCCAGGATCTTCAGGCATTTCCCAAGGCTGTCCGGCAGCGGCGTGGCCGTGCCGTCAAAGCTGTAGCTGGCCTCCGGAAACATCAGTATGGAGGAATTCTTTTTTTTCATGGCATACAGCATGTCCCGAACCAGCCCCATATCCGTCACAAACTTGCTGGTGGGAATACAGCCGATCGCCCGCATCAGCCAGTTCTTCCCCACAAAGCCGTCCGACGTGCATACAATGTTAAACGCCCGCGGGTAAAGCACCGTAGCCGCGATTTTCAAGTCGATAAAGCTGGAATGGTTCATCAGGATCAGACAGGGCTCGTCCCTGCCCAGCTTCTCCATACCCTGCTTGCTGCAGGAAAAATTAGTAGCCCTCAAATCCGGTATGGAAAGCAGCTTTAACAATGTCCGGAACAGGATCCCCGGCCGCTGCGGAAGCCGATGATGTTCGACCGGCTTAGCCAGCACATCCTCATACCTCATCTCTTTTACCTTTATCTTCATGTAACCCCGCCCTCATTCTTTCCCGCCGCGTCCGAATCCTCTCAGTCCCCCTGGTAGGTAGGCGCGTTTTTCGGGCTCTTCCCCTTGATCACGTTATGATAATACGCGTAGGTCATCGGTGCGTCCTGCCGCAGCACATCCGCGTCCAGCACCTTCCCCAGAAACACCGTATGGCTGGAGGTCTCCATGCTGTCGATAACCTCGCAGACAAGGTAGGCGCAGGCGTCCGCAACCACAGGCATACACTCCTTAATCATCGGCTGCACCTTCTCATACTTGTCCGTATCCTTCCCGCTGTAAAAGCCAAAGGTTCCGATCACGCCCGGATCCGTATGTTCGCCCAAAATCGATACGGTAAACCGTTTCGTCTCTCTGATGCACTGATTTGTGTAATTGTCATGGTTGATGCTCACGGCAACTGTCGCCGGATCCGACGTAATCTGCATCGCGCTGTTTGCGGTACAGCCTGTCGCCCTCCCCTTGTCCCAGGTACTGATCACATAAACCCCGTAAGATAACTGATATAGCGCGCTTTTATTCATGCTGTTCTCCTCCTTCTATCATCGATTATTTTACCATGTGCGCAGAAAATCAAGCGGCTGCGAAGCAGACATTTGATTCGTGACAATAGAATTTTCGCGAAGCGCAAATTCTATTGTATGAAAGCCATGGATTGCCGGGTACAATGCGCCGCGCATGCGGCGACGAGACAGCGTATGCTGGCTCGGATTCTGCGAAGGCAGAATCATTGTACCACGTTTCCCCCTCGCTTCGCAACAACTGCTTGACAAAACGCCGAAAAACCTTTAAACTGATAAAGCCGTGCATCCATGGCATAATGTTGAAATTCGGTCTTGCGCAATGGGAATCTGTGAACCGTGTCAGGTTGGGAACAAAGCAGCACTAAGCGGAACCTCTCATGTGCCGTGAGGCAGCCGGGTGGAGCTG
>JAMPIG010000143.1 GCA_023662875.1 Roseburia sp. | reverse complement strand
GGCAGAAATATGTCATCGAAAGCGGGCTTCACTGGGGCGAGTGGTGTGAGCCGGGTGTGGACGGCGGAAAAGAGCTGGTGCAGCCGAAACAGGAGCTGACAGCCGCTTATATGCATTACTCCATGAGGCTGCTTGCGGAAATGCTCCGTCAGATCGGCCGTGAGGAGGAGGCGGCGCAGTGCGGGGAGTACTCCCAAGGGGCAAAGAAGGCGTATCACTACTATTTTGTAAAGGATGGGCATATCAACGCACCCCGGCAGGCACCTATGGTACGCGCTCTTGCGCTGGGGCTGTTGGATGGGGAGACAGCGGAGAGCGTGGCTGCGGATTTGAATGCGGACGCTATCCGGAGAAATTATACTGTGGGGACAGGCTTCCTCTCCACGCCTTTTGTCCTGAGCATCCTCGTGCAGTACGGTTATGTGGATACGGCGTACAAGATGTTGGAAAATACAGTGGCTCCGGGCTGGCTTGCCATGGTGGAGCAAGGGGCAACTACGGTCTGGGAAAATTGTAACGGGTATGACGAAGAAGGGCATCCCGTTTTGCAGAGTATGAACCACTATTCGCCCGGTGCGGTATGCGCTTTCCTGTTTGAAACGGTCTGCGGCATCCATGTGGCAGGAGAAAACAAATTTTACATTGCCCCTGTGTCCGGCGGAACACTGACAGAAGCGGAAGGTTCTTACGATTCCCCCTATGGGCGGGTGTCCTGCAGCTGGAAGAAAACAGAGGGAAAAGTCTGCTATTCGGTCGCCATTCCGGCGAACACTACAGCGGAAGTGGTACTTCCGGGGAAAGCGCCAGTGCAGTTGGAGAGCGGAAACTATGAATTTTTGGAGGAATAGGACAAAGCGCCATTTGAGGCTTTCTATACGACAGAAAACTTTGTCATGATCGGGGAAGAATGTGAAGCACGCTTTTAGGAAGAAAGGATTCGTTGCGGGAAGGAACGGTATAGGATGGAACGATATTTATTGGATAAGAACTGGGAGTTTGTAGAGGGAAATCTGCAGAATCCTTTGATGATCGGGATGCTGCAGGGGTGGCGGAAGACCGACCTTCCCCACGATTATCAGATACAACTCCCCAGAAGTATGGACGCGCCGAGCGCTGACAATGAGGGCTGGACGCATGGGGCGGCGCTGTTTTACCGAAAGAGCTTCGCGTTGGAGCCGGAGGCGGCCGGAAAGCGGTTCTGGCTGGAATTTGAGGGGATTGCCGGGGTATGCGAGCTCTGGGTGAACGGGAAATTTGTCGCCAAGCATAAGAACCCTTACACCGGTCTGCTGGTGGAGGTGACAGAGCTTTTGCATCCCGGGGAAAATACGATCCAGCTGCATCTTGACAGCCGCCTGAAGCCGGGCTCACGCTGGTATGTGGGGACGGGGTTGTACCGCCATGTCTGGCTGCACATGGGGGAGCCTTGGGCGATTCCGCCCCAGGGACTGCATGCGGAGACGAAGACCCTGGAGGAAATGTGCAAAGAGACAGGGTCTTTGGAGGGACAGTGCGAGGAGAAGAAGGCTCTTGTAGGACAGCAGTCAGAGGCGGCCGCTTCGGAAGGACTGTGCGCGGGAACAAAGACCGTGGAGAGAATGCGCGCGGAGATTGCGGTACGCGCCGAGTTGTCCGAAAAGACGGAGCGGGTCGTCTGCCGATTGATCGACCGGGAAGGAAATATCCTGGCGGAGAAGGAGGCGGATCACGGCGGCAGCGCGGTTCTGGAGGCGGACGGTATCGTTCCCTGGAGTCCGGATACGCCGACGCTGTATACCCTGCAGGCAATCGCGTATTGCGGGGAACGGGAGGACAGATCGGAGCTGAAAACAGGGATCCGAACCGTTTCCGTGGATGCAAAGCGGGGTTTCCTGCTCAACGGTCGTCCCCTGAAGCTTCGGGGCGGGTGTATTCATCATGACCTGGGACTGCTGGGGGCGGCGGAGTATGACGACGCGGATTTCCGCCGGGTGCGGATTTTAAAGGAGAGCGGCTTTAACGCCCTGCGGCTGGCTCACAATCCTTTCGGCCCGTCGATCTTCCGGGCCTGCGACGAGCTGGGAATGCTTTGTATCGAGGAAGCTTTTGACGAGTGGGTGCTGGGGCGGACGAACTTCGGCCTGCATCTTGACTTTGAAGACCGCTGGGAAAGAGATCTGGAGGATATGATCCGCCGGGATGATAACCATCCTTCTATCGTCATGTGGTCTACCGGAAACGAGGTGGAGGAGCGGGACGGCAGCGCGGACGGCTACGCCTGGAGCCGGAGGCTGGCGGACAAGGTGCGCAGCCTGGACGGAAGCCGCCCGGTGTCGGTGACGGCCTGCTCTCTCTTCGTCGAGTACGGGCAGCGTCCGGCCGCCGGGACGACGGGAAACCAGGCCCTCAATATGGCTTACGATGCCTTTGCGGAAGGAAAGGATATCTGGGGACCGGCGACGGAGGCGTTTTTCGCGCCGGCGGATGTGGCCGGATATAATTATAAAACGGCAAGATACGCCTATGACGGGGAGAAGTATCCGAACCGTGTGATCTACGGCTCCGAGAGCTACCCACGGGCGGCGTTCCAGAGCTGGCTGGCTACGCTGGAAAACAATCACGTCATCGGGGATTTCGTATGGACGGCCTGGGAATATCTGGGAGAGGCGGGGATCGGACGCTGGGAGATCAGCGACGCTCCGCGGCCCGGTTCCGTGAAATATCCTTGGCTGCTGTCCTACTGCTCTGATTTTGACCTGTTAGGTCAAAAACGTCCCCAGAGCGATTATCGGGATATATTGTGGGGTATGTCAAAGGGGCCGAAGCTATTCTGCCTGCCGCCGGAGCTGACAGGGAAAAACCTTGCCCGGTTAAGCTGGGGCTGGATGCCAGTGGAGCGGAATTATACCTATCCCGGGTACGAGGAACAGCGGATAGAGGCCCATGTTTATGCCGACGGGGACGAGGCGGAGCTTTTGCTGGACGGCCGCCCGCTGGAGCGGAAGCCCTGCTCTAAGGAGCAGGAATATCGGGCAGTGTTTGCCTTCCCTTATCAGCCGGGACGTCTGGAGGCTGTGGTTTATCGAGATGGCCGGGAGATTGGCCGGGACAGCCTGGAGACGGCGGGCAGCGCCGCCTGCTTACAGCTTACCGGCAGCAGGACGGATTTCGCGGCGGGCAGCGAGGAACTGGATTTTGTTTTGATCGAAGCCCGGGATTCGCAGGGAAGACGGGTTTACGGGGAGACCGGCGAGGTAAGGGTCGCCGTGGAGAACGGCGTCCTGCTGGCCCTTGGCAGCGCGGATCCGAAGCCGGATCGGGAGGAGCTTTACAGCGGCGGGATCTGCCCCCTGTACGAGGGGAGGGTTATGGCAGTCGTCAAACCGGGGGAACAGGCAGGCCCCATGCGGCTCACCGCGTCTTTGGGAGAATATACGGCGGAGCTTGCCTGGAATGTGCGGCCCGTCCTCGAGCCCTCCGGCACAGTGCATGAAATCCGGCCTTCCGCCCTGGATCTGCCCCTGGGGACATTGCTGGAAAACGAGCAGGCGAGAAATGTCCTGTCAAAGTATCTTGGCCCGCTTTTGGAGAATCCCATGCTGAACCAGATGAAGGGTATGCCCCTGAAGAAGCTGTTATCTATGGGCGGCGGGATTCCGGAGGGGCTGGCGGAAGCGATGGAGAAAATAATTGTCTGAACATATCCTGTAACTGCTGTTTTCTGATCTTATGGCGAGGAGCCTTTACGAAGGCCAGTAACGCCCTGTTGCTGCCTTCGTTTCCTCTTCCGTCAGACCAGCCTTTTCCATCAGCTTTTGGCTGGCCGCCTCACGGGTCATTCCGGCACTTCGGAAACTTTCGACCAATAACGCGATTGCCCTTTCGGCTGTCTGCGCTTTGGCCTCGAGGCTCCGCTTTGTTGCTTCAAGATTCCGTTCCGCAGCTTCGGCTCTTTGTCTTTGTTCCTCCGCTACCTGCCTTTGTTCCTCAGCGATCTGTCTTTGTTCCGCCGTATTTCTGCGCCCCGCCTGGATATCCAGTTTCTCCATATCTGCAAATAATTCCGCCACTTTCTTTTCCCTCACTTTGTCTCTCAGGTTTTCCGCTTCGGCGACCGGGACGTTTCTGACTCATGACAATGGAATCCTTGCAAAGCGTGAATTCTATTGTATACAAGAAATGTGATGTTGACCTTCAAGATATGTGT
>JAMPIG010000142.1 GCA_023662875.1 Roseburia sp. | reverse complement strand
TCAACCAGACCATCTCCGGCCTGGCCTGCGGCAAGCCCATCCGGGGGCATGTGGCCTTTCTGGGCGGCCCCCTGCACTTTCTCTCCGAGCTGAAGGCCGCTTTTATCCGCACCCTGAAGCTGGATGCGGAACACGTTATCGATACGGACAACTCCCATCTCTTCGCCGCCATCGGCGCGGCGCTGAACGCGAAGGAGGACGTTTCCTATACCATGGAGGAGATGGTCGGGAAGCTTTCCTCCGAGATTAAGATGGAGTTTGAGGTAGAGCGGATGGAGCCTCTGTTTGAGAACCAGGCCGCCTACGACGCTTTTCTGGAGCGCCACGGACAGCATAAGGTAGGAACGGCCCCTCTTTCTTCCTATCAGGGGAATGCCTACCTTGGCATCGACGCCGGCTCCACGACTACGAAAATCGCTCTGGTCGGCGAGGACGGCTCCCTGCTGTACTCCTTTTACAGCGGCAACGACGGCAGTCCGTTAAAGACGGCGATCCGCTCCCTGAAGGAGATCTATGAGACCCTCCCCGAGGGCGTCCGCATCGCCCGGGCCTGCTCCACCGGCTACGGCGAGGCGCTGATGAAGGCCGCCTTCCTGCTGGACGACGGCGAGGTAGAGACCGTGGCCCATTATTACGCGGCTGCTTTCTTCGATCCCGGGGTGGACTGCATCCTGGATATCGGCGGTCAGGACATGAAATGCATCAAGATCAAGGATCACACGGTTGACAGCGTGCAGCTCAACGAAGCCTGCTCCTCCGGCTGCGGCTCCTTTATCGAGACCTTCGCGAAGTCCCTGAACTACAGCGTGCAGGACTTCGCCCAGGCAGCCCTGTTCGCGGAGCATCCCATCGACCTGGGAACCCGCTGCACGGTCTTTATGAACTCCAAGGTAAAGCAGGCACAGAAGGAGGGGGCGAGCGTGGCGGACATCTCCGCGGGGCTGGCCTACTCCGTGATCAAGAACGCCCTCTTTAAGGTCATCAAGGTCTCCGACGCTTCGGAGCTGGGTAAAAACATCGTCGTCCAGGGCGGCACCTTCTACAACGACGCCGTGCTGCGGAGCTTTGAAAAAATCGCTGGCTGTCAGGCGACCCGGCCGGATATCGCCGGGATTATGGGTGCCTTCGGGGCGGCGCTGATCGCCCGGGAGCGCCGGGAGGAAGGGGCTGTCAGCACCATGCTCTCCTACGAGAAGCTCTGCGCCCTCCGCTACGAGACCAGTATGGCGAAATGCAGGGGCTGCACCAACAGCTGCCGCCTGACCATCAATAAATTTTCCGGCGGACGGCAGTTTATCTCCGGCAACCGCTGCGAGCGGGGCATCGGCGGCCAGAAGAACGCCCATCAGGTACCCAACCTCTTTGAATATAAGCTGCAGAGGCTCTTCTCCTATCCTTCCCTGGAGCCGGATCAGGCTCCCAGGGGCACGGTGGGAATTCCGAGAGTCTTAAACATGTACGAAAATTATCCCTTCTGGCATGTCTTTTTTACCGAGCTGGGATACCGCGTCGTCCTTTCTCCCAGCTCCAACCGTAAGATTTATGAGCTGGGAATCGAGTCCATCCCCAGCGAGTCCGAATGCTATCCGGCCAAGCTGGCCCACGGACATGTCTCCTGGCTGATTCATCAGGGCGTGGATTTTATCTTCTATCCCGCGCTGTTTTACGAGCGGGACGAGGTTCCCGGCGCGAACAACCATTACAACTGCCCCATCGTCACCTCCTACTCCGAGAACATCAAGAATAATGTGGAGGAAATTTCCGGCGGAGCCTTCCGGCTGCGCAATCCCTTCCTGTCCTTCCGGGACGAGGATACCGTCACGCAGGCCCTGCTGCGGGAATTTAAAGAGCTTCCTCCCGAGGAGGTACGAGCAGCTGTGAAAAAGGGCTGGCAGGAATTGGGGAACGCCCGGCTTGACATTCAGAAAAAGGGCGAGGAAACCATTGCCTGGCTGAAGGAAACCGGAAAACGCGGGATTGTCCTGGCCGGCCGCCCTTACCATATCGATCCGGAGATCAACCACGGCATCCCGGAGCTGATTACCTCCTTCGATCTGGCGGTGCTGACGGAGGACTCCGTATCCCACTTAGGCTGTCCCGAGCGGCCCCTGATCGTCTCCGACCAGTGGATGTACCATTCCCGACTTTACGCCGCTGCAAGCTATGTAAAAACCGTGGAGAATCTGGATCTGATCCAGCTGAATTCCTTCGGCTGCGGACTGGACGCCGTCACGACCGACCAGGTGAACGATATCCTGTCCGGCTCGGGAAAGATCTATACCTGCCTGAAGATCGACGAGGTCAACAATCTGGGCGCGGCCCGGATCCGAATCCGCTCCCTCCTGTCCGCCATCCGGGTACGGGAGAAGCAGAAGAAGGAGCGCACCCTGCATTCCTCCGCTATCGTCAAGGCTCCCTTTACCGAGGAAATGCGGAAGGATTATACCATCATCTGTCCCCAGATGTCCCCGATCCACTTTGAGATCCTGGAGCCTGCCTTCAACTCCTGCGGCTATCACTTTGTCGTCCTTGACAACGACAACAAGCACTCCGTGGACGTGGGTCTGAAATACGTCAACAACGACGCCTGCTACCCTTCCCTTCTGGTAGTGGGTCAGATCATGGAGGCCCTGCTCTCCGGAAAATACGACCTGAACAAAACCGCCATCATCATGACCCAGACCGGCGGAGGCTGCCGCGCCACAAACTACGTCGGCTTTATCCGCCGGGCGTTAAAGAAGGCCGGCATGGAGCAGATTCCCGTGATCTCCCTGAACCTGGCGGGGATCGAGAGCAACCCGGGCTTCCATTTAAACGCCAATATGCTGATACGCGCCGCAATCGGCGCACAGTTCGGCGACATCTTCATGCGCTGCGTCTATCGGATGCGGCCCTATGAGGCGACGCCGGGAAGCGTCGAGGCCGTCCATCAGAAATGGCTGAAGGTCGCCCGGGATTTCGTGTCCGCGAAGCATATCAGCCTGCGAAGGTTCAACCGGCTCTGCCGGGAGATGATCCGGGACTTCGACCGGATCCCCCTGCTGGACGTCAAAAAGCCCCGGGTCGGAATCGTCGGCGAGATTCTGGTCAAGTTCTCTCCCGCCGGCAACAATCATCTGGTGGAGCTTTTGGAGAGCGAGGGCGCGGAGGCCGTCGTGCCGGATCTCATCGATTTCATGCTCTACTGCTTCTATAACCAGCTGTACAAGGCGGATTACCTGGGCACCAGCAAAAAGGCCGCCCGTATCTCTTCCTTAGGGATCTGGGCCATCGAGCATGTTCTCCGGCGGGCCTCCGTACAGGAGTTCCAAAAGAGCCGCCACTTTTCGGCCCCCACGCCGATCCGGGAGATTGCTTCCTTCGCGGAGCCCATCGTCTCCATCGGCAACCAGACCGGGGAAGGATGGTTTCTCACCGGCGAGATGGTGGAGCTGATCCACGACGGCGTCCCGAACATCGTCTGCACCCAGCCCTTCGGATGTCTGCCCAACCATGTCGTTGGAAAGGGCGTCATCAAATCCCTGCGGCACAGCTATCCGAAGTCCAATATCGTAGCCATCGACTACGACCCCGGCGCAAGCGAGGTCAACCAGCTGAACCGGATTAAGCTGATGCTCTCCACGGCAGTGAAAAATCTGGACTGAATTTGACGCTCTCCAAAGCGATGAAAAATCTGGACTGAATTTGACGCTCTTCAAAGCGATGAAGAGCCTGGACGGAATTTTAAGAAGAGCAGAAACATGCGGATAACAGACAGGAGCCTGCACTTCCCCTCCCGGGGCTGCGTCGGCTCCTGTTCGTCACATGTCTGTTTCCTGTCATCACGCCGACGCCTTTTCCCGGCTTCTTCTGTACTCCTGGAGCATCTCGGCTACCTCCTCCGGCTGTAGCCCGGCGTCCGCAATCATATTGCTTACCGCCTCCAGCTCCTTCTTTTTCTTCTCCTGATAAAGCTCCTCCAACTCCCGTTTCTCCGACTCCACCCGGGTCATCAGAGCCTCGATCAGCTCCTGTTTTGCAGTAATCTTTTCTTCGATCGTTTTACGCTGTCCTCTTGCCATACTTGTCTCCTTTCGCGGGATCGGCGGATAATAGAATCCCTTTCGATTTTATTATAGCTCTTGGATAATAGAATCATCCTTTCGATTCTATTATAGCCCTTGGATAATAAAATCATCTCTTCGATTTTATTATAGCCCTTGGATAATAGAATCATCCTTTCGATTCTATTATATGGACAAGATTGGC
>JAMPIG010000141.1 GCA_023662875.1 Roseburia sp. | reverse complement strand
ACGGTATGCACGGTGCTGTGAGAGGACGGCGGCTAGTCACCGCCTCCTACTCGATCCGGCGGACATAGTCCAGGATTTCCGGGCGATCCGGCAGCGGAGCGTTATCCAGGGAAGCGCGCAGAGGCGCTTTGTTGTCCTGCGGAAGATTCCGGCTGTCCGAGGACGAGCTCTGTGGCGGCGTGGCCGGGCTTTCATTCGGCTGGGAATTTGCCCTGTCCGGGAGAGAACAAGTTGTATCCCGCGAAGGATTTTTTCGGGACGGGCTGACCGGCAGCTCCCGCACCTCGGAAAAGCCCCGGTCGATGGCCTCCTCGTTCATCCGGATGATGTTTTCCCCGTTTTTCCCGTAGCTCTTTCGGGCGGCTTCCTTCATCAGCCCGATCGCCCGGTCTTTCGGCAGCAGGCCGGATACCGCGAAAAACGCGGCCTGCAGGATTGTGCTGATCTTCCCGTTTAAGCCGGTCTCCTTTCCGATTTTCAGCGCGTCGATCACAAAGAACCGGATTCGATGGGCGGACATATAATCCAGGGTCTCCTCCGGAAGATAATCCCGGGCGTCGCCGCCGCGGTCGGGGCTGTTCAGCAGGAAGATTCCGTTGTCCTTCAGCTCCTGCGCCATCTTGTATTTGTGGAGATAGACGGGATTATGGCAGGCTGCCAGATCCGCCCGACGGATCAGATAGGCGCTGCGGATGGCGCTCTTTCCGAAGCGCAGGTGAGAGATCGTCAGCCCCCTGGATTTTTTGGAGTCGTATTCAAAATAGCCCTGCGTATTCAGGTCGGTGTGAGCGCCGATGATTTTGAGGGCGTTTTTTGTCGCGCTGATCGTACCGTCGCCGCCCAGACCCCAGAACTTGCAGGAGATCACGTCCGGGGGAGCGGTTTCCGGCAGGGGCTTTTCCGGCAGGGAGAGGAGGGTGACGTCGTCGACGATTCCCAGCGTGAAAAACTGCCGATCCCGGTTTTCGTAGACGGCGGCGATCTGGGCGGGGGTTGTGTCCCGCGAGCTCAGACCGTAGCGCCCGGAGAAAACCTCTACTGCAGGGAGCGGAGAGCCGTCGGGGCGGGGCGGGTTCTGCGCTCCGTCCTGCCCCGCGGGGTGGGGCTGCAGCCATCCTCCCTGCTGCAGGGCGGACACGACGTCCAGGTAGAGGGGCTCGCCGGGAGCGCCGGGCTCCCGTGTGCGATCCAGAACAGTGAGTCGCCGTATTGAACCGGGAAGCTTTTCCAGAAAGTGCTTCACGCTGAATGGTCGGTACAGATGAACGGCCAGAAGCCCGTATTTCTTATCCCGGGCGTAATCCAGATATTCCCGGATGGTCTCGCAGACGCTTCCCATGGCGACAATAACGTGCTCTGCGTTCGGAGCGCCGTAGTAATCGAAGAGGCCGTACCGTGTCCCCAGGCGATCGTTGATCCGGCCGATCTCCTGCCCGACGATTTCCGGAAGGCAGAGATAAAAAGGGTTGGAGGCTTCCCGGTTCTGGAAGAAGATATCCGGGTTCTGGGCGGAGCCGTAGACCCTGCCGTGGGAGGGATGCAGGGAACGGCGGCGGAAGGCGTCCAGGGCCTCCGGCTCGAAGAGGGAGCGCAGATCGTCATCCGACCAGACCTGTATTTTGCGAAGCTCGTGGGAGGTGCGGAAGCCGTCGAAAAAGCTGAGGAAGGGAAGGCTGCCCTTCAGGGAGGCCAGATGAACCGCGGGGGCCAGATCCATGATCTCCTGTACGCTCCCGCAGGCAAAGATCGCCGCGCCGGTCTGACGGCAGGCGTAGATATCGGAGTGATCGCCGAAAATGGAGAGGGCGTGAGTCGCCAGCGTCCGCGCGGCGACATGGATGACGCAGGGGAGAAGCTCTCCCGCGATCCGGTACAGGTTCGGGAGCATCAGCAGCAGTCCCTGAGAAGAGGTAAAGGTCGTCGCCAGCGCGCCGGATAACGCCGCGCCGTGGACGGTAGCTGCCGCGCCTGCCTCGGACTGCATCTGTACCAGCTTCATGGAGCTTCCGTAAAGGTTTTTTCTGCCCTCCGCCGCCCATTGTCCGCAGAGCTCCGCCATGGGAGAGGAGGGCGTGATCGGATAGACCGCGGCGGCCTCGCTGAAGAAATAAGCGATGTGAGCGGCGGCAGTGTTGCCGTCCATGGTCTGAGTAATACGTTCTTTCTGCATAATAAAACACCTCCGGGTTCAAACCAGTATGGAATACCAGTTTGACCCGGAGGCGCGTTTTTTATACGGTTATTACATCATCTTAACTCGCAACCCCGCGCTTTCAACGCTTTATCGCCTGCTTCGCAGCCGCTTGATTTTTCTCTGCGCTCATTATTTCAGGAACCCGTTGACGATCTGCGCCTCGGCCTCCTCCTCGGTCAGCCCCAACGTCATGAGCTTTGTGATCTGCTCGCCTGCGATCTTGCCGATGGCGGCCTCGTGGATCAGCTCCGCGTCCAGATGGTTGGCGGTGATCTCCGGGATAGCGCTGACCTTTGCGTTATCCATGATGATCCCGTCGCATTCGGAATGCCCCGCGCAGCGGTTGTTGCCGTTGATTTTCGATAGGAAAAGCTGTCGGGAGTCGTCTCTCGCCACAGAGCGGGAGATAATGTTCGCGCTGGAGCCCGCGCCGTCCAGATCTACCTGAAAGGAGGTCTCCGCCTGCTGGACACCGTGGGTCATAAGCTTTTCCGTCACGATGATCTTTGCGCCGTCCGCCAGCTTTGCCCGGGTGGAGCGCTTGGTGGAGTCCACGCCCCTGATCTGGACGGTTTCCATCTCCAGAAAGCTGTTCTCACCCAGCTCTACGACCGTCTCCGGATTCATGATCCGGCTGCCCCTGCCGTCCCCGCTGCCGTAATGCTTTTCCACATATTTGACATGGGAGTTTTTGCCTATGTAGAAGGTATGGATCCCGTCGTGCCTGCTGTCCGCGTCCCCGCCGTTGTGGATGCCGCAGCCCGCGACGATGGTGACATCGCAGTCGTCTCCCACATAAAAGTCGTTATAGACCATTTCCGTCAATCCGCTCTGGCTTAAAACAACCGGGATGTGTACGCTTTCTTTTTTTGTGCCGGGCTTTATGATGATGTCGATGCCCTGTTTATCGCTCTTTGTGACGATATCGATGTGAGCGGTGGTGGAGCGGTCTACGCTCTGGCCGTTGGCGCGGATATTATAGGCTCCCGCGGGCATCTCATGCAGGCCCGCCACCTGCTCCAGCAGATTTTTCTGTATTGCGTCCATAAAAGTCTCCGTTCTGCCGCCTTCATAGGACGGCCTGAAAGTATGATGACATTTTACGCCATGTTTCCGCTATTGGGCCGGAACAGAGGGAAACCGGCCTTTGTCCGGAAGAATGCGGATATTCCGGCGCGTCAGGACTCCTGGTAAAATCGGCAGCCCTCCGTCCCCTTTAAAAGCTCGGGAAGAATATCCTCCTTGCGCCCCTTTGCCTGGACGCTTCCGTCCGCGATCACGACAATCTCATCCGCGATATTCAGGATGCGCTCCTGATGGGAGATGATGATCAGGGAATTCTCATTGGCTTCATGCATTTCCTCAAAGACCCTGATCAAATTGTTGAAGCTCCAAAGGTCAATACCGGCCTCCGGCTCGTCAAAGACGGACAGGGGAGTATTCCGGGCTATCACCGTAGCAATTTCAATCCTTTTCAGCTCCCCGCCGGACAGGCTGGCGTCTACATCCCGGTTGACATAATCCCTGGCGCAGAGGCCGACCTTCGAGAGATAATCGCAGACATTGGGCAGCTTTACCTGGCTGCCGGCCGCCAGCGTGATCAGATCCTTTACCTTGATCCCTTTAAAACGAACCGGCTGCTGGAAGGCGAAGCTGATACCGGCCGCGGCCCGCTCTGTGATGCTTTTATCGGTAATGTCCGTTCCGTTGAACAGGATTTTTCCCGCCGTGGGACGCTCGATTCCCATGATCAGCCTTGCAAGAGTGGATTTTCCCCCTCCGTTGGGACCGGTGATAGCGATAAAGCTGTGATCCTCGAAGGTAAGATTCAGATCCCGGATGATCTCTTTTGGCCCCTTGGAATCATCGGATACCTGAAAGGAGAGGTTCTGTAGTTCAAGCATATGTTTCCTCCTGAAGCTGCCTGAAGGCAGATAATATGTAAGTTCCCGGGGAAGAATGCGGAGCATTCTTCCAGGCGTCACGAAGGGACGCTTTTTACAGTAATGTTTTGGACGATAGAAAGCTGCCCTTGCTATAGTATAGCATAAAAGAAACAAAATCCATACCCATTTTCACCGAGTTTGCACAAATTTTTCCGGAATATAAAAAAAGGCTTGACTTTTCGAGAGAAAATGGGTATTATATTTTGTGTTGCAGGAAATGCTGTGACAAGACAGAATGTGTGTTTAGCTCAGCTGGATAGAGCGTTTGGCTACGGACCAAAAGGTCG
>JAMPIG010000140.1 GCA_023662875.1 Roseburia sp. | reverse complement strand
GCGAATGAAGCGGAAAAGAGCCGCGCCGCTACCAGCTGCAAAAAGTTCCAGCAGTTTGAAAAGAAGCACACGGAACTGGAAGCCGCCTACAATGCCGCCCATGACGGCGCGGTGGAAGCGCTGGACGATATCGGCATCATCGCCTTCGAGCTGGAAAAGAATACGGTTGCAAAGGGCGCGGCCGACCGGATCAAGGATATTGCCCGCCGCAGCCGGGAGTCCCTGAACAAATATGTGGTGGATCCGGAAAAGTATAAGGCGGAGGTTCTGCAGAACGCTTCCGCCCTGAAGGCGAATTTCAGGAAAAAGGATTATCCGGCGGTTCTGGAGAATCTGTACCGTCTGCGGGACATCATGACGGAGGGGGCGGAGAAGCAAAAGCCGAATTTCTTCCGCATGGGCTATTATGTGACCTTTTCCGACAGGCCGCTTCCGGATCTGCCGCTGGAGAAGCTGAACGATTTCCTGCTGGATTACCTGGAAAAAGATTTTATGACCCATTTTCTTTCCGACGCCCAGCGGGCCGTGACCTATTCCGCGGATCAGTGCTATGCGCGTATGCGCGCGGCGGTGCAGGAGCTGGAGGCCGCACGGGCGGTCTATGCCGCTAAGCAGCTGGATAAAAAACAGTGTATGGATACCTGGAAGAAGCTGAGTGAGACGGTCAAAGGAACCGTCGATCCCCTTGCCACAAGCAAGGACAGCCTTGTCTATACCTTTTCTCCCAGCATGAGGAGCGAGCTGGACAAGTATTTTCACGGCGTAAAGGCCAACGTCGGCATCCTCCGCAGACACGAGCAGGAAAAGCGGAAGTACGAGAGAATGGTAGCCAAGGGGAAAAAGCCCGACTGGGAGGTGGCGGAGGCCGCCGTTACCGATCTGGAGCTGATTAAGACGAACCTGTCGCACATCATCGACCGGTTGGTGGAGCACTATCAGAATGTCCTGAGCGCTGCCGAAGGCCGGGAGTACCACGCGGAAACCGTGGCGGCGATCGACTACCTGATGCAGAACGCTTCCGGCATCGTGGACAAGGTGACGCCCCGGATTGCCAGACACCGGGCCATCCGGCTGATGGAGGAGGTCGGTATCTCCGAGCCCCACAAGCGTTTTAAGCAGTATCCCTTTGAATTTTCCGGCGGTATGCGCCAGAGGATCGTCATCGCCATCGCTTTGGCTGCCAACCCGGACATCCTGATCTGCGACGAGCCCACCACGGCCCTGGATGTCACCATCCAGTCCCAGATTCTGGAGCTCATCAATAAGCTGAAGGTGGAGCGGCGTTTGTCCGTCATTTTCATTACCCATGACCTGGGCGTGGTTGCCAACATGGCGGATCGCGTAGCCGTCATGTACGCCGGAAAGATTGTGGAATACGGCACCAGCGAGGATATTTTTTATCATGCCGCCCACCCTTACACCTGGGCGCTGCTTTCCTCCATGCCCGATCTGGATACCAACGAGAAGCTGACCGCGATTCCCGGCACGCCTCCCAACATGATCTATCCGCCGAAAGGGGACGCCTTTGCGCCCAGAAACCAGTACGCCATGCAGATTGACTTTGAGCGGCAGCCGCCCATGTTCCGGATCAGCGACACGCACTATGCCGCCACCTGGCTTCTGCACCCGGACGCGCCCAAGGTGGATCCGCCCAAGGCCGTCGTGGATCGTATCGCCAGGATGAACCAGAGAAGGGAGGCCGCAAATGAGTAACCAGGAACCATTGCTGAGGGTCGAACACCTCTGCCAGTATTTTAAGGCCGGTAATTTTGTGACAAAGGCGGTGGACGACGTCAGCTTCGATATTCAAAAAGGAGAGGTCTTCGGTTTGGTGGGTGAGTCCGGCTGCGGCAAAACCACGACCGGACGCTCCATCATCAAGCTGTACAACATCACCTCCGGCAACATTTATTTCAAGGGCGTGCGCATTGCCGCGGGCATCCAGTCCTATAAGGACGAATTAAAAACGACAAAGGATCCCGCCCGCATTGCCGAGCTGAAGGAGCAGATTAAGTCTGCCCGGAACGACCAGAAGAATTGCGACAAAGAATATGCCGCCAAACGCGTGGAGGAGTTGAAGAAGGAATACGAGCCCAAAATCGCGGCGGCGGCCGGGGAGGAGAAGGCCAGGCTGGAAGCCAGGTACAAGGACGAGCTGAGAAAGGCCAAAAAGACTCGCTTGGTCACCCAGATCCAGATGATCTTCCAGGATCCGATCGCTTCCCTGGATCCGCGGATGACCGTCCGAGAGATTATTTCGGAGGGACTGGTTATCCAGGGGGAACGGGATAAAAAGGTGATCGACGAGAAGGTTTACGAGATGCTGGAGCTGGTGGGACTGGTCCGGGAGCACGCCTCCCGCTACCCCCATGAGTTCTCCGGCGGCCAGAGACAGCGAATCGGCGTGGCGCGCTCCATCATCATGAACCCCGAGCTGATTATCGCCGACGAACCGGTCTCCGCCCTGGATGTGTCCGTACAGGCCCAGGTCATCAACCTCCTGAACGAATTGAGGGAACGTTTTGGCCTGACCATCCTCTTTATCGCCCATGACCTCTCCGTGGTCAAGTATTTCTCCGACCGCATCGGAGTCATGTATTACGGGAAGATGGTGGAGCTGGCGGACTCTGACGAGCTGTTCGCCCATCCTCTGCACCCTTATACCCGGTCACTGCTTTCCGCCATTCCGCTGCCGGATCCGATTTATGAGCGGCAGCGCCGACGCATCACCTATAACCCTCTGGCGGAGCACGACTATAGCGTGGATCAGCCCTCCTTCCGCGAGGTTCGCCCCGGCCACTTCGTCCAGTGTAACGAGGCGGAATATCAGAAGATTTTGACGGAGCTTGCCGATCAATGAGCGAGAAGAGGAAAGCGTTTCTGACAAGCCTGGCTGCCGGTGCGGTTCTTGCGGCAGCCGTGTGTGCGCTGAACGTCAGCAGGGACTACGGTTGGAGCCGCTCGGTATGCGACGGCTTCTTTGTAGCCGCAGTCATGCTTCTGGGCGTCGGCGCGATCCGGGCGATCAATAACCGGGGAGCCTTTGATGTGGCCGGGTACGGCCTGCGCATGGCCGTCGAGCTGGTGCTGCCGGTTCTGAAGCGAGAGGAAAAGGAGGATATCCACCAGTACCGGGAGCGGAAGGAAGCGGAACGGAAGTCTCCCGCGGGGCTGCTTCTGGCAGGGGCGGGTTATCTTGTCCTGTCGCTGGCGGCGCTGGGCGTCTATGAGATGTTTTGAGGGGATGAATTGAAACAGATTTTTAAGCTTAAGGGCCATATTACCACCTCCAAAAGGGAAAAAGCGGTAAGCGTGGCCCTAAAATTTATTCAATAGATTGTCATTATAAGTATAAGGTTTATTGTAATTTCAATTTTTTTACTTCATCAACAGGAAGACCCACAAATTCAGCTATCTTTTCGAGCGCTATTGTCCCGTCAGCCAGCATCTTTTTTGCAGTGTTTATCGCTCCTTCTTTTATGCCTTCTTTAAGAGATTCCTGTCTCATATCCTCCATGACCTTACACATGATTAAAATGCCCTCCTTACTCTCCTTGAAAAATCTCACTCTGTCTGCCAACGGCTTATAGTACATATCTGCCGCGTTCGTACAGGAAAAATCATGCATGAGTTTCCCGATTGGCGTATCTCCACGATATGCGCCGTTCACATACAGTATGTGCGAACCGTCCTCAAATTTCTCATTTGTTCCCAAAAGACACCGTTCAATCTGATAGAGCGGCAAGCCCTTTCCCATAACGTCGTTTTCCGTAATGAAAACAACCCATGTTTCAGGCAGTTCCTCAAAGTCCTCGCCTTTCTTCAAAAGGTTTGCATCCATCATGCTGCTGTTATATCTCGCCCTTTTTCTCCCCGCTCCTTTATCGGCCCGTTGAATTTTAACGTTTATTTTGGTGCCGGTACTGTCAGTAGCCAAAATATCAAACCTGACTGATCGATTCAGCAGGTTCTCTACGAATACCTGCGTGCGGACATCTAACACTTTTATATCCGGCTTCTCCAATATGATCTTCAATACCAGCTCTATACTTGCCGTATCTTTTTCGAAACATTTGGTTAAAAAATCGTCATCCAGAAGACGAAAACCGCTTAACCGCTGTAAATCTTCCTGATGCTTCTGATCTATCCGTTCCGTTATTGTCAAGTTTTTTGCCTGCTTTCCCTCTCGTATTTATGCTCCTATCATAACATGAATCGTTAAATCTTTCAAGTTAGCAGCGTCCCTTAAAAAATTTACACCCCACGTATCAGTTGTTATAATAAAATCAGTAACCGCTAACCGATATTGACAGAAAGAAGGCGAGTATATGACAGATAAAGAGATTGTTAATCTGATCCGCAAATTAAAAGAAAAGGGTCTGAGCAGTGACGAAATACTTGCAATTATAGAGTATATAGAAACACACGACCCGATGGAGCAGGAATAATATAACAAAAAGGCCCGTTACTGACATTACTTGCCGGTAACGGACTTTTTTATCGTGTTTTTTATTCTTTCAGGTTGTGTGTTTTTGCGTATCTTACAAATTGCAGGCATGTACCGATTTTATCTCTCAGCA
>JAMPIG010000013.1 GCA_023662875.1 Roseburia sp. | reverse complement strand
AGACGCCGCCCTCTCACGGCGGAAACAGGGGTTCGATTCCCCTATCAGCTGTTAAAAACCTTGAAACACACAGCGTATCTGTTGGTTTCAAGGTTTTTTTCTAATAGCATTTCCGCAGTACAGTACGCGCAGATGGGTAAAAAAGCGATTACAAACCGGAAAATATTGCAGGAACGGAGGTATGATCATGGACGCGCTGAAAAAAGAAGAGGTATATACGATTGACGATATTTACGCCCTGCCGGACGGGAAGCGGGCGGAACTGATCGACGGGGAAATTTATGATATGGCTCCGCCGAGTACAAAGCATCAAAGATTAGTTCATTTCTTTGACCGGGAGATTGGAAATTATATTGAGGAAAGAAATGGAAAATGCGAGGTGTTTCCGGCTCCCTTCGCCGTCTTTTTGAACCAGGACGATATCAATTACGTGGAGCCGGATCTTTCCGTGGTCTGCGACCCGGAAAAGCTGGATGAAAAGGGTTGTCACGGCGCGCCGGACTGGATTATCGAAATTGTTTCCCCGAGCAGCAGGTCGATGGATTATTTTCGGAAGCTGTTTAAATATCAGGCTTCAGGCGTCCGGGAGTACTGGATTGTCGACCCGGCGAAAACACGGGTGATGGTTTACTCCTTTGAGAAGGAGACTGTGGAGGATTATCCTTTTGGCGAGGAGATCCCGGTTGGAATCTATGAAGCCTTCACAATCAGAGTAGAAGAGTAAGCAGAAATTGCTTGCAACCTTTTCTTTTTTGGTGTATAGTTGTTCACGATTGGTTTTTGGCAATCTATAATAATAGAAACGGAAACGAAGAGGTGAAGCAACGTGGCAAAATATCTGGTAATTGTGGAGTCGCCTGCTAAAGTGAAAACAATTAAGAAGTTTCTGGGGGAGAAGTACGAGGTGGCGGCCAGCAACGGACATGTCCGCGATCTGCCGAAAAGCTCCCTGGGAATCGATGTGGAGCACGATTATGAGCCGAAGTATATTACGATCCGCGGCAAGGGAGATATTCTTGCGAATCTGCGCAAGGAGGTAAAAAAGGCGGAAAAAATCTATCTCGCGACCGACCCGGATCGGGAGGGGGAGGCGATCTCCTGGCATCTGTATTACGCGTTGAAGCTGCAGGATAAGAAGGTTTATCGGATTACCTTTAACGAGATCACGAAAAACGCGGTGAAGGAGTCGCTGAAGAATGCCCGGGAGATCAATATGAATCTGGTGGACGCCCAGCAGGCACGCCGGGTTCTGGATCGGATGGTGGGATATCGGATTTCGCCCCTGCTCTGGGCGAAAATCAAGAGGGGTTTAAGCGCGGGCCGGGTGCAGTCCGTGGCGCTGCGTATCATCTGCGACCGGGAGGAGGAGATTAACTCCTTTGTGCCGGAGGAGTACTGGAGCCTGGACGTCAACCTGAAAGTGAAGGGGGAGAAAAAGCCCATCACCGCGAAATATTACGGCACGGCCGCGGAGAAGGAGGTCATTGCCAGCGGCGCGCAGGCGGAGGCTATCCAGCGGGAGCTGGCGGGCGCGGCGTACCGGGTTGCGGAGGTGAAGACCGGGGAGAGGCTGAAAAAAGCGCCCCTGCCCTTTACGACCTCAACCCTGCAGCAGGAGGCCAGCAAGTCCTTGAATTTCTCTACGCAGAAGACCATGCGTCTTGCGCAGCAGTTATATGAGGGCGTGGATCTGAAGGGGGAGGGAACGGTAGGCCTGATTACCTATCTGAGAACGGACTCCACCAGAGTTTCCGAGGAAGCGGAGAGCATGGCGTCGAGGTTTATCGCGGCGCATTACGGGGAGGAGTATCTGGCGGGGGATTCGGCGGGAAAGAAGAACGCCCAGAGGATCCAGGACGCCCATGAGGCGATCCGTCCGACGGATCTGAACCGGATTCCCATCGAGATCAAGGATCAGCTGCCCAGGGATCTGGCGCGGCTTTATCAGCTGATTTGGAAGCGGTTTGTAGCGAGCCGGATGAGCCCGGCGAAATACGAGACGACCTCCGTCCGGATTCAGGCGGGGGAACGAATCTTTACCCTGGCGGCGTCCGCGAAGAAGTTTGACGGTTTCTTAAGCGTTTACAGCGCCGAGGACGACAAGGAGGAGGAAAATGTTCTGCACAGTCGTCTGGGGAAGGACAGCGAGCTTTCCTTTGAAGCCTTCGAGGCGGCGCAGCATTTTACCCAGCCCCCGGCCCATTATACCGAGGCTTCCCTGGTAAAGGCGCTGGAGGAGCTTGGGATCGGCCGTCCCAGCACCTACGCGCCCACGATCACCACGATCCTGGCCCGGCGTTATATTGCCCGGGAAAATAAGAATCTTTATGTCACAGAGCTGGGCGAGGTCGTAAACAATATGATGAAGGACGCCTTTCCCAGTATTGTGGACGTGAATTTTACGGCGAATATGGAGGCGCTGCTGGACGGAGTGGAGGAGGGCAGCGTAAAATGGAAGACGATTGTCGCCAACTTTTATCCGGATCTGGATGAAGCGGTGAAGCAGGCGGAGAAGGAGCTTTCGGAGGTGACGATCGCGGAGGAGCTCAGCGACGAGATCTGCGAGCTCTGCGGCCGTCAGATGGTGATTAAGTACGGCCCTCACGGTCGTTTTCTGGCCTGCCCGGGATTCCCGGAGTGTCGGAATACGAAGCCTTACTTTGAGAAGATCCATGTGGCCTGTCCGAAATGCGGCAAGGATATCGTCCTGAAAAAGACCAGGAAGGGCAGAAAGTATTACGGCTGTATCGACAATCCCAACTGTGACTTTATGGTATGGCAGAGGCCTACCGGGCAGATCTGCCCTGAATGCGGTTCGGTTCTGCTGGCGAAGGGCAATAAGCAGGTGTGCGCCAACGAGCAGTGCGGTTACCATATTTTGTCTGAATTGTCGAATAAATTATAAAAATGAAAGAAATTCGCGAATTAATCGTTGAAAAGAAATAATATTTGTGATAAAATATCCCTAGTTTCTGCAAGCTGGCAGAAAAAGGACGGAGGGATAGGTATGAGCAGCGTACAGCTTCTGGATAAGACCAGAAAGATCGGGAAATTGTTGCACAATAATAATTCCAGCAAGGTTGTGTTCAACGATATCTGCAGGGTGATGCGCGAAATTTTGAATTCCAACGTCCTGGTGATCAGCCGGAAGGGGAAGGTTCTGGGGATCGGAATGTCCGACGGAATCGAGCCGATTCGGGAAATGATCGACGAAAAGGTGGGAGGCTTTATCGATTCGGCGCTGAACGAGAGGCTTCTTGGGGTTCTCTCCACAAAGGAAAACGTCAACCTTGGGACACTGGGCTTCGAGCATACCGACGTGGCGCGGTTTCAGGCGATTGTCTCGCCCATCGAGATCGCCGCGGAGAGGCTGGGAACCCTGTTCGTCTACAAGTGCGACGACCCGTACGATATCGACGATATTATCCTCTGCGAGTACGGCTCTACTGTAGTGGGACTGGAGATGCTGCGGGCGGTCAACGAGGAGAGCGCGGAGGAGAGCCGCAAGGTCGCTGTGGTAAAGTCGGCGATCAGTACCCTGTCCTTTTCGGAGATGGAGGCGATCACCCATATTTTCGACGAGCTGAACGGGATGGAAGGGATTCTGGTGGCCAGCAAGATCGCGGACAGGGTGGGAATCACCCGCTCTGTGATCGTCAACGCGCTGCGGAAGTTTGAGAGCGCGGGGGTGATCGAGTCCCGATCCTCCGGGATGAAGGGAACCTATATCAAGGTGCTGAACGATGTGGTTTTCGACGAGATCGAGGAGCTGAAGAAGCAGAACCAGAAGAAATAGGAAGGACGGAATGTCCGCAGGATGCGGCATGGGAAAACCGAATAGGGAAAAAGGATTTGAAGACAGGAGATAAAGGGATTTATGATCGACAGGATAAGTCCCTTTTTTTCATTGCCAGAAAATACCAGATAAGGGTTTTTTGATAAAAAAAACACAAAATCTATTGTTTTTTCCGGCAAAATAATTATAATATAGAAGGGTGTATGCGGGAAGGAGGATTTTCCGGGGAGGAAAGTCTTCGGCCTGAGAAAATTCAGGTTATTCCCCGAAGGAAAGACTGCCGGACGGATTTGGACCGGCGGCGGAAAGGATGTGGATAGCGGGATGACGCAGACAAATGTATTTGACTATGTAAGGATTCTGGATAAGGCGGCCGACGCGAGCTGGCTGCGCAACCAGGCGATCGGCAACAATATTTCGAACGTGGATACCCCCGGCTATAAGAGGCAGGACGTGGCTTTTGAGTCGGTGCTGAAAAAGGCCCTCGGCAGTAACCGGTATGAGTCCATGGATTCCAAGGTAAAGAACGCCAAGACAAAAAATCTTTCGGTCAGGACGTATACGGATTACTCCGGCTTCTCTTACCGACTGGACGGAAACAATGTGGATATCGAGAACGAGAACGTGATGCTGGCGGAGAACCAGCTGAAATATCAGGGACTGCTTGCGGGGATCAATCAGGAGTTTACAAACCTGCAGACGGTGATGAAGTAATCGGACGGGGCGGAAGTCCCTGTTGAAATGATTGCGCGGTATGCGCGTTGAAACGCGTAAGGAATAGAAAAACAAAAAGGAGAATAGAGTATGAGTATGTTTTCGGCTTTTAATATAAACGCTTCGGGTATGACGGCCCAGCGTTATCGGATGGATATCATATCGGAAAACGTAGCCAACGCCAGCACGACCAGAACCGCGGACGGGACTCCCTATCGCAGGAAGGTGGTTTCCTTCGAGGAGAAGGGCGGCCAGACCATGTTCAGCCGCGTCCTGGGGCAGGCGGCCTACAGCCACGGCTATACAGGCCAGGGCGTCAAGGTGCGGGGCGTTTATCAGGACTACGAGACGGAGATGAATATGTTCTACGATCCCTCTCATCCCGACGCGGACGAGAACGGATATGTCACCGGCCCGAACGTCAATATCATCACAGAGATGACGAATCTGATCGACGCCAGCAGGGCTTACGAGGCCAACGCGACGGCCTTCAACGCCAGCAAATCCATGGCGCTTCAGGGGTTGGAGCTGGGGCAGTAGGATTTATATTGCTTCAGGGGCAATGACGCCTGAGGCGGAAAACAGTCAGGAGGAATACATAGATGAGCAGCATATTTGCGATAAGCGGTCTGCCTGAGGTGGACGGCGTAACCGCTGTGAGCCAGGCGGCGGATCTTCTCGGGAAAAAGAGTCAGAAGACGGAAGGCACCATGTTTGACGCCTTCCTGAATACGGCGATCGACAATCTGAAAACAACAAACAGCTACCTTTCCGACGCGGAGGATGAGAATATCCGTTTTGCCCTGGGGGAGACGGAGAATACCCATGACCTGATGATCGCGCTCAACAAGGCTTCCACGGCGCTGCAGTACACGGTGGCGATCCGCGATAAGCTGATGGAATCTTATCGGGAGATCATGCAGATCCAGATTTGATTCAGGACAATAGAATTCTGACGAGGCATGAATTCTATTGTATCAGACAGAAAGCAAGTAGGAGAGAGGTACCATGGCTGACAAGCTGAAAGAAATATTGTCGAAAATACAGGAGTGGTGGAACAAATTCACCGCCAGGCAGAAGACAATCATCATCGCAGTTGCGGCGACGGTGGTCTTTACCTTTGTTATCGTAATATACGCTATTTCCAGACCGCATTATACCAGGCTGGGCGTTTACTCGAGTACGGCGGAATCCTCCAAGGTGGTAGGAATTTTGGATGACGCGGGCATCACGCACAGGGAATCGGACGACGCGCTGACCATCGACGTGGTGACGGATCAGCTCTACCAGGCGAATCTGGCGCTGGGATCGGCGGGAATCGTTACCGACCGGCTGAGTTACAGCGAGCTGATGGATATCGGTATGTCGACAACCTCCGCGGATCGGGAGAACCAATATCGGGATTATCTGGAGAGGGAGCTGGAGCTGACGCTGAAGGCGCAGGGACTGGTGGAGGATGCGCACGTGATTCTGAACGTACCGCCCCAGAACGGGACGCTGGCGGCACAGCAGGAGGAGCCCTCGGCCTGGATTACCCTGACGCTCGGCGGAAATACCCTGACCTCCGCCCAGGCGGCGGGGCTGGCGAGATGTGTGTCCACCAGCCTGGGGAACGCGACCACGGCAAATATCACGATCATGGATGAAAACTCGAACCTGCTCTTTGCGGGCGGCGAGGAGTACTCCGCGGCGGGGGTCGCCAACTCCCTGCTGGAGCTGAAGAACCAGGCGGAGGCTATGACGGCGAACCAGCTGAAAAAGGTGCTCTACGGGACAAAGCAGTACTCCCTGATCGAGGTGACCAGCCATCTGGACCTGGATTTTGCCGAGTACCAGAGGGTTACGAAGGAATACTATACGACCGACGGGGCGGATCAGGGCTATTACGGCCATCGGGACGAATTTGAGTCCAGCAGCACGAACGAGGGCGGCGGGATCCCGGGGACGGATTCCAACGACGGCGAGAACCTGAATACTTATGTATATCCGGATTACGGGGACAGCGAGTCCAGCCAGACGGAGACCAGCACGGACTACCTGCTGAACGAGCGGTCGGAGAGCACGGTGTCGCCGGCGGGCGGAATCAAGTACGAGAGTTCCTCCCTTGCGATTTCCATGATCAAATACCGGGAATATCACGAGGAGAGCGTGCAGGCCCAGGGGCTTCTGGCGGGCACCAGCTGGGAGGAGTTTAAGGAGGCCCACCGGGAGGACATCAAGCTGGAGGTGGACGAAGAGTATTACCAGATGGCGGCGATGGCTACGGGCATCAGCGCGGATCAGATTTCCATCCTGGCCTACGAGACCCCTCTGTTTTATGACAAGGAGGGCTTCCAGATCAGCGGCACGGACATCCTCAGTATCGTGATGATCATCCTGATTCTGGGACTGCTTGCCTTCGTCCTGATCCGGAGCATGGTCTCCCGGAAGGAAAAGCAGGAAGAGGAGGAGCTTTCCGTGGAATCCATGCTGCAGTCTACGCCTGAGAATATGCTGGAGGATATTGACGTAGAGACGAAGTCGGAGACCAGGAAGATGATCGAGAAGTTTGTGGACGATAATCCAGAGGCGGCGGCAAATCTGCTGCGGAACTGGCTGACCGACGAATGGGAATAAAGAAGGATTTTGAGATATAGGAGATAAGGTATGCCGAAGACAGAGAGCGAAGGAAGTTTAAGAGGACTGCAAAAGGCGGCCATCCTGCTGATCGCGCTGGGACCGGAGCGTTCCGCCGGGATCTTTAAGTTCCTGAAGGAGGAGGAGATCGAAGAGCTGACGCTGGAGATCGCCAATACCAGGAGCGTGACGCCGCAGGAAAAGGAAGAGGTCATCAACGAGTTTTACGAGATCTGCCTGGCCCAGCAGTATATTGCGGAGGGCGGCATCAATTACGCGAAGGATCTGCTGGAGAAGGCGCTGGGCGCGGAGAAGGCGCTGGATGTCATCGGAAAGCTGACGGCGTCCCTGCAGGTAAAGCCCTTCGAGTTTATCCGGAAGACGGACGCGTCCCAGATTATCAACTTTATCCAGGACGAGCATCCGCAGACCATCGCCCTGATCCTGTCCTATCTGGCTCCCGGCCAGGCCGCCCTGATCCTGTCCGCCCTCGCGCCGGATCGGCAGGCGGACGTGGCAAAGCGTATCGCCGTGATGGATCGCACCAGCCCGGACGTGATCAAGGAGGTCGAGAAGGTGATGGAATCCAAGATGGCAAGTCTGGTAAACCAGGACTACACGATTATCGGCGGCGTGGACGCTGTGGTGGAGATCCTGAATACGGTGGACCGCGGTACGGAGCGGCATATTATGGAGACCCTGGAGATCGAGGAGCCGGAGCTGGCGGACGAGATTCGGAAGAAGATGTTCGTGTTCGAGGATATCCTGCTTCTGGACGACAAGGCGATCCAGCGCGTGCTGCGTGACGTGGATAACAGCGATCTGGAGATGGCGCTGAAGACGGCAAACGAGCAGGTGCAGAGCGCGGTATTCAACAACATGTCCAAGCGTCTGGAGGTCATGATCAAGGAAGATATGGAGTTTATGGGACCTGTCCGTATGAAGGATGTGGAAGAGGCCCAGCAGAAGATTGTCAATATTATCAGAAAGCTGGAGGATTCCGGCGAGATTGTAATTTCCAGAGGCGGAGGTGACGAGATCGTTGTCTAGGAATTTGCTGAAACAATTCTCGTTAGTGCAGTCTGACGAAACAAGGGTTATCGATACGAATCAGCTGGTGGAGCAGCGCCTGGAGGAGCTTCGGGAAAAGGAGCAGGGCGCGGATTTCGCGGAGCTGGAGGCTTCCGGAGAGCAGGTTTCCGGCGGCCAGCTCCTGCGGGCGCAGGAGGAGGCCAGACAGACGCTCGCCGCGGCCCGGGAAGAGGCCGAGGGCGTCCTGGCCCAGGCCAGGGCCCAGGCGGAGCAGATTCTGGGGGAGGCCAGGGATCAGGGAGAGGCGGAGAAATCTACCGTCCGGGCGGAGGCCCAAAGGCAGGGCTATGCGGAGGGGCTGCGGCAGGCCCAGGCGGAGGGCCAGAAGCTGAAGCGGGAGTATCAGGAGAAGGAGCGGCAGCTGGAGGACTTTTACCAGCGGCAGATCGACGAGCTGGAGCCACGGCTGACGGACGCGATCACCGCTGTTTACGAGCATGTTTTTCATGTGGAGCTTCAGTCCTACCGGGAGGTTCTGTCCTACCTGATTTCCTCCACCCTGCAGAAGAACCACAGCGGCCATGAATTTATGATTCATGTGTCGAAGGAGGATTATCCTTATGTCAGCATGACGAAGAAGCAGATTCTGGCGGAAGCCGCCCTGGGCAGCTGCAACGCCGAGGTGGTGGAGGATCTGACGCTGGCGAAAAACGAGTGCCTGATAGAGACGGAGAACGGCATTTTCGACTGCGGGCTCGGCACGCAGCTTTCCGAGCTGAAGCGTAAGATCATGCTGTTGTCCTGGTCCGGGGAGGAATGAGGCTTTGCGTTCTGTTTCCGTAAACATCAAAAAATACGATAAATTGAAAGAGGAGAGCTTCTGCCGGAAGCTGGGGAGGGTGGTCAATGTCGTGGGGCTGACCATCGAATCCTCCGGTCCGGAGGCGAAGCTGGGCGATATGTGTATGATCACGCCGGAGGGGACGGAAAATTCTGCCCCGATTATGGCGGAGGTCGTAGGCTTCAAGGATCAAAAGACCCTGCTCATGCCTTATGACGCGACGGACGGCATCGGCCTGGGCTGTGTGGTGGAGAACACGGGTTACCCCCTGCGGGTGACCGTTACGGAGCAGCTGCTGGGTAAAGCCCTGGACGGACTGGGGCGGCCCCTGGACGGGACGGTTCCGGAGGGCTCCGTGTACCCGGTGGAGGCGCCGCCGCCGGATCCCTTAAAGCGGGAGATTATCGATACGGTTCTCCCCCTGGGCGTAAAGGCGGTAGACGGCCTGATCACCGTGGGGAAGGGCCAGAGAATCGGAATCTTCGCCGGTTCCGGCGTGGGAAAGTCTACCCTGATGGGAATGTTCGCCCGAAATACGAAGGCGGATATCAACGTCATCGCCCTGATCGGCGAGCGGGGACGCGAGGTCAGGGAATTTATCGAGAGGGATCTGGGCGAGGAAGGGATGAAGCGCTCTGTCGTCGTAGTCTCCACCTCGGATCGGCCTGCCCTGGAGAGAAACAAGGCGGCGAAGACGGCGACCGCCATCGCCGAATATTTCCGGGATCAGGGCCGGGATGTCCTGCTGATGATGGACTCCCTGACCCGTTTTTCCATGGCGCAGCGGGAGATTGGCTTAGCCAGCGGGGAACCGCCGGTGAGCCGGGGATATCCGCCCAGCGTCTATTCGGAGATGCCGAAGCTTTTGGAGCGGGCGGGACGGTCGGACAAGGGCTCGATCACAGGCCTGTATACGGTGCTGGTGGACGGCGACGACTTTAACGAGCCGATCACGGATACGGCCAGAAGTATTCTGGACGGTCATATCATGCTCGACCGAAAGCTGGGACATAAAAACCATTACCCCGCCATCGATATCCTGCAGAGCATCTCCCGATGCATGAGCCAGATTGCGGACAGAGAGCACAAGCAGATGGCCAGTAAGCTGAAGACAGTGCTGGCGACCTACAACGAGGCGGAGGATCTGATCAATATAGGAGCCTACAAGAGCGGCAGCAACCCCTCCATTGATTACGCCATCGCGAAGATCGACGCGGTCAACGCCTTCCTCTGTCAGGATGTGGAGGAGAAGTTCGATTTTGAGACCAGCGTGGAGATGCTGAAGCAGTTGTTTGAAGAGTAGGGAAGGGAACGGTCATGGCGCGGTTTCGGTATTCGATGCAGAGCATCCTGAATATCAAGACAAAGATGGAGACTCAGGCGAAGCAGGAGTTCAGTGCGGCCAGCGCGGCGCTCCGGGAGGAAGAGGAGCGTCTGCAGGCTCTGTACGACAGGAAGGCGGCCTACGAGCGGGAAGCGGAGGCGCTTTTGTCGGGAATCCTGCGGATCCGGGATATCGAGGACAACAAGCGGGCGATTCTCTGTATGGAGGATTATATCGTCGGGCAGAAAAAGCGGATTACCATAGCGGAGCGGAACCTGGAGCTGGCGAGAGAACGGCTCACAGAGGTGATGCGGGAGCGGAAGACGCACGAGACGCTGAAGGACAAGGACTTCGAGCAGTTCCTGGCGGAGGAGAAGCGCCGGGAGGGCAAGGAGGTAGACGAACTGACCAGCTATACATACGGACAGCGCAGAAAAGAAGAGGCAGGGATAGGTTATGGCGAATGAGATGGCAGCGGCTGCTTCGGCAGATGAGGAAAAGAAGCGAATTCAGGCGGAGAAAAAGGAACTGAAGAAAAAACAGAAGGAGCAGAAAAAAGAGGCGAAGCGCCAGGCGAAGGAGCTGACGAAGCAGGAGGAAGAGATGGGGCTGGACGAGGGGAACGGCCTTATAACCTTCGGTATGACGGTGTTGATCGTCGTCCTCTGGATCGCGGTGATCTGCGTGATCGTAAAGCTTGATATCGGCGGCTTCGGCAGCTCGGTGCTGACTCCGATCCTGAAGGATGTGCCGGTTGTCAATAAGATTCTGCCGGGCGTCTCCCTGACGGAGACCAGTAATCCGGAGAACTACGGCGGCTATTCCAGCCTGCAGGAGGCGGTGGACTATATTAAGCAGCTGGAGCTGGAGCTGGATCAGGCAAGGACGGCGTCCAATTCCAAGGATGAGGATATCCGACGGCTGACGGCGGAGATCGACCGGCTCAGGCCCTTTGAGAGTATGCAGGCGGAATTCCAGCGGATCCAGCAGCAGTTCGGTGAGGAGGTCATCTACGCGGAGAACGGCCCCGGGCCGGAGGAATATCAAAAGTGGTACGAGACCTTTGATCCGGCTACGGCGGAATATCTTTATAAGCAGGTCATTATCACCCAGCAGGCCAGCGGGGAGATCCAGGAATACGCCCGGGCCTACTCGTCTATGAAGCCCAAGGATGCGGCGGAGATCTTTAACAATATGACGGATAACCTGAACCTGGTGGCAAAGATTCTAAACGCCATGAGTTCTGATTCCAGGGGGGAGATCCTGGCGGCCATGGAGCCGGAGATTGCGGCCCGGCTGACGAAAATTATGGATCCGGACTCTTAAGGATTCGGGCAAAGCAGCCGATATAGAGTATGGATACCGGGAGCAGGTATCCATACGGCACTTTGAAAATTCAAAGAAAGGAGGTCAGAAATGACAAGTACACCTGTAAAAAATGTGGGTGTCGGCGCAGGCGGACTGCTGCCGGTAAACACAAAAGGCGCTGCGGGAGGCGATTTCCAGGCGGTCTGGAGCAGCCGGGCGCAGAAACGGGACGAGGGAAGTCCGGGAGGGGAAGCCGCGAGGACGGTAAAGAAAACCCCCGGGGATTCGCTGAAGGCGAGGGATGAACACAGGGCTCGGACGGAAAAACGGGAGCCCATCCGAAACGTGGAAGAGCGTGCGGACATCCCGGAGGAAAAGCTTCAGGAGGCGGCGGAGGTTCTCGGAGCCGCCGCGGAAGGAATGCTCCAGGAGGCGGCGGAGATTCTCGGCGTGGAGGTACAGGAGGTTCAGGAAGCTCTCGGAGAGCTGAATCTGAGCGCCTTGGACGTATTGAAGCCGGAAAATCTTGGCGCTCTGGTGCTTCAGGTAAAGGGGGCCGGGGACGCCTCGGCGCTTTTGACGGATGAAGGGATTTATCAGGATTACCAGGAGGTGATGGCTCTGCTGGCGGAGACGCTTCAGGAGAGCGGACAGACCCTGGAGAGCAGCCCGGGAGAGGTCGGACGGATGCTGGAGCAGCTGCAGGAGCTTCCGGCGGAGGAGCCTGAGATTACGGTAGAGGTGATCGACGAGCGGATTATCCTGCCGCAGGAGATTGCGGTGCAGGCGGAGGAGAAGCCTGAGGAGACCGCTCCGGCGCGGACGGCTTCGGAGGACGTACCGGAGGAGCTGCCGGAGGGCATCCCGGAGGCGGCAGGGCCGCGGAGCGCGGAGAAGCCTGTTGAGACCGGGAAGGAGAGCCGGGATGGCGGCCATCGCGGGGAAAGCCGGGAACAGGGCGGAAATCTGTTCATCCAGAATCTGCGGGCGGAGCAGTTCGACCCAAGGGTCGGCGCGGAGCAGCCGCTTCAGGAGAGCTTCGGAAGCGTGGATACGGAACATATTATGCGCCAGATCATGGATTACATGAAGATTAATCTGAAGCAGGACGTCACCAGCCTGGAGATGCAGCTGCATCCCGCCAGCCTGGGAACCCTGCAGATTCAGATCGCCTCGAAGGGAGGCGTGGTTACCGCCAATTTCCTGACCCAGAACGAAGCGGTAAAGACAGCTCTGGAGAGCCAGATGGTTCAGCTGAAGGAGCAGTTCGCGGAGCAGGGGGTCAAGGTAGAGGCGATCGAGGTTTCCGTCCAGACCCGGGAGTTCGAGAGAAACCTGGATCAGGGCAGAGAGGGAGGCCAGAACAGAGAGTCCTCCAGAAGAGGGCGGGGCCGCAGACTGCGGCTGGACGACGCGCTCGCCGGGGAGGAGACGCAGCAGGAGAGCCTGCAGACGGCGGGGCTTTCCGCGGGCGGAAGCACAGTGGAATACAGGGCATAAAGGAGGAGAAAGATGGCATTAGTACAACCGGTCGAAAACGGCAAGATCGTCGAGACCGCATCCCAGAATTCTTTGAAAAATAAATCGAAGACAAGCAACAGCGGTATGGATAAGGAGGCTTTTCTCCAGCTTCTGGTCGCGCAGATGCAGTACCAGGATCCCCTGGAGCCCACCTCCAATACCGAGTACATTTCCCAGTACGCGCAGTTCTCCCAGGTAGAACAGATGCAGAATATGGCGGCCAGCACAGAGCTGTCCCGGGCGAGCAACCTGGTGGGCCAGCAGGTCTATATCAAGACGACGGACTCCTCCGGGAATACCCAGTATAAGGAGGGCCAGGTGGATTACGTGGTATACGAGAACGGAAAGGCTTATCTTTCCATCGAGGAATCCCTGTATTCCCTGGACGATCTGGATACTGTGCTCGACAAGACCTATAAGGCGGCGTACGACAAGGCCTACGATCTTACGATCCGGATGAACAAGCTGCCTCCGGTCGGCGGCGTGGAGCTTTCGGAGGCGAAGGAGATCGACGAGCTGGAGAAGATCTACAACGAGATGAACGACTACGAGAAGACCTTCCTGACGAAGGAGACGGTCGAGAATCTGAAGAAATATATCGACAAGCTGGCGGATGTCCGCAAGATCGCCGGGGTGGAGAAGCCCTCGGAGAGCGGGACGGAGCCCGTCGAGGACGCGGAAGGCTCCGGGGACAGCGAAGAAGACGCGGAGGCGTCCGAATAATAGGATGCACGTTTTGCGCAGGGCGGGCAAGGCTGTCTGAAACGGCAGCTTTGCACCGACTGCATCGGCAGAACAAAAAAACAGGACAGAGCCACGGAGGGCAAAGGATGAGCATTCAGAACAACGGTCATCTTTCCATCGGGCAGCTGACCGACCAATATCTGAATCGGACAAAGACGACGGAAGGGCGGGAGAGAACCGACCGCCTTTCCTTCCAGGAAATCCTGCAGCAGAAAAGTCTGGAATCCCGGGCCGGGGTTACGGACGCCGCGGGAAGCCTTCGATTTTCCAAGCATGCGCTGGGAAGGCTGAGCGATCGGAACATCGAGCTCAACACAGAGCAGCTGGAGCGCTTGAACGACGGGGCGAAAAAGGCGCAGCAAAAGGGAATCCGGGATTCCCTGGTGATCGTGGATCAGCTGGCCTTCATCGTAAACGTGCCGAATCAGACGGTGGTCACCGCCATGGACAGTACGGCCACAGACGAAAACATTTTCACAAATATCAACGGAGCGGTTATCGCATAGCCGGACCTGACAGGAGGTTATGGCTTCCCTGAGGACAGAAGGGAGGCACGCTCCGATTCAACAGGAGGAATAAACACTATGATGAGATCACTTTATTCTGGCGTGGCAGGACTGAGAACCCACCAGACCAAGATGGACGTTATCGGTAACAACATCGCAAACGTAAACACGACGGCCTTCAAGGCCAGCTCCATCGTCTTCAACGAGCTGATGAGCCAGATGACCCAGAGGGCCAGCGGCCCCAACGCGACCACGGGCACCGGCGGCACGAACGCGAGACAGATCGGCCTCGGCGTAAAGAGCGGCGCGATCAATATCAACATTACCGGGCAGGGATCCACCCAGTCCACCGGAAATCCCTTCGATATCATGATCAACGGCGACAACTTCTTCGTGGTAAACAACGGCCAGGAGAACTTCTTTACCAGAGACGGCTCCTTCTATGTGGACGGCGGCGGAAACCTCGCCATGACCAGCACAGGCTACAACGTCATGGGCTGGCAGGTGGACGAGGAGACGGGGAATATCAAGAAGGATACCGTTTCCGCCCTGCGGATTATGAGCACGGCAAACCTGACCTATCCGCCCGAGGCGACGACGAAGGGCTATATGGCGGGTATTTTGGATAAACATGACACAGACGTCACCAGCTCCAACGGAAAGGTGGTCAACATGAAATTCTTCGACGCGCTGGGCTACAGTTACACGGCGAAGTTTGTGTTCCGGCAGTCCGACGACGTCAACAACTATAGTCTGGAGCTGCAGAAGATCCTGGATTCCACCGGCGCGGAGGTGGATTTGAGCCCCGCGGGCGCGACCAGTCTCTTCGGCACTCCCAACACACTGCAGGAGAAGGCGGCGAAGGTAATCTTTGACAAGACAAACTACATCTGGGATAACACCGGCAAGTTGTCTACGGGCGGCAAGGTGGTGGCGGATGTCACGCAGCTTTACAACGCGGACGGAACCCTGAAGGCGGGAGACGAGAAGATTACGCTCGGAACCGGCGCGGACGCGGCGGAGGTAACCGTGCAGGAGCAGCTGGATCAGATCGCGAAGGCCTACGGCTACGAGGGCTCCACCGAGGATTTCCTGAATCTGGTATACAACGCGCCCAACGATGCGGACGATCCGGACGCAGGGGTAACCCGTCTGACCATCGCGGATATGCTGTATAACCTCAGCAAGACTCCGGCCGGAGTGGAGGAGGGAGAGGGCGCAACGCTTCCTACCTTCCAGGGCATAGCGCAGGATTCGAAGGAGGAGACCTCCTTTGAGACCACAGGCCGCTATTTCGAGGGTATCACCGTGTCCTTCAACGGAGACACCGGTTATCTGCAGCAGGTCGGCAGCTCGACCACCAACTTTGTTTCCAAGCTGAATCTGTCGGCCCTGGGCGGAAATTTTTCGGATATCGAGGTGGATCTCTCCAAGATCACCCTGTTTGACAACAAGGGTACCTCCACCGTGGGCGGAACCAACGGAGATTTGGACGGACTTGGAGCGGGACGCCGTCTGGGCGATATGATCGGCGTGTCCGTGCAGCAGAATGGTATGATTTACGCGAATTATGATAACGGCATGACAAGGCTTCTGGGCCAGATCGCCACGGCTGCCTTCGCCAACGCCTCCGGTCTGGAGAAGAAGGGGGACAACCTGTACGCGGCGACCTTAAACTCCGGCGAGTTCGACGGAATCGGGGACGATATCACGGCCAACGGCGGCTATATGTCCACCGGACAGCTGGAGATGAGCAACGTCGACCTTTCCCAGGAGTTCACGGAAATGATTACGACACAGCGTGGTTTCCAGGCCAACAGCCGTATCATTACCGTGTCCGACACCCTCTTGGAAGAATTAACTAACCTGAAACGTTAAATTTGGTCTTCACTTTTTTCAGATATGTGATATAATAGGGGACGGAAAATATTCCGTCCCTGAAATTTGTCCTGAAGGAGGTGTTTCATGATTGAAGTGACGAAATTGAACGGCGTCAGGATTTTGGTGAATCCCCGCCTCTTTGAGATCGTGGAGGAAACTCCCGATACGGTGATCTCTCTGACTACGGGAAAAAAAATAATTGTAAAAGAAAGTAGACAAGAGGTCAAAAAACTTGTAGAATTGTATGGAAAGGGTATTTTTGCGTAAGGATTAAATTTTGCAGAATGTCAGGTGATTTACGGTGGATATTGGATCTTTAGCCGGTTTTATAATCGGACTTATAATGCTTGTGTACGGTGTTATCAGCAGCGCGGGAATCAGCGGTGTCGGCGAATATTTGAATTACCCGTCTGCCATCATAACCTTCGGAGGCGCTTTGGGAGCGACGATGATGTCCCACAGCATGGAGGACTTCATAGGCGGCCTGAAGAGCTTCGCATTGATTTTTAAGGCTCCGGTATTGAATACTGCGGAGATGATTCAAAAAATTATCGATTTGTCGAACGTGGCCCGGAAGGAGGGCCTGCTGTCCCTGGAGGAAGCGGCGGCCGAGATGGATGAGCCGTTCCTGAAGAAGGGAGTCCTGCTGATCGTGGACGGAACCGACCCCGACCTTGTGCGGGCGATTATGGAGACGGAGCTGGTCAGCATCGAGGGAAGACATAAGGTCAGGATCGGGTTCTGGGATACCCTGGCTTCCATGGGTCCTGCCTGGGGTATGATCGGTACTCTGGTCGGTCTGGTGGATATGCTGTATAATATGGGCGATGCGGCGGCACTGGGGCCGGCTATGGCGGTGGCGCTGATTACGACCCTGTACGGCTCTCTGCTCGCAAACTGGATCTGTACTCCGGTTTCCAATAAACTGAAGTCGGACAACAGCAACGAGATGATCCTGAAGGAGGTCATGATCGAGGGCCTGCTCTCCATTCAGGCCGGAGAGAACCCCCGGGTTATCGAGGAGAAGCTGAAATCCTTCCTCGCACCGAAAGACAGAGTTTCTTCAGAGGAAAACGCGGGAGGTGAAGCGTAATGGCAAGGCGTCAGGAAGATACGCCGCCCGCCGGTTCACCGGCATGGATGGCTACATTCAGCGATCTGATGAACCTTCTCCTCTGCTTCTTTGTAATGCTTTTCGCCATGTCTACGCTGGAGGAGAGCAAGCTGTATGAATTTGTGGCGGCCATGAACAATACCTTCAGTCCCTTTGACGGGGGCGCGTCGGCGATCGGCGACGGAATCCTGACCAGCAACGGCGTCAGCCAGTTAAACGAGCTGGATCAGTACATCAACAGTACCGGTAAGCTGGCGGACAGCGAGACCGACGGGGACAGGACGGAGGAGTTCGAGTTTACGAAGGAGACGGCGGAAGCCTTAGAGCAATACCTCCAGGATCAGAAGCTGCAGGAGAACGAGGAGCTGTCTGAGGAGATCGAGGAGGCTATTCAGGAAGAACAGATCGGGAATGAAGTGGATATCAGCTTTACCGAACAGTATGTACAGCTTTCGATCGGCGGCGCGCTGCTTTTCGACTCTGGAAGCGCGAGGCTGAGGGAAGGAAGCGGGGAGGTACTGAATAAGGTGGGCAGCGTCCTGGAGCGCTTTGCGAAAGGCACCATCGAGATCGTGGGACATACGGACAATGTGCCGCAGAACAGCGCACAGTACGCGGACAACGAGGAGCTGAGCGACGCGAGGGCGCTTTCGGTGTTCTATTATCTGGAGGGGACGACGAGCCTGGATACCCGGAATCTGAAGCACTCGGGGATGGGCGAGAGGGATCCTGTGGCGGACAATTCCACCCCGGAGGGCAGAAACCTGAACAGAAGAGTCGAAATCAGAATTTATAATCCTTCTTAAAGGAAAAAGAACGAGGAGATCTGTATCATGAAGAAAAACTTACTAAGTGTCCTGATTCTTGTATTGCTGATTGTGAATATCGCCATGACGGCGGTCATGATGATCAGCGTGACGGGGACGAACAAGAAGACGGCGGAGCTGATTACGCCGATTCTCAGCGCCCTGAACTTTGAGCTTTACAATCCGGACGGAACGGCTGTGACAGATGTGCCTCTGTCGGAGACGGAGACCTATGTCATGACGGAGATGATGATTCCTTTGGCGCCTGCGGTCAATGCGGACGGCACGGTCAGCTCCAAGCAGGAGTATCTTATTTTTACGCCGTCGCTGCTCCAGAATACCAAGCACAAGGACTATAAGAAGATGGGCGGGGCGGACAATATGGCCGCGGCGGACAGTATCATCAGGGACATTATCAATACGGTGATCAGCCAGTACACACTGGAGGACTGGAAGAAGAATCCTGACCAGATTCGCGAGGAGATCCTGAAGGAGATTCAGAGTAAGTTTGACTCCAACTTTATTTACCAGATTGCGATGAGCGATGTGAAGTACGGCTGATGACGGCGTAAAAACGAGACAGTGACGGGAGGTGAGTTTTTGTGGGCGAGGTATTGCTGACCCAAAGTGATATAGACAAACTCATGGACGAGCTGGCTAAGGGAGACCTGGATTCAGACCTGTTAAAGGAAAACAAAGGGAAACAGGTAAAAACCTACGATTTCAGCCGTCCGACAAAATTCTCCAAGGATCATCTGAGGACGCTGGAAATTATATTCGAGCATTACGGCCGTCTGATCTCCACAAATCTGCCGCTCTACTTACGCCAGAACGTACAGGTGGCGGTGGCCAGCTCCGAGACGGTCACCTTCAGCGAGTATACGAATTCCCTGTCGAATCCGGTAATCCTGGGAATCGTGAATTTCGCGCCGCTGAACGGCCAGATTATTATCAATCTGGCCACGCCGATCGCTTATTCCATGCTGGACCGGATGCTGGGAGGAAGCGGAGCGCCGCTGGAGAAGAGCAGGGAGTTTTCCGAGATCGAGCTGATGATCATCCAGAAAATACTGGTCATGTTTACCCAGCTTCTGCGGGATCCCTGGAGGAATGTGATGGATCTGAGTCCGGTGCTGCAGAGGTTGGAGACCAATCCTCAGTTTGCGCAGATTATCGCCCCCAACGATATGATCGCGGTGGTTACGTTGAATATCAAGATTGGGGAAGTGGAAGGATTTATGACCGTATGTCTTCCGTTCTTTACGCTGGAGGACGTTATGGATAAATTGAATACCAAGTACTGGTTTTCGACCATGCAGGAAAATCATGACGAGAATTATGAGATTTATATTGAGTCCCTGGTTCGAAGAGTGGATATCCCGGTCAGGGCGGTGCTTGGAAAAAGTTCTATTTCCGTCAGCGATTTTATGAACCTTCAGATCGGCGACTGCATCCGCCTTGATTCCAAGGTGAATGAGGATATGAATATATATGTGGGCAATCTGAAAAAATTTACGGCGTTGCCCGGAACCGAAAAGGATTCCTATGCGGTTCGTATTACTTCAGTGATCAGAGAGGAGGAATAGAGAATGGATGGAGGAGGAATGCTGTCACAGGACGAGATCAATGCCCTCTTAAGCGGCATGAATCTTTCTGATGACGGAGACAGCGGGAAAAAAGATGCTTCGGATTCTGCAGCCGCTCCTCAGATTGAAATCAGAGAGGATATGCTTTCCGATATCGAGAGGGATGCGATCGGAGAAGTAGGAAATATCAGCATGGGATCTTCGGCCACGGCGTTGTTCTCACTGGTAAACAGAAAAGTAAAGATCACAACCCCTACGGTAACCCTTACCACCTGGGATAAGGTGATCGGCGATTATGAGAAGCCCTGCGTCTTTATCCAGATTAAGTATACGGTGGGGCTGGACGGCACAAATATCCTGGTGCTGAAGGAACAGGATGTAAAGGTGATCACCGACCTGATGATGGGCGGCGACGGGACTCGCACGGACGGGGAATTGGGAGAGCTGGAGCTGAGCGCGATTTCCGAGGCCATGAACCAGATGATGGGCTCGGCGGCCACGTCCCTTTCGACGATGCTGAAGAAGACGATCGATATCAGCCCGCCGGATTCCTCGCTGCTGGATTTGACACAGGTTCGGAACGGAGGGGATATCGCTCCCTTCCTGGCGGGGGTATTCGTCAAGATTGCCTTCCGGATGCAGATCGACAACCTGATCGACAGCTCGATTATACAGATGTATCCTGTTGATTTCGCCAAGGATCTGGTAAATACCTTTATCAATTCCAAGGGCGATTCCAACAAGGGGAAGGATGCAAAGGGAGAGCAGAATCCGGCGGCCGGATCGGAGAGCCAGGCCGGACAGCAGGATATGAACCCTCAGATGATGGGGATGAATCCCCAGATGATGGGCATGAATCCTCAGATGATGGGGATGTATCCCCAGATGATGGGCATGAATCCGCAGATGATGGGAATGAACCCTCAGATGATGGGCATGTATCCGCAGATGGGGATGCCGATGGCAGGGACAAATTCCCAGCAGAATATGCAGAACGTCAATATCCAGCCGGCGCAGTTCCAGAGCTTCGGCGGAGACGGCAGGGGAATTCCGGGTCAGGAAAATATCGGCCTGATCATGGATGTGCCGCTGGAGGTTACCGTAGAGCTTGGGCGTACCAAGAAATCTATCTCCGAAATCCTTAATTTTGCGCCGGGTACTATTATTGAACTGGATCGCATTGCCGGCGAACCCATAGATGTGCTGGTGAACGGAAAATTCGTCGCCAGAGGCGAAGTCGTAGTGATCGAAGAGAGCTTTGGCATCAGAATCACAGAGATTATTAAATAGGAGGAAAGTTACGAATGGCAAAAAATATTTTGATTTGTGACGACGCGACGTTCATGAGAATGATGATCAAGGACATTCTGACCAAGAACGGCTATAATGTCGCAGGCGAGGCCGAGAACGGCGTGAAGGCGGTGGAAAAGTATAAGGAGCTGTCGCCGGACGCGGTGCTGATGGATATCACCATGCCCGAGATGGACGGGATCCAGGCCCTGAAGGAGATCCGGAAGGCAGATTCCAGCGCGAAGGTCATTATGTGTTCTGCCATGGGACAGCAGGCTATGGTAATCGAGTCGATTCAGGCCGGGGCGAAGGATTTTATCGTAAAGCCCTTCCAGCAGGAACGCGTGATTGAGGCTGTGAAGAAGGTTGTTGATTGATGACGATTCTTTTGACGGGAACAACGGATGTTTATGCGCAGTTTATTACCGTGCTGATCGTGTTTGTCCTTGTACTGGCGCTGACCGCCCTGGTTACAAAATGGATCGCAGGCTACCAGAAGCAGCAGAGCGCCAATACGAATATCGAGGTTATGGAGACGGCCCGTATCGCGAACAATAAGTACATACAGATCGTCCGCATAGGAGAGAGCTATGCGGCGATCGCGGTGTGCAGGGATACGGTTACGCTGCTGGGGATAATTTCCGGGGAGGAGCTGAAAACCGGAAGCCAGTCCCAGGGCTTTTCTTTCCGGGATTTTCTGGAGAAGGCTATGGGCAAAACCGGAACAGAATCGATTCATACAGGGGATGGTCAGTCAGATGAAGAAGCTTAAGGTTAAGCAAATAATAACATGGATATGCCTGCTGGTTACGGTGGGCATATTGTGTATGCAAAATTCCATAGCGGTGCAGGCCTCGTCCGGACAGCAGACAGGCGACACGCATACGTCCACGTTCAGGAACCCTTCCGGGACCAGCGATTCGCCTGAGGATCTGATGCAGCTGAACACCGGCAATACCTTTACCCTGACCTACAACGAGGGAAACGGCGAGGTAAACGGCGCGCTGCGGATCTTCCTGATCCTGACGCTGATTTCCCTGGCCCCCACCATTATCATCATGATGACCTCCTTTACCAGGATCATCATCGTGCTTCACTTTACCCGGGCGGCCCTGAACACGCAGACGGCACCGCCGAACCAGATCCTGATCGGGCTGGCGCTGATCCTGACCTTTTTCATCATGCAGCCCACCGTGGAGCGGATTAACGCCGAGGCGATCCAGCCCTTTGAGGCGGGGGAGCTTACCCAGGAGGAGGCCTTTGAGGCGGGAGTGCTGCCTCTGCGGGAGTTCATGTACCCCCAGACCCAGTTGGAGGACGTCCAGCTCTTCATCGATATCGCGGGGGTGGACTGGGACGGCAGGAATGAGACCATTCCTCTGTCGGTTCTTTTGCCCAGCTTTCTGCTGAGCGAGCTGCGGATGGCCTTCTGGATCGGCTTTTTGATCTATATACCGTTTATCGTAATCGATATGGTGGTGGCTTCCACCCTGATGAGTATGGGTATGATGATGCTGCCGCCGACGACGATCTCCATGCCGTTTAAGATTCTGCTGTTCGTGCTGGCGGACGGATGGGGATTTGTGATCGGAGAGCTTGTAAAGACCTTTTACTGACGGTCTGTTTCAGGGAAGTGAGGTGACGGGATGACGGTGGATGTTGTGGCGGATATTGCCAGGGACGCGCTCTTTTTAATCATCAAGGTATCGCTGCCGGTATTGCTGGTATCGCTGATTATCGGACTGGTCATCAGTATTTTCCAGACAGTGACCTCGATCCAGGAGCAGACGCTGACCTTTGTGCCGAAGATTATCTGCGTCTTTCTGGCGCTGATTGTTTTCGGGCCGTGGATGATGAATTCCATGGTGGAGTTCATGAAGGAGCTTTGGTCGTCCTTCAGCCGGTACGGGCATTGATAAAGCGGGAAGGAAACTATGATTCAGTATTCGTTTTCCATTTATGATCTGGAATATTTCCTGCTGATTTTTACCAGGGTATCCTGCTTTGTTTTCATAGCGCCGTTTTTCAGTATGCGGAACACGCCGACCAGAGTGAGGGTGGGGATCAGTTTTTTTACCGCCATGCTTTTGTACCAGGCTCTGTCCCCGGCGGAGATTGCGGCCTACGATACTGTCCTGGAGTACGCGGTGATCGTTATGAAGGAGGCGCTGGCAGGGCTGTTGATCGGTTTTGCGGCGAATATCTGTACCTCCATCGTAAATTTCGCCGGTTCGATCGCGGATATGGAGACGGGACTTTCCATGGTAACCCTTATGGATCCCACCTCCCGGGAAAACAGCAGTATTACAGGAGTGTTTTACCAGTATGTGCTGATGATGCTTTTGATCGCTACGGGAATGTACCGTTATCTGTTCCGGGCGCTGGCGGATACCTTTACCCTGATTCCGGTGAGCGGCGCTGTATTTCACAGCGACAGGCTGACGGACGCGGTGATTCAGTTTCTGGGGGACTATGTGATCATCGGGTTCAGGATCGTCCTTCCGGTATTCTGTGCGATCCTGCTGCTGAACGCGATCCTTGGCGTCCTGGCGAAGGTATCGCCCCAGATGAATATGTTTGCGGTGGGAATTCAGCTGAAGATCCTGACCGGCTTTGCGGTGATGTTTCTGACGGCGGAGATGCTGTCGGGAATTGCGGATTTTGTTTTTCGGGAGATGAAAACGATGTTGGATACCTTCGTGGGAGCGCTTCAATGATTCGATATAATCTGCAGTTTTTTGCAAAGGAAGGCATGGGCGGCGAGAAGACGGAGCCGGCCACGCAGAAAAAGCTGGAGGACGCCCGGAAGGAAGGGCAGGTAGCAAAGAGCCGAGAGATCGCCAATGGACTGGGGCTTCTGGCCCTGTTCCTGATTCTGAAGCTCTGGGTCGGCAATATCGGCGTGCAGCTGATGGAAGTATTCGCCAACGCTTACGACCGGATCCCGGCCATGGCGACCTATTATAGCGGACATATGCCGGAGAGCGATGTGCGGGCGGTCTTTTCCATGATGGCGATGGAGACGCTGATTATTATCGCGCCAATTTTAGGCGTAGGTTTCCTGGTAGCCTTTGTCAGCGACGTGGCGCAGGTAAAGTGGAAGCCCACTCTGAAGCCGCTGCAGCCGAAGTTCAGCAAGATCAATCCGCTGAAGGGCTTTAAAAAGATTTTTTCCGTTAACGCGGTGGTGGAGCTGATCAAGTCCATCGCGAAGATCGGTTTGATCATTTATATCTGTTATACTTATCTGAAGGATAAGTGGGCGCTGTTATTGTTGGTATACGATATGCCGATGATGCAGGCGATCGGCCTTGCGGCCGAGGTTGTGACGGATCTGGGGATTCGGATCGCCGCTCTGTATATGGTGATCGCCCTGGCGGATTTCGCCTACCAGAAGGTCAAGTTCAACAACGACATGAAGATGACGAAGCAGGAGATCAAGGAAGAATACAAGCAGATGGAAGGAGATCCGCAGATCAAGGGGCAGATCCGCCAGAAGATGCGGGAGGCTTCCAGACGCCGGATGATGCAGGATCTTCCCCAGGCGGATGTAGTCATCACAAACCCCACCCACTACGCGGTGGCGATCAAGTACGACCCGGAGGTGGCGGACGCGCCGGTTGTCCTGGCGAAGGGCGAGGATTATATGGCGCTGAAGATCCGCGAGGTCGCGAAGGAAAATAAGATTGAAATCGTGGAGAACAAGCCGTTGGCCCGTATGCTGTACGCCAATGTGGAGATCGGGCAGACGGTGCCGCCGGAGCTGTATCAGGCGGTGGCGGAGGTTCTGGCGTTTGTATATCACTTACAAGGGAAATTGTGAGAAGAATTTCGAATTGTCTTCGACAATTTGCGCGCAGCAGCACAAAGCCTGATTCTCAGGCTTGGCTGTTTCGCGGAGAAATTCTAAGTCTCACAAGCTGCTAAAGCAGCTGGAAGAATCGCAAAGCGATTCTTCCGGTAGAAATTCAGGAAGAAGGAGGAGAAGCGGATGACGACAAGACTTGCAAAGACAGACGCGATGGTTGCGATTTATATGCTGATCGCGTTTATCATGTTTCTCGTCACTCTGAACGGTTCGATTCTGGACGTTTTTATGGCGTTTAACATCGCCATCGGTTTTACGATCCTTTTCGTCTGTATGTTTACGAAGGAAGTGCTGGATCTGTCCTATTTCCCGACGATCCTGCTCTTTACGACGATCTTCCGGATCGCCATGAACGTTTCCTCGACCAGGCTGATCCTGACGACGGGAAACTCCGGAAACGTGGTAAAGACCTTCGGAAGGTTTGTGGGAGGCGGCGACCTGATCGTGGGCGCCATCATCTTTATCATCCTGATCCTGATTCAGTTTCTGGTCATCAACAAGGGATCCGAGCGTGTGGCGGAGGTAACGGCGAGGTTTACGCTGGACGCCATGCCCGGAAAGCAGATGGCGATCGACGCCGACCTGAATACGGGAGCCATCGACGATAAGGAGGCCAAGGCCAGAAGAGAGAAGATTCAGCTGGAGGCCAGCTTCTTCGGCTCCATGGACGGTGCCGTGAAATATGTAAAGGGAGACGCGATCGCAGGGCTCCTGCTGACTGTGATCAACCTGGTGGGCGGGATTGCCATGGGAATGCTGCGGGGCGGAACCGATATTTCCACCGCCCTGAATACCTACGGGATTCTGACGATCGGTGACGGCCTGGTGAGCCAGATTCCTTCCCTGCTGATTTCCCTTGCCACCGGTATCCTGGTGACGAAGGGCGGCAAGGAGGCGGACTTCGGCCCGACCCTGATCCGGCAGATCTTCGGCGTCCCCAAGGTCATGTACCTGGTGGGGGCGACGCTCGCCTTCCTGGGCGTGGCGACGGAGCTGAACACCATCCTTTTCGTGGGAATGGGAATGCTCTTTATCGTGGGCGGACGGCTCATCGCCTCGAATCTGGAGACGGCGGGAATCGAGCAGGAGGTAGACCAGGAGGAGGCGGCGGCCGAGGAAATCCGCCAGCCGGAGAATGTGAACAGCCTGCTTCAGGTCGACCCGATCGAGCTGGAGTTCGGATACGGCATCATCCCCCTGGCGGATGTGAACCAGGGCGGCGACCTGCTGGATCGAGTGGTCATGATCCGAAGGCAGATTGCGCTGGAGCTTGGTACGGTCGTGCCGATCATCCGACTGCGGGACAATATTCAGCTGAACCCCAACCAGTATATTATTAAGATCAAGGGAATCCAGGTCAGCGAGGGAGAGATCCTCTTTGACCACTATATGGCGATGAATCCGGGGTATGTGGAGGAGGAAATCACGGGTATCCCGACCTACGAGCCGTCCTTCCATCTGCCGGCGATCTGGATTACGGAGGGACAGCGGGAGCGGGCGGAGAGCCTGGGCTACACGGTGGTAGACCCGCCCTCCATCATCGCGACCCATCTGACGGAGATTATAAGACAGCACATCTCGGAGCTGCTGACGCGGCAGGATGTGCAGAATCTGGTGAACAATATGAAGGAGAGCAATCCTTCGCTTGTGGAGGAGCTTGTGCCGAAGCTGCTGGGGCTGGGCGAGATCCAGAAGGTTTTGCAGAACCTTCTGAGGGAAGGAATCTCCATACGGGATCTGCTTACGGTTATGGAGACCCTGGCGGATTACGCGCCGACCACGCGAGATACGGATATCCTGACGGAGTATGTGCGCCAGAGCCTGAAGCGGGCGATCTCCACGAAGTATTTTCCGCCCAACGAGACGACCAGCGTCGTGACCCTGGATCCGAAGGTGGAGCAGGAGATTATGGGCAGCGTCAAGCAGACGGAGAGCGGGGCCTTTCTGAATCTGGATCCCAACCGTTCCCGGGCGATTATCGATTCGGTGGGGAAAGAGGTTCAGAAGCTGGAGAATCTGGGCAAGAGTCCTATTATCATTACCTCTCCCATTGTGCGTATGTATTTCAAGCGCCTGACGGAGGACTATTATAAGGAGCTTGTTGTGGTATCCTACAACGAGGTGGAATCGAACGTTGAATTACAATCGGTAGGGATGGTGACGGCATAATGATTATCAAGAGATTTTCGGCAAGGACTGAGGAAGAGGCGATCGAGGCGGCGAAGAAGGAGCTGGGAGCAGGCGTCGTCGTGATGAATGTAAAAAACACGAAAAAGAAGGGCTTCGCGGGTATTTTCGGGGGAAAGCAGGTCGAGGTAACCGTGGCCCTGGAGGAGGACAGCGACTCCGTCAGCGCGCCGCCCAGAGAGAAGCCCAGGGAGGCTGTCCGCCCGGCGGAGAGACAGGCGGAGCAGCCGGGAGGGATGTCCGGCCCCGCGACGGCGGTGGGCGAGGGCTCCCGGAATATCGAGAAGAAGCTTGACAGCCTTCAGACGCTGCTGGTAAACCGTTTCCAGCAGGAGGAGGCCCGGGCGGAGCAGGCGTCCCAGGAGACGGCGGAGGTACCGGAGGAGGAGAAGGAGCCGGTCGAGGAAGAGGATCAGGAGCAGAAGAAATTTATGCGTCTGCTGTACAATACCATGCTGGAGAACGAGGTGGACGAAAAGTATGCCAACCAGATTATGGAGGACGCGGAGAAGGCGAAGAAGCCCAACCTTCCCTTTGACTATATCCTGGCGAATGTTTACCAGAAGATGGTGCTGAAGTTCGGCAGGGCGGACGGGATTCGCCCGGCGGAGAACGGGCCCAGGACGCTGCTGTTTATGGGGCCGACCGGGGTGGGCAAGACGACCACGATCGCCAAGATCGCCAGTCACTTCGCGATGGAGGAGAAAAAGAAGGTGGCGCTTCTGACGGCGGACACCTACCGGATCGCGGCGGCGGAGCAGCTGAGGACCTACGCCAATATTCTGGAAGTACCCTTCCGGGTCGTCTATACGGAGGAGGAGGCCAAGGCGGCGATCTTAAGCTTTCGGGACTTTGATTATATCTTTATTGACACGGCGGGGCATTCCTACCAGAACGAGGAGCTTCTGGAGAAGATGAAGCGCCTGCTGGGGGCCGTTGCGGAGGCGGGGGAGTATCAGGCCTTTCTGGTGCTTGCGGCCACTACGAAATACAAGGATCTTACCAGGATTGCCGCCAGCTATAAAAAGCTTACGGACTATCAGCTGATCTTCACAAAGCTGGACGAGACGACGAATCTGGGGAATATGCTGAACGTAAAGCAGTTTACGGAGTCGGAGATCGCTTATGTGACGCTGGGACAGAACGTACCGGACGATATCGAGCTGTTTAATCCGCAGAAGACGGTGAAGCAGCTGTTGAGCTCAAAACACTAGGAGAGGAGGGGGGAAATGGATCAGGCGGAACAATTGCGGGTTATCAAGGCAAGCCAGCAGGCCAGGCCACTGGCGCGGGTGATCACGGTGACCAGCGGAAAGGGCGGCGTGGGGAAGTCCAACACGGCGATCAATCTTGCGATTCAGTTTCGGAAGATGGGGAAGAGAGTCATTATTCTGGACGCGGATTTCGGGCTTGCCAATATCGAGATTATGTTCGGCGCTGTGCCGAAGCACAATCTCTGCGACCTGATTTACCAGGGGAAGAATATCCGGGAGATCATTACCTGGGGGCCCATGGAGGTTGGTTTTATTTCCGGGGGCAGCGGAATCGTAGGTATGTCGAATCTGAGCCGGGATTATCTTTCCTACATCATCCAGAACCTGGTACAGCTGGATCAGCTTGCGGACATTATCCTGATCGATACGGGAGCGGGGATTTCGGACGCTGTGCTGGAATTTCTGGTGGCAAGCGGGGAGATCCTGCTTGTGACGACGCCGGAGCCCACCTCTATCACAGACTCCTACTCTCTGCTGAAGGCCCTGTACCGACATCCCCGCTTCGAGGAGGAGACGACAAAGGTTAAGATGGTGGCGAACCGGGTGGAGAAGGGGGAGGAAGCCAACGTTCTTTTCAGCAAGCTGAACGCGGTGGTGACGCGGTATCTGAAGATTCCCATGGTATATCTGGGGTTTATCCCGGAGGATGTGTACCTGTCCCGGGCGGTGATGCAGCAGGTGCCGGTCTCTCTTCAGAATCCCATGGCGAAATCCGCTTTGGCCTACGAGCGGATGGCCCAGAGGCTGGAGGGGAAGGAAGAGACGGAGAGGCAGCCGAGAAGGGGAATGGCTGCGTTCTTCTCCCATATTTTGACAGGGAAAAAATAAATCTGGATATAGGACGGTGAGAAAAGATGCTTTCAAAATTTGTGACAGTCGGAAACAGGGTGGAGCTGCAGGCGGTAGAGAGAAATGAGGACGTACCGGAAGAAGGGGCCGAGCGGGAAATTATCGATCGGGGAAAGGTCTACCGAACCAGGGTACACAGTATTCTGTCGGAGGACACGCTGGAGATCGTGATGCCCATGGAGAAGAGCAAGCTGATCCTGCTCCCCGTGGATGCCGAGTATGACTTTGTCTTCTATACGGACAACGGATTGTATCAGTGCTTTGCGCAGATCACGGATCGGTATAAGAGCAACAATGTCTATATCATTGTGGCGGAGCTGACCAGCAATCTGCGGAAACACCAGAGACGGGAATATTACCGCTTCAGCTGCGCGATCGAGATGAATTCCCGGAACCTGTCGAACAACGAGGTAAAGGCTCTGGAGAATAATTCCAATTACGGACTGACGCCGGGGCTTCCCTTAAAGCAGAGCGTTATCGTCGATATCAGCGGCGGCGGTCTGCGGTTCCTTTCCAGCCAGAAGTATGAGCCGGAGCAGCTGCTTTATATTAATTATCATCTGCTGCGGGGCGAAGAACAGAAGAAGTTTGAGGTCATCGGGAAGGTGATCAGCGTCCGGGAGCTGGAGAACCGCCATGGAGTCTGGGAGCACCGTGTGCAGTATTATAATATGGATTTGGATACAAGAGAGGAAATCATCCAGTATATCTTTGAAGAAGAGAGAAAAAGTCGCAGGAAAGGGAGGCTTTAAAGATGTCAAAAAAAATTTTAGTGGTTGATGACTCTGCACTCATGAGAAGAGTGCTCTGTGATATAATAGATTCGGATGAAAGATTTCAGGTGACTGGCAGGGCGACAAACGGTCTGGAAGCCTTCGATCTGATCAGCCGGAATCAGTACGACGCGGTGGTGCTGGACGTCAATATGCCGAAGATGAACGGTCTGCAGCTTCTGGAGGAGCTGCGGAAGTACAAGATCCACGCGAAGGTGATGATGGCGAGCACAGATACGAAGGAGGGAGCCAGAACGACGCTGGACGCCCTGGAGCTGGGGGCTTTGGATTTCGTACATAAGCCGGACAGCGCTATGGACTGCCGGGTGGACGCCTTTAAGAACGAGCTTCTCCGTACCCTGGATGTAGTTGCAAACAGCAGACAGCCCGTGTTTGAATCCCGGGAAAAGATTCAGGAGCACCGGCAGACTACGGCAAAGATGGTAGATATCGCGAGAAAGTTTTCCGGCAGGACGCCGGGGACGAAGATCGTGGCGATCGCCAGCTCTACGGGAGGTCCGAAGGCGCTGCAGTCTGTGATCCCGAGGCTTCCTGCGGAGCTTGACGCGCCGGTGCTTCTGGTGCAGCATATGCCGAAGGGATTTACCGCTTCCCTGGCGGAACGGCTCAACGACCTGAGCGCGATTCAGGTTCGGGAGGCTCAGGAGGGCGACGAGCTGTACAACGGAACGGTCTACATTGCCCAGGGCGGAAAGCATATGAACATCCGGCATGTGACCGGCAGCAAATACGTGGTTCACTATACGGACGAACCGAACCGGGAGGGCGTCAAGCCCAGCGCCAACTATATGTACGAGTCGCTGACGGACAGCCGCTTCGATAAGATTATCTGCGTTGTGCTGACGGGGATGGGAGCGGACGGTACGGAAGGGATCAAAAACCTGAAAGAGAAAAAGAAGATCCATGTGATCTCCCAGGATCAGGAGTCCAGCACCGTGTACGGTATGCCGAAGGCGGTAGCCACCGCGGGACTGTCCGATCAGGTAGTGCCGCTGGAGCAGATTGCACAGGAGATCATCCTGCATGTAGGAGTCAAGGCTTAAACGCAGCGATGCCGCGACAAAATTTCCGATAAGACAAAGAAAGGGATGGGTAAGCAGTATGGACGTAAGTCAATATCTCGAAATCTTCCTTGACGAGACCAAGGAGCATTTGCAAAATCTGAACACGCAGATTCTGGAGTTGGAGGCGGATCCGGAGGGAACGGACACAGTCAATGAAATTTTCCGCGCGGCGCACTCCCTAAAGGGTATGGCCGGAACCATGGGCTATAAGAGGATGCAGAATCTGACGCACGATATGGAGAACGTTTTCTCGGAGGTGCGCAACGGCAATATCAAGGTGAAGCCGGAGATGATCGACGTGCTGTTCCAATGCCTGGATGCGCTGGAGGAGTATACGGACAATATCCAATCTACCGCCGACGAGGGAACCAACGATAACGAGGGCCTGATTCGCCAGCTGAACGATATCCTGAACGGCAGCCAGGGAGAGGGCTCGAAGGCGGCGGAGAAGAAGGAAGCGGAGGCTCCCGCCAAGGGCTCGGATTCCGAAGAAGGGGCGGAGTGGGACAGCATTGTCCTGGAGGATGCCCAGAGGAAGGTCATCGAGGAGGCCCAGAAGCAGGGCAAGAAGGTCTACGGGCTCCATGTACAGATTCAGGAGAGCTGTATGTTGAAGGCAGCCCGCGCCTTTCTGGTGTTCCGGGCGGTTGAGGAGACGGCGGAGATTATCGTCTCTGTGCCCAGCGTCCAGGAGGTGGAGGAAGATAAGTTTAGCGGAGAGTTTACGCTGATTCTGCTCTCGGACGGGGAACTGGAGCCGATCATCAAGGCGGCGGAGAGCGTTTCCGAGATCGAGAAGGTAACGGGCGCGCCTTATGTGCTGAAGGAAGCGAAGGAAGAGACAAAGCCTGAGAAGAAGGAAGAGAAGGCGGCGAAGGAAGAGAAAGCGGCGGCTCCCGCGGCGGCCGAGACCGCTCCTGCTGCGAAGACTCCCTCAGCGCCTGCAGCGGCCTCCGCAAAGACGGAGAGCAAGGACGCCAAGAAGCAGGCTTCCGGGAAGCCGGTAGTAAATCGTACCGTGCGTGTGGATATCGAAAAGCTGGATTCGCTGATGAATCTGGTCAGTGAGCTGATTATCGCAAAGAACTCCCTGGTTTCCGTATCCAGCCAGGAGCAGACCAGCAACAGCAGCATGTTTAACGAGCAGGTGGAGCAGCTGGAGCAGGTGACGACGAATCTGCACGAGTCCGTGATGAAGGTGCGGATGGTGCCCATCGAGAGCGTGGTAAATAAATTCCCCAGAATGATTCGCGACCTGTCGAAGAAGCTGGATAAGAAGATGGAACTGTATATGACCGGTGAGGAGACGGAGCTTGACCGTACCGTGGTGGATGAGATCGGCGATCCGCTGATGCACCTTTTGCGGAATGCAGCGGATCATGGTCTGGAGTCCGCGGAGGTTCGCGCCCAGAGGGGCAAGCCTGCCATCGGATCGATCTTTTTGGATGCATATCAGGACGGCAACAACGTCGTTATCGAGGTGAGGGACGACGGAAACGGCATCGACAGCGAGGCGGTAAAGGCCAAGGCGATCGAGCGTGGCACGATTACCCCGGAGCAGGCGGCGAATATGACGGAGAAGGAGATTGTAAATCTTCTGTTCCTGCCCAGCTTTTCTACGGCGAAGAAGGTTACGGACGTATCCGGACGAGGCGTGGGACTCGATGTGGTAAAATCGAAGATCGAATCCTTAAGCGGCGAGGTTGAGGTAAAGACGAAGCTGGGCGAGGGAAGCGTCTGGACGATCCGTCTTCCTCTGACGCTGGCGATTATTCAGGCACTGATGGTTGTGGTGGGCAACGAGAAGTATGCGATCTCTCTCGGCTCGATTCAGATTCTGGAGGATATCTCGCCCAGTGAGATTAAGCTGGTGCAGAATAAGGAGGTCATCAATCTCCGCGGCACGGTTACGCCTCTGATCCGGCTGAACGAGGTGCTGGACACGGAGAGCAAGAAGTCCCCGGACGAAAATCTGACGGTGGTTATCGTGAAGAAGGGGGACAAGATGGCGGGACTGGTGATCGATGAGCTGATCGGCCAGCAGGAGATCGTCATCAAATCTCTTGGAAAATACATCAGGCAGTGCAAGTTCATCAGCGGCGCAACCATCCTGGGAGACGGCGAGATTGCGCTGATCCTGGACGCAAACGCTTTGATTTAGGAAGGGAGGGCATACAGCTATGGATATGAAGAATAATGTCGTGGCGAATCTGCCGGACGAGGAGAATAATGTGCCGGTGGAGACCGGTCAGTATATCGTGATCAGACTGGGGGATGAGCAGTACGGGATCGATATCCGGAATATCGACAATATTATCAAGATGCAGCCGATCACCCGTATCCCCAAGATGCAGCCTTATCTGAAAGGCGTGATCAGTATGCGGGGCGAGGTAGTTCCCGTGATCAGTATGCGGCTGAAATTCGGCCTGCCGGCGGACGAGATTACCAAGGACACCAGAATTATCGTGCTGAAGCTGGAGCAGGAGGGCAAGGTAGGCTTTATCGTAGATGAGGTAAAAGAGGTTGTGACGCTGTTCTCCAACGAAGTGGAGAAGATTACTTACGACTCAAAGGAAGAAAAGGCAGGCATGATTAACGCGGTAGGAAAGCATAACGGAGAACTGATTTCCCTGCTGGATCTGAATGCGATCAGTCTGGAAGGAAATTAGTCGGATGATAAAGGAGTGAAGTTCCATGGCAGACATGAGCTTAGAGCAGGTAAGTGAGAATTATTATGACGTTCTCAGGGAATTGGGAAATATTGGCGCAGGGAACGCCATGACAGCACTGTCCCAGATGCTGCAGTGTAAGATCGATATGAAGGTTCCGCAGGTTCGCCTGCTGGAGTTTCAGGAGGTCGGGGACATGATGGGCGGTGAAGAGCAGATCATGGTCGGCGTTTTCCTCGGCGTACAGGGTGATATCACGGGAAGCATGATGTTCATGGTGGAGGAGGAGAGCGCAAGGCATCTGATCCGGAAAATTACCATGGGAATGCTGCCGGAGGGGAGCGAATTTGAGGAGATGGGTCTGTCCGCCATGCAGGAACTGGGCAATATCATTACAGGCGCATACCTGAATTCCCTCTCCATGATGACAAACCTGAGAATCTTCCCTACGCCTCCTGCGCTGACGGTGGATATGGCGGGCGCTATCTTAAGCGTGCCCGCGATTCAGTTTGGCATTTACGGCGATAAGATTTTACTGATCCAGTCCCAGTTTTCCGACGAGATCGAGCTGGACGGATATTTCATTTTGATTCCCGATCTGGAATCATACGAAAGGATATTGACATCTCTTGGACTGCCGATAGTATAAGGCGGGTTTCTGTTGGATTCCCGCGGCAGCAGCTCGGGCGCGGGCCGGGCTTCTTTCGCCCGTCCGGGACGAGCGCGATGCATTCAGATTCCCTGCGGGGAAATTCGGCCGGGATTGTTTTTGGCGCGAAAGAATGCGAAGCGCCGGTTTTATGCCGGGAAATGCCGCGAGAGTCACATGCCGCATGGTCAGAGGCAGGCGTGTTGACTATGAAGAAATAGAAAAAGCGAGAACAAATGAATGAGTGAAATAATTAAAGTAGGAATGGCAGACTTGAAAACCTGTGTAAGTCCCAACGGGATAACAACTCTGGGCCTTGGTTCCTGCGTTGGAATCGCGGTCAGAGATACTTCGAATAAGATAGGCGGGCTGGCGCATATCATGCTGCCGGACAGCAACGCGATGAAGAATTCGCAGCAGAACGTGGCAAAATTTGCGGACACAGGAGTAGTAGAATTAATTAAACAGATGGAAAAGCTCGGCGCCAGAAGAAGCCGGATGGTCGCAAAGATAGCCGGAGGGGCGACGATGTTCCTCTTCCAGGGGAGCGGCGCGGCGGTTGGCCAGGTAGGCGAAAGGAACGTCGGCGCTGTCAAAGCGAAGCTGAAGGAGCTGCGGATTCCGATTATCGCGGAGGATACCGGAGCGAATTATGGCCGGACAGTCGTCTTTTACCCGGAGACAGGGGATTTTCTGATCCGTGCGGTAGGGAAGCCGGAGAAAGTGATTTAGTAAGGGTGTAAACATGAACAGAAAAAATATGCCTTTGATTCTGATGCTGACAGCGGGAGCCGTTACCTGTATTATTACGTTTCTAAAGGGTTATCCTACTGTGGTAAAGCTCTCTCTGCTTTTTGCGGTACTGCTTTTGTTTTATGTGCTGGGAAGCATTCTGAAGGGGACGCTCGATTACTTTGAGGCGCAGAACGAAAAGACTCGTCAGGAAGAGGGAGAAGTGATCGAGAAGGAATCGACGGAGGAAGGCAGCAGGGAAGAGACGCCACAGTAAAAAAGAGGAAAGGAGCCGGGTTTCATGGATGAAGCGGGTAAAAAGAAGCTGCTGGAAGAATATACCAGAACGAAATCATCGGAAACCAGAGAAAAGATCATACTGGAGTATGCTCCTCTTGTAAAAGTGGTGGCCGGACGCCTGAGCATGTACCTGGGCTATAACGTGGAGTATGAGGATCTGGTGAGCTACGGAATCTTCGGGCTGATCGACGCCATCGATAAGTTTGACTGTCTGAAGGACGTGAAGTTTGAAACATACGCCAGCCTGAGGATTCGGGGCGCGATTTTGGATCAGATCCGGAAGATGGACTGGATTCCGCGGACCATACGGCAGAAGCAGAAAAAGATTGACCATGTGATCCGGGAGATCGAGCAGGCCACGGGACATGCCGCCACGGATGAGGAGATCGCAAGAGGACTTGGTATTTCGGACGACGAATATCAGGACTGGCAGTCGCAGATGAAGATTACGGGGGTCGTATCGCTGAACGAGTATATGGAGCAGGGCAGCGATGTGTCCCAGGATTACGGCAGACATACCACTGCTCATTTCGAGGCCCCGGAGGAGAAGGTGGAGCGGGAGGAGCTGGCGGCGACCCTGGGCGAGGCGCTGAAGCTTCTGACCGAAAAGGAGCAGAAGGTAATTACCCTTTATTACTATGAGGAATTGACGCTGAAGGAGATCAGCAATATTTTAGAGGTTTCGGAATCCCGGGTGTCCCAGCTGCATACCAGGGCGCTTCAGAAGATGAAGGTAAAGATGGGAAGCTATATGGGAATTCTGAGGCCATAGCTCTAATCGCGGGCAGGAGGTATAAGTATGGCATTCGGATCCATTGAATTGACCACAATATCGAGAGCGCAGGACTATTCTGCGATCAAGCATAACGAGGACAACAAGGCCGTGCTGGATCAGACCAACAGTCAGGTTCAGGTACAGAAGAACGAAACACAGAGAACCCGCCAGGTACACAGCAGCGATAATACGGAGTGGCATGACGATCAGCCGGACGCCCGGAAGAAGGGGAACGGGGAGTATTACGGCGACGGCGGACGGCGCAGGAAACAGCAGCCTGCGGGAAAAGCGGCGGAAAAAAGGACAGGCGGGTTTGACATTAAGATATAATGAGCGTTAGCGAGAAGAATGAGCTTGCTCATTCGGCGAGCGGTGAATGGCGATCATGAATCGAAGATTCATGATATGTTATTATAAGGATTACGGGATGGAGACAATCGAAATCGTCCTGCTGGTTGCGGGAGGAATTATTTTTATATTGAGCTTTCTGATACCGGGAAAAAGGAGCGGGGACGCGGGAGGATCGAAGCAGCAGGCCAGGGAGGAGGTTTCCGAGCTGGTGAAGCAGGAGATGGAAAGCGTGCGGACTCACGTGGACGATGTGGTGGACGAAGCAGTCACCTATGCCATGGAAAAGACGGAGCGTTCGCTGGAACGCCTTTCCAACGAGAAAATTATGGCGGTAAACGAATACTCTGATACCGTCCTGGCGGAGATTCATAAGAATCATGAAGAGGCTATGTTTCTCTATGATATGTTGAACAGCAAGCATTCAAGCCTGAAGAATACGGTTTCCGAGGTAAATCGGACGGTCAAGGAAGCGGAGAAAACGGTGACCAGCTTCCGAAGCCTTAAGCCGGAGCTGCTGACGGCGGAGGAGACCGACGCATCCGATGCACAGCCGACGGAACCGAAACGGCGGATCGAGGCGGTTCGGCCGACAGCTGCGGAAGCGGCGTTTGTCAGCCTTACGCCGACGGAAAAAACGCCGGAGCCGGAGGCTTTGGGAGACAATGCCGCTTTGGAGGAAAGCGTCGAGGAGGGCGGCAATAACAATCGGAAGATTCTGGAGCTGTATCGCCAGGGTCAGTCCAAGGTGATGATCGCCAGGGAGCTTGGCCTTGGCGTGGGAGAGGTCAAGCTGGTAATCGACCTGTTTCGGAATCAGGCGCAGGCCCGGTAGGGACTTGTAATCAGAAATGAGGAAGTCAGTGAAACTGAGCTATTATATGCGGGGGCTGGGAACCGGTATTGTGGTGACAGCCCTGATTATGGGGATTGCAATGGGAAATGCGAAGCCAGCGGCCCTGACGGACGCGGAGATCAAGGCGGCTGCGGAGAAGCTGGGGATGGTGGATAGAAGTTCTCTGAAGCTGTCGGATCTGGCGTCGCCGGAGGACGGTGAGAATGAGGGGACACCGGACGGCGCGGCGGGATCGGGAAATGACGGAAACGGGGAAGCGCCGGACGGGACGCCGGATGAAAGCGGGGACAGGACGCGGGAACCGGGAACTGACGATGAGACAGAAGTAGGAAGCGCCAAAAATGATGAGACGTCAGACGGGACACCGGATGGAAGCGGGAAACCGGGGGACGAAACATCGGAACCGGGGGAAGGCGACGGAACAGAAGCGGGAAGCGCCGAAAATGATGAGACGTCAGATGAGACACCGGATGGAAGCGGGGAACCAGGGGACGAAACATCGGAACCGGGGGAAGGCGACGGAACAGAAGCAGGAAGCGCCGAAAATGTTGAGACGCTGAGCGGAGCGCAGGAGCCGGAAGCGGGCGGCGGCACTGGGAATGCTGGAACGCCGGGCGGGGCGTCAGACCCGGAGGAAAACGGAAACGATGAAGCTCCGGAGGGTACGGCGGAGCCGGACGGCTCCGAAAATAACGGGGGCAGCTCCCCGACGGAAACTTATACCGTTACCGTGACGAGAGGCTCCGGATCCCGGGCGGTCTGCAGGCAGCTGGAGGAGCAGGGGCTGATTGAGGACGCCGGGGCGTTTGATCAATATCTGATCGATAACGGATATTCGAAACGGATCAGTGTGGGAACCTACGAGATCGAGGCCGGGGCCGACTGGGAGCGCATCGCAAAAATAATTACAAAATCCAGATAAATATCAAAGAAGCCTCTTGCAAGAGAGGCTTCTTTATGTTATATTCTTTATGTTGTGACGAAAAAACACGCCTTTCGATTTGGCAGCGGTGCTTCTGCAGACAGGGGTAGCTGTCAGAGAAAACCGCGGTGAAACGCAGCCGCGGCGGAAAAGAAAGAGCGGAAGAAAAACCAACGGAGGTAGAAAAATGAGCGTTATTTCCATGAAACAGTTACTTGAAGCAGGTGTTCACTTTGGTCATCAGACCAGAAGATGGAACCCGAAGATGGCTCCCTATATCTTCACCGAGAGAAACGGGATCCACATCATCGACCTGCAGAAGTCCGTCGGCAAGGTGGACGAGGCTTACAGAGCGGTTTCCGAGATCGCGGCGCAGGGCGGAACCATCCTGTTTGTCGGCACGAAGAAGCAGGCGCAGGACGCGGTGAAGACCGAGGCGGAGCGCTGCGGTATGTACTATGTAAACGAGAGATGGCTGGGCGGCATGCTTACGAACTTCAAGACGATCCAGTCCCGTATCGCGAGACTGCGCGCGATCGAGAGAATGTCTGAGGACGGAACCTTTGACGTGCTCCCCAAGAAGGAAGTTATTAAGCTGAAAAAAGAGTGGGAGAAGCTGGAGAAGAATCTGGGCGGCATCAAGAATATGACCAGAGTTCCCGACGCTATCTTTGTAGTAGATCCCAAGAAGGAGAGGATCTGTGTTCAGGAGGCGCATTCCCTTGGCATTACGCTGATCGGAATCGGCGATACCAACTGTGATCCGGAGGAGCTGGATTATATTATCCCCGGAAATGACGACGCGATCCGCGCGGTTAAGCTGATCGTATCCAAGATGGCGGACGCTGTGATCGAGGCAAACCAGGGCGAGGCGGTCTATACCGAGGAAGAGACTGCGGCTCCCGAGGAAGCGGAAGATATCGAAGAAGTTGTAGAGGCAGAGTAATTTCAGGACAGGAGGAGATCGAGATGGCAGAGGTAACTGCATCTATGGTAAAAGAGCTGCGCGAGATGACCGGCGCAGGCATGATGGATTGTAAGAAGGCGTTAAACGAGACAAACGGAAATATGGACGAGGCTGTAGAGTATCTGAGAAAGAACGGCCAGGCGAAGGCGGAGAAGAAGGCGAGCAGGATCGCGGCGGAGGGTATCTGCCGGATCGCTTCCCTGGGCGACCAGGCCGCGGCTGTGGTCGAGGTAAATTCCGAGACCGACTTCGTGGCGAAGAACGAGACCTTCCAGCAGTTTGTGGAGGCGGTTGCGAGACAGGCTGTCAATTCGGACGCGGCGGATCTGGATACCTTCCTGGCGGAGAGCTGGGCGGAGGATACGACGAAGACCGTACAGGAGGCGCTGGTTGACAAGATTGCCGTGATCGGCGAGAAGCTGAGTATCCGGAGATTCGAGAAGGTAGTGGAGAACGAGGGCTGCGTCGTATCTTATGTACACGGCGGCGGACGTATCGGCGTTATCGTGGACGCGAAGACGGATGTGGTGAGCGACGCGGTGAAGGAAGCGCTGACCAACCTCGCTATGCAGGTTGCCGCTCTTTATCCCAAGTATGTCGCTACTTCCGATGTGTCCGAGGAATACAAGGCGCATGAGAAGGAGATCATTTCCGCTCAGATCGCTCAGGATCCCAAGATGGCCGGAAAGCCAGAAAAGGTGATCGAGGGTGCCGTTATGGGCCGCCTGAATAAGGAGCTGAAGGAAGTATGTCTGCTGGAGCAGGTATATGTAAAGGCGGAGGACGGAAAGCAGACCGTCGCGCAGTATCTCGCGCAGGTCGCGAAGGAGAATCAGGCAAACATCAGTATCCGCAGGTTTGTCCGTTATGAGACGGGCGAGGGTCTGGAGAAGAAGCATGAGGACTTTGCGGCTGAGGTTGCGGCGCAGATGGGACAGTAAGCGTATCTGAAGGGCATATTTTGTTTGCGGTAATAATGGAAAAGGAAAACGCTGGAGCAGGATGGCTTCAGCGTTTTTTGAAAAGGAATGTGAGCGAATGCCTGGAGCAGTGCCGAACCCGGCACAGGAGGTTGAATTGTATGCAGATTTCCAGCAGATTTACCATTGCGATACACATTTTTTCCTGTATCGATACCTTTGAAAAGGAGCAAAAAATCACGAGCGATTTTTTGGCGGGAAGCGTCAATGTCAATCCGGTGATGATTCGCAAGCTGCTATCCCAGCTGAAGGCGGCGGGGCTTGTCAAGGTGCAGAGAGGCAGCGGCGGAGCGTCGATTGCCAGGCCGCCGGAGGAAATCACCCTGCTGGATATCTATCATGCGGTCGAGTGTATTGAGAACGGCGAGCTTTTCCACTTTCATGAGAATGCTAATCCGGATTGTCCGGTAGGAGGGAACATCCATCGGATTCTCGACGATAAACTGCAGCGGGTACAGGAAGCAATGGAGTCTGAAATGCAGAAAATTAAGCTTGCGGACGTGCTTCGGGATACACGGAAATATGTCGGGGAGGATTCCAGGTCATAGCAGGTTTTTGGCAAAGGCAGCCATATACCCCGGAAAAAGCGGAGATATGGCTGTCTTTTGACTCCGGACATCGGCCTTCGGAAAGCGCCGTTTTGACCAAAGAAAACGGATCGAGACGGATTTCTTCGTAAAAAACAAAAAAGTTTGTTGTAACTATTAACATTACAACTGCGATATGCTATTGTTTTGATGTAACCAATAATATTACAACAAAATATTTGTAAGGAGGATTTTACGATGAAATTAGCGGTAGTTTGTGCAAACGGCAGAGTCGGTACGCTGGTGGTGAAGGAAGCGATGGAAAGAGGCTTGGAGGTGACGGCCGTTGTTCGGGGAGAGAACAGGACAGCGGCGAAAAAGGTGATCCAGAAGGATCTGTTTGATCTGACGGAAGCCGATCTGGAGGGATTTGACGTTGTTGTCGACGCTTTCGGCGCGTGGAAGGAAGAAGAGCTTTCGAATCACAGTAAATCCCTGAAGCATCTCTGCGATCTTCTTTCCGGCAAAAAGACGCGTCTGCTGGTGGTCGGCGGAGCGGGCAGCCTGTATGTCAACCCGGAGCATACCGCGGTCGTTTCAGACGGCCCGGACTTTCCGCCTCAGTTTCTGCCGCTGGCGAAGGCCCAGGGCAAGGCGCTGGCTGAGCTGCGCGAGAGAAAGGATGTGCAGTGGACCTTTATCAGTCCGGCAGGCGATTTTCAGGCGGAGGGAGAGCGCACGGGAGAATATCTTTTAGCGGGCGAGGAGCTTACCCTGAACAGCCGCGGGGAGAGTATCATCAGCTACGCCGATTATGCGATTGCGATGGTGGATGAGATGGTGAGCGGAGAGCATTTTCAGCAGCGGATCAGCGTTGTGAGAAAATAGTGATCCGAAAAGAGAGGATTTTATGACACAGACAGAAAGGCGGATCTTTTTAATCAGGGAGCTGCTCCGGGAGCGGCCGGAGTACCGGGATGCGGAGATTCCGGTTCGTGTGTCGGAGCAGAAGTATCTGCTCCGATCCCTGTTGAATGTCCGGGTGCCGCAGCCGGTCAGCGAAAGCTTTCGGGAGATGCAGGACGAGTATCTGCGGGAGGCGATCGCGGAAAAAGGGATTACGGATCTTGCGGATCTGAGGCCGGTACAGGAGAATCTTTATCTCTGGCAGGGCGATATTACAACCCTGAGATGCGGCGCTATCGTCAATGCGGCGAACAGCCGGATGCTTGGCTGTTTCTGTCCCTGTCACGGATGCATCGATAATGCGATCCATACCTTTTCCGGCGTGCAGCTGCGTCTTGCCTGTGCGGATCTGATGAGAGAGCAGGGGAGGGAGGAGCCCGCGGGAAGGGCTAAAATTACACTGGCCTATAATCTGCCCTGCGGGTATGTGCTGCACACGGTAGGGCCGATCGTTTCGGGAAGGCTTACCAGAAGGGAGGAGGAGCTGCTCGCCTCCTGCTATCGCTCCTGTCTGGAGCTGGCGGAGGAGAACGGTGTGGAAAGCGTCGCCTTTTGCTGTATCTCCACCGGAGAGTTTCATTTCCCCAACCAACGGGCGGCGGAGATCGCGGTGGAAACGGTAAAGGAATATAAACGGCGGACAAAAAGCGGGATGAAGGTGATATTTAATGTTTTTAAAGAAATCGACTATGAAATCTATCGCAGGCTCCTCGGGGACGGGAACATCGGATGACGCAGGCAAGGGAAAACCGAAGGGCGGTATTGACAACGCGGGAGCTCGGGGGCTGCGGGATGGTTTCAGGGAAGCAGGCGAGAGGGGCTTGCGAGGCGGCACCTGCAGGACGGGAGCTTCCGCTGAGATCGAGCGGCTTCGGCGGGAAATGGAAGCTGCGGACGCTATTCTGATCGGAGCGGGAGCCGGGCTTTCTACATCCGCCGGGCTGACCTATTCCGGCGAGCGGTTTTACCGGTATTTTTCCGACTTTCATGAGAAATACGGAATCGACGATATCTACTCGGGCGGCTTTTATCCCTATGAGACGCTTGAGGAGTATTGGGCATGGTGGAGCCGTCATATTTATTACAACCGCTATGATCTGGCGGCGGGCAAACCTTATACGGACTTGCTGGAGCTGGTGCGGGATAAGGATTATTTTGTCCTGACGACCAACGTGGATCACCAGTTCCAGCTGGCGGGTTTCGACAAAAAGCGGCTGTTTTACACGCAGGGAGATTACGGCCTTTGGCAGTGCTCGCGCCCCTGTCACTCCAAAACCTACAACAACGAAGAAACGGTTCGGAGGATGATGGAGGCGCAGGGATATGCGCGGGCTGAGGCTGGTCGGCTTTATGCGCCGGAAGGGGCGGCGCTGAAGATGATGGTTCCCTCGGAGCTGGTTCCGAAGTGCCCGGTGTGCGGCGCGCCGATGACGATGAATCTGCGCTCGGACAGCTCCTTTGTGCAGGACGAGGGCTGGTATACGGCGGCAGGCCGGTATGAGGATTTTGTGCGTCGTCACGAAAATCTGCATATCCTCTATCTGGAGCTGGGAGTCGGAGGAAATACCCCGGCGATCATCAAGTATCCCTTCTGGCGGATGACGGCAAAAAATCCGAGGGCTGTCTACGCCTGCATCAATTATGGGGAGGCGGCAGCGCCGCGGGAAATTCAAAAGCAGTCCGTCTGCATCGACGCGGATATCGGGGAAGTCCTGAGCGCCCTGGCGGGGAACGGATAAAAATCCGGGGAATCCGAAAAACAAAAAAGTCCGAAAAGGTTGAAAGGATTTCATGATCTCAAACGTATTACTGTTGAAGGGCAGTTGAGACAATGCCGTGGAAGGCAGTAAAGGAGATGCGATCATGAAGAGAAAACCGGTAAAAGGAATTGTGACATTGGCGCTTGTCGTTATGGCGGCGGGGAGCGTGACGAGCGTGGCTTACGCCAGGCCGTTCCATCATACGGAGGTCACGGCGGATATAGCCTGTGTTACGGAGTCCCGTTATACAGAAGTCACAGCAGGCGATGCGTGTGTTACCCTGTCCTGTCATACGGAAAATGCAGGCGTCGCGCTGCTTCGAAGCAGGAGCGGCTGTTGGGGCGGGAGACCCCATGGAGCCGGGGGCCGGATCCCGGATTATTGCGAGACTGAGGAGTGTAATTCGACGGCGGATTGCGCGTCTGTGGCAGACTGCGTTTCCGCCGCAGACTCTGCTTTCGTCGCAGCCTGCGACAACAACGGCGTCTGCATCAGGGACGGAAGCTGTGATGAAAACGGCGTGTGCAGAGACGGCGGCATCTGCCAGGGAGTCTCCTGTGACCTGGACGGAAGCTGCGATTTGAGCGGAGGCCGTGAGATCGGCGGAAATTGCGACCTGGACGGAAGCTGTGACGACAACGGCGTATGCGAAACCGGCGGATATCGGAACGGAACCGCCTGCGGCGACACCGGATATACGCCAGGGACGCATCATGGCTTCTATTCGGGGCATCACAGCGAAAGTCATCACCGCTCCGGCCATCATCGTTAAGGGAAGGCGACTACAGCTTCAGTCATCATCACCAGGGAAAACGGTCATAGCCCCGGCCAACGCCGGGAAGGGGAAGCGTTATATTTTCGGAGGGGAGGCGGACGCTTGAGGAGTTCGGAGGAGCTGAACCGCGCCATGGAGGAGTACGCGGATACGGTGCGGCGGATCTGCTTTGTGCATTTAAAAAACCGGCAGGATACGGAGGACGTTTTTCAGGAGGTCTATGTGAAGTACCTGCTCTCGGAGACGGTCTTTGAAAACGGAACCCATGAAAAGGCATGGTTTATCCGGGTGACGGTCAACGCCTGTACAGACTGGCTTCGAACTCTTTCCCGCAGGAAGCAGATTTCCCTGGAGGAGTTGATCGAGGAGGTCGGGGAGATCGGCGGTTCGGCGGAAAACAATCCCGTCGGCACGGCTTCCCGGGAAATTCTGGAGACGGTTCTGAGACTGCCGGAAAAGTACCGCGACGTGATTTATCTGTATTACTACGAGGGGTATTCGGCCTTGGAAATTGCCGGAATTCTTCGGAAAAAGGAAAACACGATTTACACCTGGCTCTCCAGAGCGAAGGAGATCTTAAGAAAAGAGCTGGGAGGTGATTGGGCATGACGAACGGGATTCGGGAAAGTATGGAGGGAATCAGGGCCTCCGAGGAGCTGAAGCGGGATACGCTGAAGGCGGTGGAGGAGCGGCGGAAAAAGCTGGAGAGACGGAAGAACTATGTAAGTTCTTTTCAAACGATTGATAGGATGCGCGCTAAAGCGGGCGGGAGGCATCCGGTTCCGCGATTGGCCTTGGCGGCATGTCTGCTTCTTTTCCTGACTGTGGGGAGCTATTCCCTGTACGAGAGGCCGACAGTCTACCTCAGCATCGACGTAAACCCCTCCGTGGAGCTGGAGATTAACCGGTTTGGAAGAGTAGTGTCCGCGAAAGGGTACAATGAGGACGGAAAAGGCGTTCTGGGGCAGCTGTCCCTGAACAATCTGCCCTATCTGCAGGCGGTTGAGCGGCTGCTGGAAAAGGAAGAGAACAGCGGCTATCTGGGTGCGGACTCGCAGCTGTTTTTCACCGTGATCGCAAAGGAGCCGGACGCTATCCTGGCCCGGCTGGAGTCGGGCGAGGCGTGGGGAGCCTATGAGGCGTTGATCTATACCAGCGACGAGACCTGTCGGGAGGCGGCTCATGAGCATGAAATGTCCTTCGGAAAGTACAGGGCTTACCTGGAGCTTGCGGAGTACGACGGGAGCGTTACCGTGGAGGACTGTCACGGGATGACCATGGGAGAAATCCAGGAGCGCATCGACGGCTGTAAGGGGCATGGAGACGGGACGGGCGGAAGCGGACACGGAGACGGAAGCGGTCACGGAGGACATCATGGACATTAGGATTTGAGCAGGCTTGCACTTCCGACTGTGAGCGTAAAAGGAGACGAAGGCCGAGACGCGGACGGCAGGAAGGAAGAGTGAAGGTAAGAAGCAGGTTCTTCGGGGCCTGCTTTTTTTGCGCGAATCAGCGGATGATAGTTCTTGACTTATCCTTGAAATTGTTATTTAATAGAATTATATGAACGTGTTCATAAAAGGAGGCGCGGGCAGGCTATGCCGAAGATCATTGAGGATGTGCGCAGGACGCTTCTGGCGGAGGCGAGGCGGCAGTTGGCAGAGAAGGGCTACGCGAGGGCGACGATCCGCTCTGTGGCGGGAGCCTGCGGTCTGGCCGTGGGCACGGTCTATAATTATTTTCCCTCGAAGGATATGCTGATCGCCAGCTTTATGGCGGAGGACTGGATGAAATCCTTAAGCCGGATTGACGGCTGCGCCACGCAGGATTCGAAGGCTTTGCTGCGGGGGATCTACCGGGAGCTGCGGGAATTTTCGGAGCAATACAGCGCCCTGTTTGCGGACGAGGAGGCGGTAAAGGCTTTCTCGGCGGTATTTACGAAACGGCATAAGATGCTGCGGGATCAGCTGGCGGGGCGGATTCTGCCGGTCTGCCGGGGAGAAAACAGGGAGTTTCTGGCGGAGTTTGCCGCGGAAGCCCTGCTGATCTGGACGACGGCGGGGAAGAGCTTCGAGGAGATCTACGCTGTGCTGGAGCGGATTCTGGCATAAGAATGAAAATCACGGGGCCGTAAAACAGGCGTCGAGTGATTCATGGCAATGGGATTTCTCTTGAAGAGGATTCCGTTGTCTATAAAAAAGAAAAGGAGAAAAGAAATGAGCAGTTTCGAAAACCTACGCATCGTGGATAACTTTTATCAGACCTCGTTGTTCTTCCCGATGCCCACCGTCGTGATCAGTACTCTCTGCGAGGACGGCATGACGAACCTGGGGCCTTATTCCCTGGTGCAGCCCTACTATGTGGCGGGGAAGGACTATTATGCCATGCTGCTGAGCTGCCGCAATTCCTCCAACACCGCCCAGAATATTCTGCGCACGGGGAAATGCGCCATCAACTTTGTGGACGACAAGCCGAAGACCTTCAAGGAGGCGGTGAAGCTTTCCTGGCCGGGGGATAAGCCCTCGGAGAAGATGCCCAAGTGTAACTTCCGGCTGGAGAAGAGTATGATCGAGGAGGAGACCGGGGAGACCAGGCCACAAGTCTTGACAGACGCGATCCAGGTCATCGAGTGTACCTGGATGCGGGAGCTGGACGGCGCGGAGAAGGATCAGCCGGGAGAGCTGAACGGCTACGAGGGGCCTTATCATGACTTTAACGGAATCACCAGCAAGTTCGGGGCTCATTTTATTCTCCGGGTTGACAAGATCCTGATGAAGAAGAAATACCGGGACGCGATCATCAACGGCGTTACGGCGAAGGACTTCCCGCCCCTGCCGGTGGATTACGGCTACCGCGACAGCAAGAACTTCTGGTTCCACAGAAAGACCAGGATGCGGGCGGAGCTTTTGCAGATGCGGCAGGCTTCCCTGGAGTCCGTCCGGTACGCGGCGGATCGGATCGACGACAAGATCAAGTTTACCGACGACGCGCTGATGACGATCCTGGGCGTTCCCCGGGTCTTCCTCTCCACGGTTTTAAAGGGCTGCGTCAGCTGGGCCAGGGAGAACAACGTCGAGCTGATCACGGCGGAGCATATGAAGATTATCAACGACAAGCGGGCGAAGGAAAAGAACGAAAAATAAGGGGGATATGAGGATGAAGGTAGTATTGGCAGGCGCGTACGGCAATCTGGGCACCGATATTTTCAGGGTATTGCTTGCGCAGGGACACGAGGTCGTCGCCGCGGATATGATCGAGCGGGATCTGGGGCTGACCGGGAAGTATACCTTCCGCAAGATCGACGTGACGAAGCCGGAGACCATGGCGGGACTCTGCGACGGGGCGGACGTCGTCGTGACGACGGTGGGACTGACGAAGACCTCCGCGACCGTGACGAATTACGAGATCGATTATCAGGGCAATCTGAACCTGCTGAACGAGGCGAAGAAGGCCGGGGTGAAAAACTTTACCTATATCTCCGTCCTGAAGGCGGATAAGGCCCCCAAGGTTCCCATGCTTCACGCGAAGTACCTCTTCGAGGAGGAGCTGAAGAAGAGCGGGCTCACCTACTGTATCAATCGTCCAACCGGCTATTTCTACGATATCGTAAAGGTGTTTAAGCCCATGATCGAAAAGGGCGAGGTAACCCTTCTGGGAAAGGAAGCCGTCCACGCCAACGTGATTTCCACGGAGGATTTCGCGGAGTTCATCGTGGCGCATATGTGCGACCAGAACAAGACCTACGACATCGGCGGGAAGGAAACCTACTCCTACGAGGAGATCGCAAACCTCTGCTTCCGGGCGGCGGGCAAGGAGCCTGTGATCAAGCGCGCTCCCGCCTTCCTCTTCGACGTGCTGGCCTTTGTCAACAAGTTTAAGAAGAACGGGAAGGAAGCGATCCTTCGCTTCTCCAAGTGGACGCTGACGGAGGAGATGGTGGGCTCTACGGTTTACGGCGATATGAGCTTCGCGGAATATATTAAAAAGAGCTTTAAGGAGGAGAAAGCATGATGCCCTGGTCGCTGCTTGGTATTTTATGGATTGTCTGCGCGGTTCTCTGCTGCGTGGGATTTTACAAGTATGTCTACTTCCTCTCCATCGGTTACGGCTTTGCCGTGGCGGGGGGCGGAATCGCGGTGCTCGTCATGTACCTGCTCAATCCGTCGGCTACGCCGCTCTGGATCGTCCTGGTGCAGGCGGCCCTGTTCCTGGCTTACGGGATCCGGCTGTCGGGCTTCCTTCTGGTGCGGGAGTTTAAGAACGCCTCCTTCCGGAAGACCGATGTGGCGAAGGATACCCTGGCGAAGAATAACGAGAAAAAGATGCCGGTCTTTGTACTGGCGGCAATCTGGCTCTGCGTCGCCGTGCTCTATACGGCCCAGGTGAGTCCTATGCTGTTCCGCAGCAACAACGGGGCGGCGGATATCGCCGTACCGGTCGTCGGCTTTGTGATCTCCGCGCTGGGGCTTTTGATGGAGTCCGTCGCGGATAAGCAGAAATCCGCCCAGAAGAAGGCTCGTCCCGAGATGGTGGCGACCCAGGGACTCTACAAGATGGTTCGCTGCCCGAATTATCTGGGAGAGATCATCTTCTGGACAGGCGTCTTTATCAGCGGAATCACGGCTTACGCGTCGGCGGGACAGTGGATCACGGCGATCATCGCCTATATCTGCATCGTCTTTATCATGTTCAACGGCGCGCAGCGTCTGGAGAAGCGGCAGATGGCCCGCTACGGCGACGATCAGGAGTATAACTCCTACGCCGACCGGACGCCGATCATCCTTCCGCTGGTTCCGATTTATCACCTGAACAAGCGCGGAAAGAATTGAGAAAACGGAGGGGGATTTGTTGAAAAATTTTACGGTTATGATGGCGCTGGCGGATTTCATCCCGGTGATCTGCTTTGGGGCCGCTTCGGTTCTGCTGATGCGGGATCTTTATAACAAGATGAGCAAGGGCGCTTTTGCGCTCTTTGCGGCGGGGACGATCGACATCCTTTTTGCGGGGGCGCTGAAGGCGCTCTACAAGCTTCTCTATGCGGCGGGGGTCTGCGATTTTGAGCCCTTAAACGCCATGTTTTTCCCGGTGCAGTCCATCGGTTTTCTGCTGGCGGGGCTGGGGATTCTGGCCATGCTCTGTTACCGGCAGTCCGGCGCGGCGGCGCTGGCGGTCGCGCCGCCGGTGTTTTCCGGAACCTTTGTGTTTGTGGCGCTGATGGTAGCGGGGCTGGGGATGATGGACGTCGTTCTTTGCATCCTCTCCGTGAAGCTGAAAAAAACGCTGCTCGTCGCGCTGTTTGCGCTTTCCTTTGTCAGCTCGCTCTGCATGGGCTATCTCTCCTCCCGGGATTTCACACAGGCTTCCATGAACTGGATCGCGGAGGGCGTCAATATCGTCGGCCAGGGCGCGCTGCTGGCGGGAGCGATCCTGCTTCATAAAAACGGGCTTGGGAAGCTGCACCTGACGGAACGGAGGACGGGAAAGTGACGGAAAAACTGCTGGAGCTGCTGGAGAAGGGCGGCCCTTCCACAGATGTTTTCAAGAAAGCGCTGGGGGAGGAGAAGACCGCAAGGCTGTTCCGGGAGATTTTGTTTGGGATCGGGAAGTAAGGAGACAGGATGGGTCGAAAATCGTTTTGAATATCTCGTGTGACATGCCGGGTCTGCAAAGCAGACCTGGCATGTTTTTGACGAAAAATTTCGTGGCGCTGGTTTCGGAAAATTTGTGAACGGCGGAAGGCGGAAACGCGTTTGGAAAAGATACGCAGATAAACTAGACAAATTTCAGAAAAACTGGTAACATGATAGGGAATGCAAGTGTGAACGGAGAAGAGATATGGGGAATGAGTGCGAAATCCTGCTGGTGGACGATAATCTGATCAACCGGGAGGTTGCGGCGGCGCTGCTGGAGGATTACGGGTTTGAGCCTGTGACGGCGGGAAGTGGGGCCGAGGCGGTCGAGCTGGCGAAGAAGACGAAATTCCAGATTATTTTTATGGATCACAGGATGCCGGGGATGGACGGCGTGGAGGCGATGCGCAGGATCCGCAGGGACTGCGGCGGGAACGGCGGGAGTCCGGCGATCGTCGCCCTGACGGCGGAGGCCCCGGAGGGGCTGCGGGAGAGGTTCCTGAAGGCGGGGTTTCAGGATATGCTGACAAAGCCGCTGGAGCGGGAGCCGCTGGAAGCGCTGCTGGAAAAATGGTGTCCGGGATTTTCTGGAAAAGAACAGCGGCGGAGCGATGACAGCGCTGTCGTCGCCGATTTGGATCAGATTCGAATCGAAGGGATCGAGATCGCGGAGGCGAAAAAGCATCATACCGGCGGCGTGGAGAATTATGTGGAGTTGCTGCGGCTCTACGGAACCGACGGGCGCAGGAAGCTGCCGCTTCTGCAGCAGCTTTTGCAGAAGGGCGATTACGCCGTATACGGCGTGGAGGTACACGCGCTGAAGAGCGCCTCCGCCAATATCGGCGCGATGGAGCTCTCCGCCCAGGCGAAGGAGCAGGAGGAAGCGGCAAAGCGGGGCGATAAGGCATTGATCGAGAGGCGTTCCGGGGCGCTTTTCCAGAATTACGCCGGGCTGCTGAAAAGAATTGCGGAGTTCCTGGAGGGCTGGGAGAAGGCCTCGGGAGGGAAGGAAAAGGGCGGCCGTCTTGGCAGGAAAGAGGTTCTGCAGGGAATTCGGAAGGCGCTGGAGCAGATGGAGGATTTTCGTTCCAGGGAATGTGCGGAAACGGTGAACGGGCTGTTGGGGCATGAGCTGGAGGAGACGGCGGAAGCCGGGCTTCAGGAGATCCGGGAACAGCTGATCATGTATGAGGACGACGAGGCGGAGCGGCTGCTGCGTGAGCTGGCCGACCGGCTGGAGAAGGAGGAATAAAGACATATGGATGTTAACGGCAACGGCGGCAGCGGGAAGATGCGTATTCTGGCGGTGGATGACAATGCGATCAACCTGGCCACGATCGAGCAGGAGCTGAAGGAGAAATACGAGGTGGTCACGGTGAATTCCGGGGCAAGGGCGGTGCGTTTCCTGAGCAAGGAGAAGCCGGATCTGATCCTTTTGGACGTGCAGATGGCCCTGATGGACGGGATCGAGACGCTGAAGGAAATCCGTACCATGGAGAACGGGGTGTCGATCCCGGTGATCATGCTGACGGCCAACAAGGATCGTGAGACCGTCATCGAGGGGAGCAAGCTCGGCATCCTGGATTATGTGCTGAAGCCCTTTGACGGCCCGGATCTGGTAATGCGGATCGACCGGGCGTTGAAGAAGGTGGGCGTGCTGCCGGTGGAGAACAAGGAGCTGTACGGCCGGGTGAAGGAGGTACAGGCGGCCATGCAGAGCGGCAACCAGCGGGAGATGCTGATAAAGCTGGATGAGATCCTGAGCTTTAAGATTGACGAGGAGATCTTCGGACGGCTCCAGAGCGTCAGGACAAAGCTGCGGGCAGGCGATATGGAAACCGCCGACCGGATGATCGGCAGGGTGATGAAGATGCTGGAGCAGGCAGTGGAGGACGAGGAGCCGGATAAGCTGTCCATCAATGCCGGGGAGCTGAATGCCCGTCTGCTTTATGTGATGAACGATCTGCAGAATTTTAAGGTGAAGGACGCCTCCCAGAAGCTGGAGGATCTGATGCGGTACGATATCCCGCCGGTGGTCAACGATATCTGCGCGGAGGCCAGGGAGTGTCTTGACGAGTACGACGACGGCGCGGCGGAGGAGCTGGTACAGAAGGCGCTGGGAGAGCTGATGAACAATTTGATGTAACGAAAAACCAGGGCAGACGCCGCGCCGATATCCGGTAAGCAGGAAGGCGGCGCTGTCCTTTTCCGTGTCCGCGGCGGGCGGCGGAACAGGGAGGCAGGCAGATGAGCAGCTTTGTTTCTTTTGAGAACGTAAAAAAAACATACCGCTCCGGCGAGGTGGAGATCCAGGCCCTCTCCGGCGTGGATTTTCAGGTGGAAAAGGGAGAGTTCTGTGTGATCGTGGGAGCCTCCGGGGCGGGGAAAACGACGATCCTGAATATCCTGGGCGGCATGGATACGCTGACCGCCGGGAAGGTCATCCTGGATGGGCAGGAGGTTTCAGCCTTCAACAAGCGCAGGCTGACGGAGTACCGGAGGTATGACGTGGGCTTTGTCTTCCAGTTCTACAATCTGGTGCAGAACCTGACGGCGCTGGAGAACGTGGAGCTGGCGGCCCAGATCTGCC
>JAMPIG010000139.1 GCA_023662875.1 Roseburia sp. | reverse complement strand
TATTATTAAATTTTTAAGGTACATAGGCACTTATTTAAGTGCGAAGTTTGAGTCAGTTAATTGCTATTGCCAGACCCTTGTATTATCTTATCAGGCTGACCTCAAAATTAAGCAGGCCGATCCTATATTATATATTGGAGTTTATCGGAAGCATTCTCGTTTCCGTCCTGCTGATGAAATACACATATATTTTACCTGTAGACGGGGGAGGCAAATATTTATTCGGCGGAACTTATTTGTCGGTGTATTTCTTCGGAATGCTTATAGGGAAGTATTTGCCTGAAATTAAATTCGGTAAAGCTTCCGCCACGATTTCCAGTTTTGCATTTTTGGGTCTTTCAGCGGGATGGTCATCTTTTTATATTAGGGATAAATTCGCATTGGATGATCAGATAAAATATTTTGGCGGCAAAAATCCCCCCGGCGTCAGCTTGTTCCTGCTCGCGGTACTGATTTTGGGTTTGGGGATAAGCATTGATGCGGTAATTCGTATATACAACGTGAAATTTCTGATATTTCTTGAAGATAAAGTATCCGCATTGGGAAGGTATTCCTACTATATTTTCCTGTTTCACTATCTGATCATTTCGGCATTGCGGACAAGCAGACTTGGGGAGTTGGTTTCCTGCAATATCTGGCTTCAGAGGTGTGTATATATTTTTGCGGCGTTTGGCATATCGATAGCACTTGGCTTTTTTATAGAAAAGCTTATGGCGTGGCTTAAAAGAACCTAAGCGTGCAAAGAGGTATAAGGATAGGCGATTCTAAAATCGACGGCAGGAGGATAAATCTATGAGTTACCGTTTTTACGGGTGGGAGAATGCGACCGTACCCGCTGTGAACGACGGTTATGGCCGGATCGGGACGCCGCGGGATCTGTATGACGCACTGTCGCGGATATGGTGTGCGGAGACCTGCGCGCCGCGGATGAGAGACGGCTGGAGCAGGGAAAACAAAACGTTGGGGCAGTGTTCGATTACGGCGTTTCTGGCTCAGGATATTTTCGGGGGAAAGGTTTACGGAATCCGCAGGCCGGACGGGAATTACCATTGCTATAATGCGGTGGGAGACTGCGTGTTTGATCTGACCAGCGAGCAGTTTGGAGAGGAAACGCTGGAATATGAGGACAATCCGGAGCAGCTTCGGGAGATCCATTTTGCGAAGGAGGAAAAGAGGCTGCGGTACGAGCTCCTCAAGGAGAAGCTGCGGGCTGCCTCCGGAAGAATGTGATGTCATATAAAACACCTACGAAAGAACAACAGGAGATCATCGAGGCGACAGAGGGGAATATCCGCGTCCGGGCGGTGCCCGGTTCAGGAAAGACCTTTGTCCTGACGAACCGTATCGCATATCTGATCACGGAGCTGGGCGTGGAGCCTTCCTCCGTTGTAGCCATGACCTTTACCAACAAGGCGGCCGGGGAAATGAAAAGCCGGCTGAAGCGTATGATAGGGGACATGGCTACTTGTTTTGCGGGGACGTTTCACGGCTTTTGCAACGGTCTTTTGAAGGAGGAGATCTATCGGGTCGCCTATCCGAAGACCTTTGCGATTTTGGATAAACAGGACGAGATCAATCTGCTACGGGAGATTGCGCAGGATCTGGGGTTGTCCCTGAAGGATTTTACCGCCCGGGACTGTATGGAAAGGATCTGCGCCCAAAAGCAGAATCCGGATTATGTGGAATATATGATCGGGCCGGATAAGGAGGCGCTGACCGGGTTGATTGCGGAGGCGAAGGACGATTTCCATAAGGTCTACTATCACTATCTGCTGCGTCAGCGGGACAATTATGCGCTGGATTTCGAGGATATCATACAGTTTGCCATCCATATCCTCACAAAATTTCCCGAGGCGTTGGAGAAGTGGCGGAAAAAATGCCAGTATCTGCTTTGCGACGAGTATCAGGATGTAAACGGAAGTCAGGAGCTTCTGCTGACTCTGCTTTCCGGGAAATATCACAATCTCACGGTGGTGGGGGACGACGACCAGTGTATTTACGGCTGGCGGGGCTCCGATGTGGGATATATGGTGGACTTTGACAAAACCCATGACGGGGTGAAGGACTATTATCTGGAGGAAAATTTCAGGAGCAGTCCGCAGATTGTGGATGTGGCGAATTCCCTGATCAGGGCGAACAGGAACCGGCTTGCCAAAGCTATGTATACGAAAAATATTCCGGGGAAAAAGGCGGTCTGCGCCTGCCTGAAGGAGGAGAGCGAGGAGGCGGAGTATATCGCAAGGACTGTGCGGGAGGCCGTGGAGCAGGGCGGAAGCTATGCCGATCATACGGTGCTGGTGCGGGCGGCCTCGCAGACAAGAGCGCTTGAGGAGGCTTTTCTGCCTGCCGGTATTCCGTACAGGATTCTGCGGGGCGCTCAGTTTTATGCCTCGGAGGAGATCAGAACGGTGCTTTCCTATCTGCGCATGGTGTATTCCCGGAACGACCTGGATTTCTCCTACACGATACAGCGACCCCGCAGAGGCTTCGGTAAGAAGTCGGTGGAGAAGCTGAAGGAATACGCCGCGGGCCGGGGACTGACGTTGATGCAGGCGCTGGGGGAGCTGATCGACGCCGGGGAGATCCGGCGCAAAGAAGTGATCGCATACTATCAGGAGATCAACAGGCTCCATGAGATCCATGAAACTATGTCCTGTCGGAAATTGGCGGGAGAAATCCTGGATCTCGGCTATCGGAAGGAGCTGGAAGAAGATGTAGAGCAGGAGAGGCTGGATAATGTGGCGGAGTTTTTGAGTACCATAGCGGCGTTGGAGGAGGAAAACCAGGACAGGCTGCCGTTGGAGGATTTGCTGGCGCATTTCGCCCTGTTTACCGCACAGGACGAGGATACGGACCGGGATGCGGTCAGGGTGATGACAATCCACACGGCGAAGGGGCTGGAGTTCGACACGGTCTTTGTCTGCGGTCTGACGGAAGGACTTTTCCCCAGCAGAAAGCTGAAAAACGAGGACGAGCTGGAGGAGGAAAGACGGCTGTTTTATGTGGCGGTGACCAGGGCAAAGAGGCGGCTGTACCTGACCCGCGCCATCCGCAGGCAGGGACAGATTGACGCCGTTCCGTCCTGCTTTCTCGCGGATATCGACGGCAGTCTGATGGAATATGTGGGCTGTGAACAGCCTGTAAGGCATTATGCGACGCCGCAGATGCTGCCGGAGGCGGATTTTCAGGCGGGCGATCAGGTGATCCATAAGGTGTTCGGCAAAGGCAAGGTGATCGGTGTGGATATGGTTACGCGATCTTATGAGATTGACTTTGAAAAGCTCAACGGAACCCGCAATATCGTATTTCGGGTCAGGATGGAACGGGCGGAAGAATGAGGGGGGCGTCCGTCGAAGTTTTGAAGGGGCAGGGCAAAATTGTGTCCGGGTACGGCGATTATTATGGGATGTTGACGAACCATTTCGCCAGCTTCGCCAGGGTTGGCAGCAGATCCTGCGCCAGATCTGTCGTTTCGTACTCCACCCGAGCGGGAACCTCCATATATTCTGTGCGCTTTATAAGCCCGTTGTCTTCCAGCTCTTTTAAGGACTGGGTCAGCATTGTATTGGAAATCCCCCTTATTTTTCCTTTCAGGTCATTGTAACGCGTAGCCCCGCAGGCATGGGATCGGAAGGCTGCGTGAGGGATACCCGGAGATGGTCTTTGTCTCTTTTCGGGGAGACGAAAAAGCTCCGGCGGATGTATAGCGGCAGGCAGAGGCTTTTTCCATATCAATTCCCATGGCGGGGCGGAACCCTGTCCCTTCTCTCCATAAACCTGAAAAACCCGTTGGGATATTTTTTTTCATAAAGCCTTCGTAGCGCGTCCTTATTCCGGCATACTCTTTCCGCAGTCCGTATTCTGTATAAAACCGATAGTTGCGCCTGTTCTGTCCCGCTGCATAAGAAACTGAATTTGCACTTGTAGAACTAACATTCCTCAGCGTAAATCAGGCATTTTGTGCTGTGCCCGGGCGCGGAAGAATTTACAATTATATGGAAATTGCTTACTATCACGGTTTTCGTAGAAGGTGTAAGATAAAAAAAACAGCGAAATATCTGCTGGAGTTCGCTTATCTGACAGATCGGTATAAAGGCGTGAGAGGAGAATGCGGCAATGAAAAGGATAAGCTGGGGAAAAGACTGGACGGTATCGATAAACGGCGGGGAAGAACAGGCGGTTACATTGCCCCATGATGCGATGCAGCAGCTGGGTAGGGATAAAGATTCTGCTGCGGCGCATGCGGGAGCATACTACAGGAGCGGCGTCTATACCTATCGGAAAAAATTTGTGCCGCCCGCGGATTGGTCGGAGTCAGAGGTGATTCTGGAAATAGAAGGAGTCTATCCGAACGGCAAGGTATTGCTGAACGGTACAGAGCTTGGAAAGTGCAGCTATGGATACCTGGAATACCGTTTTCCGATGTATGGCCTGACAGCGGGGCGGGAAAATACGCTGGAAGTGATTGTGGATCACAGCAGGACGCCGGACAGCAGATGGTATAGTGGGGGAGGCTTATACAGACCAGTATCGCTTTTGATTGGCAATAAATCGCACATTGCGCCGGGCGGCATTAAGATCAAGACAGTAGATTACAGGGAAGGCCTGATAGAGGTAAGCGTTGACTATGTGC
>JAMPIG010000138.1 GCA_023662875.1 Roseburia sp. | reverse complement strand
TGAACTCGCAAAGGATGGGGAGAACGGAGTATGGGCAGGAATATCAGCTTGTTCGAGGAGAGGGGAACTGTGTACTGGATTGTGAGGACGGTACGCTGACCATGCCGACATATATATTGGAGTTTAAATCATAATGAATGAAGTGAGAACGCTGTTTGAAAATTTTTGGATTTGTAAGGACAGCGATAAGGAAACCTATTATAAAGTAAAACGTGATATCCCTGATTTTCAGAAATTTATCCGTGAACAGTTAGGATGGAAGCTGATCCATACGGAGAATTTATTAAAGCTGGAGAAGAAACCGGCGCACGCCTATAGCTTTATGGGAATAGAGGAATTTACCGATATCAGGGATTACTGTATTTTGTGCGCAGTCCTGATGTATTTAGAGGACAAGGAGGAGCAGGAGCAATTCCTTTTGTCGGAGCTGATCGACTATGTGGAGACACAGTTAAAGGATTATATGGGGATTGATTGGACTTCCTTTGCGCAGAGAAAATCGCTGGTTCGGGTTCTGCAATATATGGAGCGGCTGCAGATGCTGCGTGCGTATGAGGGAAACAGTGAGGCGTTCGGCGCAGAGGCGGGGCAGGAGGTCTTGTATGAAAATACGGGGTATTCCAAATATTTTGCCACCAGCTTTGTCACGGATATTTCCTCCTACGAGTCCTGGGAAGATTTTGAGAAGATCAATTTTGCGGAATTGGACGAAGACAGGGGAACCATGCGTATCAACCGCGTTTACAGGCAGCTGGCGGTTTGCCCTGCTTATTACTGGGAAAGAAACGAGGATGCAGATGCGCTCTATTTAAAGAATCAGCGTCAATGGATTTCCAAGTATCTGAATGAGAATCTCGGAGGGAATCTGGACATTTATAAAAATGCAGCGTTATTGACCCTGGATGCGGACGACTGTTATGGAGCGGTGCATCCAAGGGATGCCATGCTGCCGGAGGTCGTCCTGCTCTTATGCGAAAAGCTTCAAGAGGCGCTGCGGAATGGGAAGCTGGAGAAGAAAGATAATGAGTGTATCTATCTGACGAGAAATCAATTTGAAGAAATGGTGTTCGATTGCCGTGAGCGCTGGGACGAGGCATGGAGCAAGGAATTTCGTGAGATGGATGAGGAGAGGCTTTTGGACACTGTCCTGGGATATATGAAGAGCTGGATGATGCTTCAGTGCGCTGGAAATGAGATCACGATACTGCCGGCGGCCGGAAGGGTTAGAGGTTACTATCCGAAGGATTTTGAGGGAGGAGCAAGGGCTTGATAGATCGTTGGAAAATGAATCGGATCGGATTCGTAAATTTCTGGTTATACGACGAGGAAGACTTTGAGTTTGTAGATGGGAAGCTGCTTCTCAGGGGTCAGAATGGTTCCGGTAAGTCCATTACGACGCAGAGCTTTATTCCTTTTGTCCTGGATGGGGATCGCACACCGAGTCGTCTGGATCCCTTTGGTTCCAGCGACCGGAGAATGGAATATTATTTTCTGGGTGAGGAAGGAAGGGAGGAGGCCACAGGCTATCTGTTTCTTGAATTCAGGAAAGAAGAGTCCGAAGAATATCGAACGATTGGTATCGGGCAGAGGGCAAAGCGTGGGAAACCGATGGATTTCTGGGGCTTTATCATTCTGGATGGCCGCAGGATCGGCTATGATCTGTGGCTGTACAAGGAGGTTGGAACAACAAAGCTCCCCTGCGACAAAAGAGAAATGAAGACGCAGCTGGGGGAGGGCAATTTCTTTACAGATAGTCCGAGCGAGTATAAAAAGCATGTCAATCAATCTATTTTCGGCTTCCGAAAGGCGGATCAGTATGAGCAGTTTATCAGGCTTCTTGTCAAAGTGCGCGCCCCGAAGCTGTCCAAAGAATTTAAACCCACCAAAGTATATGAAATTCTAAATGATTCCCTGCAGACATTGACGGACGAGGATCTGCGCGCCATGGTCGATGCAATGGAGAAAATGGATGAGATACAGGACAGCCTTGATATGCTGAGCCGCGCATTTGCCGATATCAAGGTGATACGGACGGAATACACTCGTTATAATCAGTATATGATTGCGAAAAAGGCGCAGGCCTATCTCGGCAAAAAGAGAGAGGTAGAGGATGCACAGGGGCGGCTGGAGACTCAGGAGCAGAGAAAAATAGAAATGGAAGACGACCAGCGGAGCAAAACGATTCGTCTCGGAGAACTGGAGGAGAAAAAGAAGCTTGCGGAAATCGAGCGAATCGGGCTTCTCGATACGGATTTGGAGGAAGTGGATCACAAGCTTGAGCAGGCGAAGAAATCCAGACAGGAGAATGAAGAGCAGGAAAAGAAATGGGAGCGGAAGATCGAGGAATGCGGGGAGCGTATCCGCGACGGAGAGCGGAAGCTGAAAGAGATCCAGAGCCGTTTGGACTTGAGACAGCAGGAGCTGCAGAAAGGAAAGCGGGAATTGGAGGAACAGCAGGAAATTCTGCAGTGGGATCAGCATCGGACGGCGCTTCAGTTGATAGTATGTGAGGAATATGACAGGACGGACGAGATCGTCAAGAGTCTGGATCTGTATAAAAAGCTTATTCAGGAATGTAAAAGGGCGATTCAGCAGTATGAAGAGATTAGCAGGTTATATGATGAGCTTACAGAGAGGCTGGAACAGATCAGGCATCAGAAAATTCTATGCGAGCAGGAGTTGGAAGCGGCGAGGGATCGGGTTACAGATTCGACCGACCAATGGATCGTGGAGCTTTATCAGGCAAGGGAGACGAGCTTACAGTGGAAACCGGGAGAAGAGGCGCTGAGGGCGGTTGAAGAGAGAATACAAAACTATCGGTCTGTCAGGGATGCGGGGGCGGTGCAGGAGCTTCTGCGTGCGGATTACGAGAGGCAGCGTCAGGAGCTGACGGATGCAAGGAATGCCGGAGAATATGCGCTTCAGCAGCAGAGAGAGCTTTTAAAGCAGGCAGGGGAGGAACTGACGCAGATTCAAAATCAGGAAGAGATGGATCCGGAGAGAGAGGAGAGCGCAAGGCAGACCAGACTTGTCCTGCAGAAAGCCGGTATCCAAGCGGTTCCGTTTTATAAGGCTGTGGAATTTTCAAGCGGGATGGATTCGGCGGAGTGTGCAAGGCTGGAGGCCCAGCTGCAGAGAACAGGGATTCTGGACGCCCTGGTAGTATCTGTGCAGGATGTTGACAGAATCCGGCAGGCGTGTCCGCAGTTTCTGGATACCGTTTTATATGTGGAGAAAAGAGGGGATTCCCATTTCTCACGGTTGACGGTCAGTGAAGAATTAGAGGACGGAATCCGGGAAATGATTGACCGGATTTTAAGCAATATCTATGAAGAGGACGGCGGAGGACGGGGCGTTTATCTCGCAAAAGACGGCGGTTTCCGTCAGGGAATATTAACCGGAAAAGCAGATAAAGCAGGAGAGGCGGAGTTTGTAGGTCTGCTTGCGAGAAAGAGACGAAAGGAAGAAAAAATCCGGCAGCTGCGGGAGAAGATTCAGGTCTGTACGGAGACAGTGTCCGGTATGGAGAAACAGCTGCGAGAGGTTGAGAAATGTCTTTACACCTTGCAGGAGGAGTATCAGGGACTTCCGGATTTCTCCGGTATCGACGATGCTCTGGAGCAGGAAAAACGGTGTGCGCTGGAATGGCGGACGATTCAGGAGCAGTGCGACAGGGAGGAGGCGCAGGAGCGGAGCCTTCTGCAGAAGAAAAACGAGCGGTATCAGACCATGCTGCGGGAGTGCAAGGCTTTTCCTTCCTACGCGAGAACAAAGGAGGCATATGAAACGGTAGGCGACGCCCTCGAGGAATACCAGCGGATCTGGCAGGAGATACGAAGCAGCATATTGCAGCTTAACGCGGAACGCGACAATCGCAGAGACAAAGAGGAGCAGCTGGCCGATCGTGAGCAGGCGCTGGATGAGGCCCTGCTGGAAAAGCGGGACTGCGGAACCCGAATCAGGGAGTGCGAGATCAGGATCCGGCAGTATGAGGATTATCTGAATCGACCGGAAAATATTGAGAAAGCGAACCGATTGAATGAGATTAGAGAGGAACTGGGGAAACTGGAAAAAGAGCGCGAGCGGTTGAACAGGGATCTGGCGGTTTTAGAGCATGGTCTTCGGGAGATGCAGGAATCCCTGCCGAAGGAAAAAGAACGCCTTCAGCAACTGATCGCGGAGGAAACCTTTGTCAGAAATTATTTTGAGGAAGAGCTTTCTCTTAAGCTTGTACTTGAGCGGGGAGGGCGCACGCTTTTCGACTGTGCAAGGGAAGCGGCGGGCGTAATACGGGAAGGCGATAAAAACAGAGAAGCCGGAGATATGCTGAATGCGTTGTTTCAGGTGTATCAGAGGCATAATGGAAGTCTGACAAGCTACGGGACTTCCCTGGAGGAATGCTTCGGGACAGCGGACGATGTGCCAGAGGGCGCACCAGCGGCAAATGTACTCCGAAAGCGCGTGTGCGTTGTATCTGTCTGGAACGGGAAAAAGGTTTATCTGGAGGAATTTTACGGAATCTTAAAGGCGGCGATTGAGGAGACGGAGCTTCTGATTCAGAAGAAAGACCGTGAGCTGTTTGAGGATATTTTATCCCAGACGATCAGCCAGCAGCTGACGGATCGGATTGAGGAGAGTCGGAAATGGGTTTCGGATATGTCGAAGCTGATGAAGGAGATGGATACCTCTATGGGATTAAGCTTTTCTCTGGACTGGAAGCCCCGAAAAGCCGAGAATGACGCAGAGCTGGATACGGCGGAGCTGGAACAGATTCTGCTTCGGGATCGCGCCCTTCTCACGATGGAGGATATTGAAAAGGTTGCGGCGCATTTTAGAAGTAAAATCCGGACAGAAAAAAGAAATCTTGAGGAAGACGGCAGTGTGATCAACTATATGGAGTTGGTAAGGGATGCGCTGGATTATCGTAAATGGTTTGAGTTCCAGATGTTTTTCAGGCGCGGTGAGGAGAC
>JAMPIG010000137.1 GCA_023662875.1 Roseburia sp. | reverse complement strand
TAAAAAATCATACGGTTTATAGTGACAAACTGCGTCTTTCTGTGTTAGACTTAACACGCGTGGAGTTGGCGACAGAGGAAGACCGGCTGCACCATACTGACAAATGGGCTGCCCTCTTTAAAGCGACCGCATGGGAGGAAATCAGGATGTATACACAGACAGATGAGTATATTCAGGAAGCCGCAAATACAATCTATCAGCTCACCCAGGAAGAAAGGATTCGCCAGCAGTGCGAAGCCAGGGACGACTATTACCGCAGGCAGCGCTCCGTCCAGCACTATATTGAAGAACAGGCGGAACAGATTTCGGAACAAAATTCTTTTATCGCCAGCCTGGAGGCTACGGTCAGGCAGAACAATTCCATCATTCAGGAAAAGGAGGCCGCTCTCAGGGAAAGCAATTCCGTCATCTTGGAAAAGGAGGCTGCTCTTGAAGAACGCGACTCCATTATTGCCAGGCTCCAGGCAGAAATAGAATCTCTAAAAAGATAGGATTTATCGGAGCTGTTTCTGCTCTTCAATGGAAGCTGCATTCCCATAAAGCCGAATATGAAATAGCGAGATTTCCCGTCATTTACGGCTCCACATCAACCGGATATTCTTCATCAATCAGAAGATAAGGAACCTTGTGCCTCTGACACTGTTCCAACATTTCGGCGTTATCTCTAAGTACCGCTTCGATCGTACAGTCCTCATCCTTCCGTCTGATTCCATAACTTTTCCATCGTCTTAGCGCGGCGGACAGAGAACTGACACCGTATCGCATTTATGCACACTAAGCCGAGGCCGTTTTTTCCGCACGCCTTGCCGTCAATCCTGCGGATGATCAATCTGGTCAAACAACTCCCGAATCTCATCCTCCGCCAGCCATCCGACGTATTCCACCAGCACCCCGTCCCCGTAGAGAACCGCGAACCGCCTGCCGCCGTCCTCTCCCGGTTCCGGGAGCTCTCCCTGCCAGCCCCCCTCTCCGTTGAAAATAGGGAAATCCCAGACATACTCCGCTTCCGGCCTTAAATCCGTCCTCCGCAGGTTCAGCCAGAGCATACGCTCCCCGTCGCACCAACAGAGTAGCAAATTCTCCTCTCCGCCTTCCCCGGTTCTTCCCAAAGCCTCCTGCTGAGAATATCCTTCCGGCAGCTCCCAAGGCACGTATTCCTCCAGGCCGCTCTGCACGCAGACAGCCCGCCACTCCTCCTGCGGCATCTTCGCAGACAGCTCCCTTTTTGAAGTATTTTCCAAGGCAGCTGTCCCGGAAATTCCATCCGCAGGAGCAGCTCCCCCGACAGCCGCTTCCGCAGCAGCTTCCCCGGAAAGCCCTTCTCCATGCGCAGACTCTCCGGTTCCATCTCCTTTGGCAGCTGTTCCGGAAGATCCTTCCGAGGATGCCGACTCCCCGGTCCCATCTCCCGCAGACGGCGTCCCGGAGACATTCTCCTCCGCCTCCTGCCGGATCCCGTCCAGCCGCCCCGTTTCCGACGCAAACTCCGGGACGCCTGCTTCCGTCCTCTCTCTCAGCTCCGCAACGTCAATCCAGTCCGGCTCCGCAGCCCCCCGGATTCCCACCGCCGTTCCACTCTGCTTTTCGCTCTCCGTCCAGATCTCTGAGGTTGCCGCCGCACCTTCCTGCTCCCTTTCCCGCTCCAGCTGATCCTCCGAAGTCCCGGCCACGCTCTCTCCGTACCCACCGTTTTCCGACCAATCCTCGAGCGCTCTCTCGTATCCGCCGCCCTCAAGCCACTCCTCGAGCGCCCCCTCGTATCCGTCCCCCGACTCATTTTTTGAAACCGCTGTGTCTTTCTCGTATCCTCCGTTTTCTGTCAGCGCAGTCGAATTCTGCAAGCCGCCGGCGGCGTTCTCCCCCGACTGGAAACCTTTCCTGACCGCCGCGCCGACCAGAGCCGCGCAAAGGCAGGCGGCGCAGAGGGAAGCGAACCGAAAAATTTTTCTTCTTTCCTCCGTCTGTCCGCACCGCTCCAGCAGCTCCTCATCCACCCCGGACAAAGCGCTCATCATCCGCAAAGCTTGTTCCTGTTTTTTCCGATCCATATTAACGACCATGCCTTTCCTGACTTTCCGCCGCTCCTCTCACACTGCGATACCTTCCTTCTCCAGATATCTTCTCAGCTTATTCCGGGTTCGGAACAGACTGGTTTTTACCGTGTTCAGCTTCAGGGCGTAACGCGCCGCGATCTCCGTGTATTCCTCCGCATACCAGTACCTTCTCAGAAAGATATTGCAGTCCCTCTCCGACAGCGAATGCAGAAAGGCGTTGATCAGTCTCTCCAGCTCCGCCGTCTCGACCGCGTCCTCCGTATTCCTGACGTCAGGGATACATTCCGCAAGCTCATCCAACGCCATCTCCATCTCTCCTCCGCCGCGTTTCATCGTCCTTCTCCCCTTCCATCTGTCGAGAGACAGGTTGCGCGTAATCGTTCCCAGAAACAACGCCAGCTTTCCCGGCCGATTGGGCGGGATGGAGTTCCAGGCCCGCAGCCAGGTATCGTTGACACACTCGTCCGCGTCGCCTTTGTCATACAGAATGTGCCAGGCGATGCTGTAGCAGTAGCCGCCGTATCGCTCCTGTGTCTCCCCTATAGCCCTCTCGTCCCGGGCCCAGTAAAGATCTATAATTTCCGTATCCTTCACGTCCTGCCCTCCATTCCTCGGTAGTATTGACGACATCCGCCGCAAAAAGTTTCCGATCGACAGACAAAAAAGAGCAGACCTTTTGCAGTCTGCTCCCTTCAGGAACCTCCCTCACGAGAGCCTGAATTTATTCGCGCTCTCCGCCAGCTCGCCGGAAATTTTATGCAGTGCGCCGGTCGCCTCACGGCACTCCGTCACGACGCGGGACAACTGATCCATAGTCGCCGCCGTCTCCTCGGTGCTCGCCGCATTGTTCTGGGAAATCTCATTCAGTCCCTCTATACTTACCGCCACACCGTTCTTGCAGCTCTCGATATGATCGATCTGGCTGGAAATCTCATGGATCGCCTGTACCACACGCCGCACCTCGCCGTTCAGGCTGTCGAAGGCCTCCTGGGTCACGCTCAGCTTTTCGTTCTGGTGGCCGATCTCCCCTACGACGCCATTCATAACCTCGACGCTGTGATTGGAATTCTGAATCAGATTTTCCACAATGCCGCGGATCTGATCCGCCGATTCCTTCGACTGATCCGCAAGACCCCGGATCTCCTCCGCCACCACCGCAAAGCCCTTCCCCATCTCACCGGCCCTCGCCGCCTCGATGCTCGCGTTCAGCGACAGCAGGTTGGTCTGGTTGGCAATTCCCGAGATCAGGTCGGTAGCGGAACGGATCGCCTGTACGGATTCGTTCGTCAGATTGGTCTGCTTCTGTACCTCATGGACGGAATCGCTGGTTCTCTCGCTGATCTCGAGGAGCTCCCGCAGCGTCGCCTCCACCGTCTCGTTATTCTGCTTCATCGTCCTTGCGCTGTTGCTCAGGTCGTTTACACTCTCCGTCGTCCTGCTGATCGCGTCGTGCATTTCATTCATACTCTCTCCGACGCTCTGGGTATCCGCGGCCTGCTCGGTAGCGCCCTTCGCGATCTCGCTCACCGCGATGTTCACATTGTCGATCGACTGGACAACCGTATCGATATTATCGGTAAACCGGGCAGTACAATCGTTCAGCTCGCCCATGCTTCCGTGGATCTCCTTCACCGTACCGGAAAAGCTCCGTACCATCTCATGTACCGCGCGCGCAATCTTACCGACCTCATCCGCCCTGGTCAGGAGCTTTCCGTCCACCGTTACGTTCAGCCGTCCTTCCGCCACCTGATCCAGGCTGCCTACCACTGCGCTTAAGGATCTGGTAATCCTGGTGACCAGCCAGGCGGCGATCAGAACCGCCGCAATCACGATCACTACCATAAAGACGGCGCTGTTCCGCGCAAGGCCGCCGTAAATCGCCTCCACGCTCCCAACCTCCACCGCAGTCATCACCATCCCCATGACCGTGATATCATCATCCGCGTACAGGGGCGCAAAATCCGCCATATAATCCTTGCCGCCGATCTTCATGGAGCTCAGGAAAACCTCCTGTCCTCCCAGCACCGCGCCGGAGGTTTTACTGTCTACCGATACGGGACTGCTTAAGCTGCTTGCCATCAGCGTATCTCCCACAAAGATCGCCACGTCGATATCCGTATTTCTCTTATATTCCGCCAGGAGGCCGTCCGCGCCGGAAATCCTTACATCGCCCTTCAGCAACTCTCCGTCCGCAATCGACAGCGGCTCCCCGAAATGCGTCAGGGAGTCTATGGTCATATATTTTACTGCGCCGAGCGCCTGATTCACTACCATGCTGGCCGTCGTCCGACAGGCATTGTTCAGCGCCAGAAGCGCCAACGTTACAAGGACGGCCATCGGCACCAGCACCACCGCCATAATCTTTACCAGCAGATTCGCTCCTTTATTCCCTTTCACCGTACTCTCCAAATTGCTTCTTCCGTAGTCTTCCATATCCGCCTCCTTATGTTTACTCCCGTTTGGGTATATCAGAATTTATTTTTTGAAGCGATTACCAGTATTTGCATACACCACAGCGCCTGCAATGGCGATCACAACCAGCACAATACCAATTATGTGCAGGGAAATAATATGAAAGCCGCTGGCTAAAGCAATAACAAGCCAACAACCTGCTAACAAAAACATCAACTTCCCCATAAATCTTAGGAGTAACTTCTCATCCGTATGACTTTTTTCTTCTTTTGATGATGTGTTGTATCCTGCCACCAAAAATGCACCTTTCCCGCAGGAAAAAAGAATGCCCAACGCGATGAATAAGCCAACGATAATACTATGAAAAATCAGCAGTGGCAACATAGAACCCCCTATAAATCTTTGTTTGCTCGTTAACGCAGCCGCTTGATTTTCCTCTGCGCTCTCCTGCACTCGCAAGCTCGCGCTTCGCGCTCCCTGTCCTGCTCCGCAGGACGCTTGCTCGTTAATGACGCAGGAAAATCAAATGTCTGCTTCG
>JAMPIG010000136.1 GCA_023662875.1 Roseburia sp. | reverse complement strand
TATACGCCAAGCGCAGCATCCCGTTCCCCCATAGTCCGCCTTCCCGCGGGAAGACAAAACAGGGCGATTCCCTCCGCAGGACAATCTCCTATGCCTTCCCCGCTGATAAATTGTGTGATTTCAAGCAGGGATAAACTGAAGATCAGAATACCAAAATGATAGTAAGGATACCGGCAATAGAACCGGCAACAGAATGTCCTGCCCGATAGAAGAATAGTTCTTTAGGAATAGGGTAGCACATTCTGCTGGCTTTGGCAAGATTTATTTTCTCTTTTTTGATACCTTTTTATTGAAGCTCCTTCAGGATACACCGGATCTCCTGATAAAAGGGCGGATAAATGCTGAGCGCTTCTTTCAGCAGGGCCACATTCCCGCGGCTGGCCGCGCCGTCAGCCAAGGCCGACGCCATGCGGTAGGCTGCCCTAACCTCCGGGGGCAAAGAGGCGTCCTCCGCGTTCTCCAACAATGCAGGACTGTAGTACCGCTCGGCGAAGGCTCCTTCCGCCAGAAGATAAGCTTTCAAAATCGGAAGGCCTCTGTTCTGTACTGCCGCCGTCTCCGTCGTCTTTTCAACCTTCGAAGCCTCGGCGACAGCCTTCGCCTTTTCTCCCGCTTTCTGCTTCTCAAATTCCCCCTTTTCCCAAGACGGATTCATTTTTTTCAAGGCCGGATTTCCTCCTTCTTTCCTATCGCCTGTTGCCTCTATAGAAGAAGCGGAGCCTCCTTCGACCTTGTCGCCGGATTCCGCCTGCTTCCCGGCCTCCGGAATCCGGTTTTTCACATACGCCTCCTTCAGCGCCCGGGCGCAGAGCGCCAGCTCCGAAAGGGGCGTCTCCCCGTCGATCAGCCGACCGGCAGCCGCAGCCTCCAAGGCGTATTCCGTCAGTTTTTCCCGCACGATATCCTTCCGGCGAATCTCCGAGGAATCCAGCCAGCCTTGTACCGCGGAGACGCTGAGCCGGGACAGGATCTCCGGGAAACGCGCCTTCTGCTGCGTTTCCACAGCGAAACGGGTTAATCCCACCGCAAAAACATCCAAAACCTCATTCGCCCACTCTTCCCATTGCAAGCGGGTAATCTTCCGGCAAAGAGCCTCGTATACCGCCGGGCCGGCGGCAAGGCCCTGCTCCAGGACGAAGACTCTTCTGGCCTCCGCTGTCTCCAGGGAGAACTGATCTAAGAGCTTCCGTCCAAGGTCTTCTTCTCCCAGGCGCAGGGCGGCGCAGAAGCCGACCATTCGGGCATTTTCCCTAAGTTGTTTGTCTTCTGCCGCTGGCAGGCCGAAAAAACATAGTTTCTTATTCGGATTCGGATCTTTTTCGTACCGCTCCAGCCATTCCTCATAGGAAGTATAAAAGGACATAATTTCGATAGCGGGCCTATTCTTTTCCCAAAAAGCCTGTTCCGACATCATAAAAGAACCCCAGGCATTCTCCGCCGCCAGAAGAGGAACTGTTTTTTTCAGCTCTTGCATCCAGAGAAACAGCCGCTCATCATTTCCTTCATAAAGACTGGTTCCCAGTCCAACTGCAGCGTTCCTTTTTCGATAATCCAATTTCAATTCAGTGCTCAAGGAAACACATTGAGCGAAAAGCCGCATCGCAACATCAGCTCTTTTGATTACCCGATATTCATTTGCCAGTTGAAACAGATAACGCAAATCTTCCGGATATTCCAAAACATCCCGTATCAGGATCAATGTATTCCGCCGGAATTTTTCCTGCCGCCTATCAGGACGATCATGAACAAAGCCGTAATGATGTGCATAGGAAGAAAGCTGTTTACTCCGTCCGTTCCGTCCGACTAAAGTGTCGTGAATGCGTCCTTCAAAGTGCAGGTCCGGTGTGATCATTGCCATGCGGGGCGTGTGAAGATCGCCAAATCGCTGGCCTTTTGAATCCACATAATTCCGCTGGATATAGGTGGCTGAACCGTACTTCTTGTATTCCCCCGACTGGAAAAACCGCAGGATATCCTCTACGTCCTCAAACCACTCGTCGTCATCGATGGACAGATACCAAAGTCCTTTGGCATGGCGGATCGCTTCGTTTCGCACGGCGGACATATTGTCCTCCCAGGGATGCTCGTACACCCGTGCCCCATACCTTCTACAGACCTCAATTGTGCCGTCCGTACTGCCGGTATCGATGACTACCAGCTCCGCATCCAGCTTCTCCAGCAAAGGCTTAACATGGGACAGGCAGCGGTCTATGGTATCAATCTGATTGCTGACAGGGACGCCGATGGTCAAAAGCAACGGCCTTCCCCCATACTTTCCCTCTGTGTACACCGGATTCTTCTCATAGCGGTAATTTCCCTTTTCATCCGCGGTAGGCTCCCATCTCTCGTCATCCGGCTTGATCAGCCCCAACTCCTTCAAGGTCGGAACCGTTATCAGGTTACGTAGAGAATCCCCCTCAAAAACCGGCCCCATCTGGATCTGATCCTGCTGCAGCTCCCATCGGTTTTCATAGGGAGCCAGATAGGGTTCAAGAGTTTCTTCCTCCAGGTTATCCACCGTCTGGATCTTCCAATGTCCCGAATGCACATCATGGTTCGTGGTAAAACAAAAATACTCCGTCCCCGCCTCCCGGTATACCGGAGGATAAGGATAGGCATAGTGACTCTCCTCCCTTCGGAATCTCTGATAGATAACCTTCCTTCCGCCCTTTTTTATCGGCAGAGCTCCTTTCCGCAGAGAGACCTCCATATGGTCGCCCTGCTCCCGCTCGTTGGCAAGCTCGGACTCCCGCTCCAGCTTCTCCCGCTCGCTCCGAGTAAAATGCTTCTCCACAAAGGGCTTCTGCTCCCAGTACGGGACGCCATGCTGATAAAGGTAAGAACGGGTAAACTGCCCGTAATTGGAATTATATTTCCGCTCAAAAACCTGCAGCCCGGCCTCCTGCGCCAGGTAATCTAAGCTTTCCTTGGAATGCAGGAACAGGTGCCTCGGGGCGTCCAGCTGATACCAGTGAGGGCCGTATTTCTCAAAGGCGACGTTTGGCCAGGTAGGAATCGTCATCGTCAGGACGCCGTCGTCCTTCAGAAGCCGCCGAGCGCTCCTTAACGCCTCCAGAGGATCCGCCATATGCTCAAAGGAATCGCTCATCCGGATCCAGTCAAAGGTGCCGTCCCCCTCGATTTCATGAATAGAACAGCTTCGGATCTGCACCCTGTCCCCATAATTTCTGTCCTGCTCCAGATAAGGGTCGCAGCCGTAGAGATTCCCCCAGCCGGAAGCCGCCATTTGCTGCAGCCAGGCTCCCGCCCCACAGCCTACGTCCAGAACCTTGCTCTGATTAGAAACCGGCAATGCAAAGTCCTTCTCCGAAAGCTCCTCTGCCTGCATGGAATAATAGTCCCTTCCATAGTAGTCCCCCAGATTCTCCGGGATCTCCCCGATTTGCAGACATTTGCACCGGCCGCAGGCAAAGTAAATAAACTCCTCCTTCGTCCCCTGCATCATCTCCCGAGCCAAATAGGTCTCAAACTGTCCCTCCGCGCCGCAAATTTTACAGGTATGAGCCTGCCTTCCCAGCATCCGCTTTGTCCCGTCCTTTTTCCACTCCGCCATGATATTCCCCTTTCTTTTCCGGTCAAAATCCGCCTTTGCGCCGTGCGGACATTAAAAAAATCCGCACAATAGAATTCATGCAAAGTGAATTCTATTGTCATGAATACAGAATAGTCCGCAGGGGCAAAGCTCCTGCGGACCATCACACTACTTATTCAGCTTTTCTCAGATGGTTCTCTTCTCGTTCAAGCTACCTGAAATAACTCAATTAGCCCAGCAGAGACAGAACGCCCTGGTTACTCTGGTTCGCCTGAGCCAGCATTGCCTGACCAGCCTGAGCCAGGATGTTGTTGTTGGAGTACTTCACCATCTCGGTAGCCATATCCGTATCGCGGATCTGGGATTCTGCGGATGTGGTATTCTCCACAACGTTATCCAGGTTGTTGATCGTGTGCTCCAAACGGTTCTGAACAGCACCGAGGTCAGAACGCTGTGCGGAAACCTTGCTCAACGCTTCCTTGATTGTCTCAATCGCATTCAACGCATTGGTATCGGTCTTGCCGTCAACTCTCAAGCCGTTAACCCCGAGACCCTTTGCACTCATAGCATCCAGGTTAATGGTAATCTGGTTCTCACTTGTTGCATCAGCACCTACATGAAGGCTGACCTGCAGGCTTCCTACCAAATCCTGAGTCTTGTCGATGGTGTTAGCAACATCAATAGTAGTCTTATTGCCAACCGCGTCATATACATCAGGAGCGTCCACTCTCACCTTTACAGCCTTGGCAGAAGTAACCGCAACGTACTTATCGAGCGCATTCGCAGAAATTTTATTACCGTCCGCATCAAAATACTCTGCAGGCTGCCCTGCTGTCTTCGCTGCGGTAATCTCTCCAGCACTCATGGATGCAGACACACTGCCACCTGCCTTAGTAGCCTCTGCCTCCGTTGCAGTTCCGCCACTCATATTAACCGTTGCAATCTTATTACCGCCATTATCCTGAATTTCAAATTTATCGTCCGCCGTATTGACTATTTTGTAATCCTTTCCTGCGGTTCCATTCAACTCAAAGGTATAAACGCTTTTAGCATCAGTAGCTGCAGCATCCCATACGCTCGTCTGTGAAGCAGTGAAGCCTTGAGACTTCAACGCTTTCGCCAACTCGTTCTGTTTGTCCTGATCCGCTGTGCTCTCAAAAGCAAATACAGCTTTTAAAGTACTTGTGGCATCTGTGATGCCATCGGTTGCAGCATCAGTAGCAGTCTGCTTGATAGTCGCTGCCGCTGCCGTCGCAACATTCTTGAACTTGTAAGTGTAAACTTTTGTCGCATCCTTATCGCCCTTCAGCAGATAGGTCTCGTTGAACTTGGTTGTCTCAGATACACGGTCGATCTCAGTTACCAGCTGGTCGATCTCGGACTGAATCGAATTTCTGTCGCTCTCAGAGTTCGTACCATTAGCCGCCTTAACTGCCAGCTCGTTCATTCTCTGAAGCATATCGTGTACTTCGGTCAGAGCGCCCTCAGCGGTCTGTACAGCGGAGATACCGTCCTGAGCGTTTGCGGAAGCCTGGG
>JAMPIG010000135.1 GCA_023662875.1 Roseburia sp. | reverse complement strand
ACAGATAACGGGAAAGAGGCACCGTAAAGTCCTCAATAATGGTTCCCAGGTCAAAGAAGTTATCCAGCGTCGGGTTATCCACCGTAAGTCTCGGCGGGAAGATAAAGATTTCCGACAGAGGCTTGAAGGCGCTGACAACCGTGTACACCAGCGGGAACAGGCTGAACAGCCCGAATAAACCCAGCACGATGATCAGGACGATATCGCCCCCAAGGCTCCTGTTTCTCCTTTTCAGCTTACGCTGTTTCAGTTTATGACTGATAAACTTGAATATTTTCATATATTCCACCTTTCTGCAATCTATCAATTTGCGTTGTGCGCAAACAATCGCACGGAATCATTCGGCTCACTTTAGCCGAGCTTCCGCAGCAGCTTCTGCACAACGATGTTGCAGAACATCATGATCAGGAACAGAATCACCGCGATGGTGCAGGCATAACCCAGCTCATAGCGGACATTACCGAAATCGTGCAGATGGGTCAGAATCGTATGGCCCGCATAGCTCACGGACGGGAATCCCACCAGGTCGATGGACAGCTGGGATACGGACAGGGAGCTTGTGATCTGCATGACCGCGCCGAACATCAGCTGAGGCTTCATGGAGGGCAGAATAATGTACCAAAGCTCCTGCCAGCGGTTCTTGATGCCTTCCACGGAGCCCGCCTCCAGCAGGGATTTATCCAGATTCTGGAAGCCCGCGATAAAGGTCAGGAAGCTGACGCCAAGGCTCAGCCACAGCTGTACGACGATCAGGATCGGCATGATATACTCTTTTGTCACCAGCCACTGAATCGCCTCCTGGGTAATTCCCAGCTTCATCAGCCACGCGTTCACCCAGCCGTAGGAGTCGGAGGAGAACAGCAGCTTCCAGACCAGGTAAGCGTTACCGGAGATGGACGGCGCGTAAAATACCAGCGTCATGATCGCCCTGGGAATCCTGGGCAGATCGTTCACCATCCAGGCGAACAGGAAGCACATGATATAGCTGACAGGCCCTGTGATGATCGCGAAAAACAGCGTATTTTTGATTGCCGTCAGGAAAATCGGATCGTACACGATCAGATCCAGGTAATTGTTCCAGCCTACAAATTCAGGCGGCTCTACCATGTTGAAGGAGGTAAAGCTAAAGACAATGGATACCACCACCGGCAAAAAGGTAAAGATCAAAAATATGAGTCCGAAGGGGGCGACCATCAGGTATTTATATTTATGCCTTCTCCAGGCATCGGCAACTTTGCTCGTATTCTTTTTCATGTCTATACCCCCCTATTCCTTCACCGACAGATGCAGCTCTTCCCGCTTTCTGGTGAGCTCCTGGTTGATATCCTTGATATTCAGGTACAGCGTCTCTCTGGGATTTGCGTGGTCGGAAACCACATCGTTAAAGGAATACTGCACCATACGGGTCGTCATGTAGTTCCCGGGAACCGCCTCGATGCCCGCGGTCTGCTCAAACTGGCTCAACAGACTGTTCAGCTCGACATTGCTCCAGGGCAACTGCCTTAAGACCTCCGGATCCGCCGCCGCGTATCTGGCGGAGGTTCCCATCAGCGCCTCCAGGGAGTTCGCAAACTGAAGCTGGGTATCCGTGGAGGTCCACCACTTTAAGAACTCCCAGCAGGAATCCAGATCCCGGTTCTTCGCCATGATGACGGACTGGGTCGTATCCACCGCGAAGGATCTGTCGATGCTGCCGTCCTCCTTCTCCACGCCGGGAATGGGATGGAAGCTCCAAAGGCCCTTGATTTCCGGGGCGAAGATTTCCAGCTGGTTAAAGGTGGTATAGCCTGTAATGCCGACCGGAATCTCTCCCGTGCGGAAACGGTTGCTGAAGTCTACCTGTACGTCCAGCCCGTAGCCGGTAAAGAAGTCCGTGTAGTCCTTAAAGGCGATCATGGCGGCATCGCTGGCCAGGCCGCTCTCGATTCCGTAATCGTCCCCCGTCCCCAGATAAGGGTCGCCGCCGTTCTGCATGACCATCCCCAGGTAAAGATTCATATTGTAGGCGATGGAGCTGCTGTTCGTCGTAGCTTCCGTCTGCTGTACGTTCGGGATGTAAATATTGTAATTGTTTTTCTGCAGCTCCGGTATCATCTCGCGGAGCTCCTGCCAGGTATCCGGAACCTCCAGCCCCAGCTCCGCAAGGATATCGTCCCTGGTAAACAGCATCATAAAGGTGGTCTGCTCGGGGATTCCGTAATACCCGCCCTGGAAAGCCGACGCCTCCAGGGAGCTGTCATAAAACCGCTCCGTGGCCTCCTGATAGCCCGCCAGCCCGGACAGCTCCTGCACCGCGTTACGCATGGCGAAATCCTGCAGCGTCCCCTGCCCGAGGCCGATTACCACGTCCGGGCCGTTGCCCGCCAGCGCCGCCCGCAGCACCACGTCCACGGGAATCAGCTGAAGATTCACGGAGATATCACTGTTGGGCGTAAAATCCTCCTCGACCATATTCTGGATCATCTGCGCCTGCTCGCGCCCATAGGAGGCAAGCCATACCTTGATGGATTTTGCGCCGCTTCCGGAGTCTCCCTCCGTGATCTGACTGTTCTTGATAAAGAAGGTGGAGAAAAACCGCACCGTACCGTTGCCCAGCCCCGCGAAGAAGGAATCCTGCGCCTTCGGCAGCTGCGCGTTCTCGCCGCTCAACACCAGATAATCCAGCTCCAGCGGCATGGACGCCACGTTGACAAGCCAAGTGCCCAGAGCGGAGACGTTATTCTTAAACTGTCCCAGCTCCATGATAACGCTCTCGGGATCGTCCGCCAGCCAGGAGGCTTCCATAGCCATCTTCTCCAGCATGGCCGTGTTCTCGCCCTTTTCTCCGGTGATCGCCACGATCTCGTCGATGATGGAGTAAAGAACCTCGCTCTGCTCCTGCATGGTACTCTTAAAGTCCGGGAGCTTTTTCATGATTTCATAATCAATAAACCGATTCGGCACCTGCCCGGTCAGCTGGATCACATCCAGATAGGTGCTGTTTAAGACCGTCATGCTCTCCTCCACCTGGGTAATAATGCTTCCCATGGGGCCCATGACATTCTCCAGCGTAATATTGTTGACGCCCGCCTGCAGATAAAAGAGATAGGGATTTCCCTCCTCGTCCGCCACGGTGTAATTGTTCATTCCGTTCTGATAGTCAAAGCCGACGGCCTGCATCTCCGCATAAGGAACCTTACCGTTTATGTAAAGCCTGCGGTAGCTGGTGACGCCCCTGTTCAGGTTCTGGCGTCCCTTGAAGGACAGCTCGTAGAGTCCCTCCTGCGCCACCTCCACCTGCCAGGTGATGGAATCGCCGGGCTGCGCCCAGTTCTCCGCGCCGATGGTATTATAAACGATGTAATACGGATGGAACGGCTGCAGCTCGCTGTCCGAATAATTTTTCTGGATATTGATGGAGGAGGAACTCTTGATGATTCCCGCCGTCCCGTCAATCTGCCGCTCCGCCTGATAAACGGAGATCTCGCCGCTGTACACGGGATACTGTCCCTTCAGCGCGCTGATCGCTTCCGCATATGCGGCGGGCTGCTCAGCCGCCTTAAAGGTGATCGAGGTAAATTCCAGGGGCTCCTTGATGACCTCAAAGCCTACGGTGTGCTTACCCTTTTCCAGATAAACGACCAAAGCGCCGTTGTTTCTTCTCTGGTAATCCTCCAGGAACCACTTGGTTTCGCTGTAAACCTCAGCGGCCTCGGGACGGATTTCATTGTTGTTTTTTACCCGGATTTCCCCGTCCTGCCACCAGCGTTTGATCACGATCTGCGACAGCGCCTCGTAGGGAATTTCTCCGTCTATGTATACCTTCCTCTGGATATCGGACGTCGTCCCGGGCAGGGCAATATAGCCCAGCTCCACATTGTAAAAGCCGGATTCCGCCACCTGAAATTCCCAGGTAATCGTTCCGTTATCCTCGGTCAGGATCCCTTGCTCGCCAATATTTGCAACCATATCCGCCGACAGGGTGAATTTTTCCAGGTTCACCGCTATTTCGCTGCCGGACAGACTCCCGTCATAACCGTTTGCCTCCAGGTATTCCCTGTAGCTGTCTTCGTATGAGGCTGTCATCTGCTTTGGAACAGCATTCGCCTCATGATGCGTTCCTGACCGGACTCCTATCACCGTTAAAACAACGATGATCACCGCCGCTGCCGCCAGTACCGCTATTAATTTACTGTGCTCTTTCCATTTCATAGGACGCCCTCTCACTTCCCGTTTTCGGTTTCCGGTTCCGCAGCCGGGCTGCGCAGACGCGCTTCGACTGCGGGAAAAAAGTGCCGCACAGCGGCACTTAGAAGAATGCTTCGCATTCTTCCCCTGCTGTGACAAAGTTTTCTTCGTGTCGCCTGGAAGAGTGCTTCGCATTCTTCCCTTGCCGCGACAAAGTTTTCGATAAGATAAGGGGCGGGGAGGCTCCGGCCTCCCGCCCCCTGTTTAAAGCTTAAAAATCAGTCATTATTCAGCTGCCACTGTGATCTCCAGAGTTACGCTGCCGGTGTTGCCCGCGTAGTCCGTCACGGTGAGCGCTACGTTGTAGCTGCCCGCGGTCGTGGTATCCAGCTCGGACAGGTCAGCGGTTACGCTGTCCTTCACATCAAGTCCGTCCGCGTCTACCGCCGTATCGATGTAGTTCTTCCAGTCGATGGAGGAAGCGTCCGTGTCAACCTTTACGGTATCCAGCTCAGCCTTAGGGGTGATAACGGGAGCCTCGGTATTGTCGGGATTGTATACAACCACCTTAAACCGGGAGGTCTCCTCGTTTCCTGAGGAATCGCTGATATGGATCTTCACGGAGCTGTCGCCCTCGTAGATGCCTACGGTATCAAGGTTATCCTGGAAGCTTCCGCCGGTCATATCCTCGAAGGTTGCGCTCGCGGGATCCAGAACGCCGTCAACGGAGTCCTCTGCGGTGAAATACTGCGTCCAGTCGATCTCTTCATACTTGGTTCCCACGGGAACTACAACCGTCTCCTTGGTAATGGAAGGCTTCTGGTTGTCATGAATGGTATCGGATGCCAGGCTGTTCGCGATATCGCTCATCAGGTTGTTCATAGCGTCCTTGTTCGCCTTGATGGTTACGTCGTAGGAAGAGGTTCCGTCCACACCCGTCAGGGACTTGCCCAGCAGGGTAGCGAAGGAAGCGTCGTTGTTCTCCCAGATGC
>JAMPIG010000134.1 GCA_023662875.1 Roseburia sp. | reverse complement strand
TTATTATTGAATTTTTAAGGTACATAGGCACTTATTTAAGTGCGAAGTTTGAGTAAGGGATATAATACTATGTTCATAGGAAACGCCCCCTGAAATCAGACTATTACAATATTTTCCATACGCTGTATCACTCCCTGTATCTTCGACTAAATAAGGTTTACGGAAGAATTTTCAAGGACATTCGGCAGGAGCGTATAAATATTGCAGCCGCATAATTCGTCAAAATACTTTTTGGTATTCATAAACGCTCTCCACTTCTCTATGGTAAAGTCCGGCAGGCCATACCTTAACGCCACATCCACCAGACGCTTCTCCATGATGCACGCCCCGTTCGGCAGTGAAATCGCATCGCACAGCTGAATCAGAATATCATAATTATCATACTGCTTAGTTGCTAAAAACTGACGCAGAAACTCTTTCTGTCCGGGAGAGCAATCATACTTGCCAAAATAGGAATCCACATCCTTTCCCGGAAAGGAATGCGTCAGGCAAATAGCGGCAATTTCTTCCTGTCCGATACTCATCATATAATCGTAACCGTCAAATATATGCAGGATGCCCTTTACACCGGCCCTTCGCCCGATATCATGCATTAGTCCCATGACATATGCCTGATCGCAGTCCATAACGTTTGTCCTTTCGGCAATCAGCCTGGCGTTGTTGGCAACGCTTATACTGTGCTGTTCCCATGGCCCGGGATTTAATTTTGCCGCCAGCTTAAGCTCTCTATCGGCTTCTATGAGGGTAAGCATTCTATTTTTCTCTCCCGTCTTTTTGGTTTTCTACCCTTTTGCGCGCTTTGGCACACACCAGCTTAAAGATTGCCATAGGACGGCGTTTTGGTGCCCGCTGTCTCGGATTTTGGCAAGAGACGTCAAAATCTCTCGCAGTGCCGTCTGGTGTCATTTACATTTATACATCACGCTTCAGGGTGTCTCCTCCCGCTCTTCTCCCGCAGCGTCCAAACGAAATCCTCTCCGCCCCGCCGCTCCAATCCCTGTACATTCAGGCCTTCCTCCAGCCACCGGGAAACATCCCGAACCATCTCTTCCGTCAACCGCTCTCCCGGCACAGCCAGCGGGATTCCCGGCGGATAAAGACTGATAAATTCCCCCGCATATCTCCCGGCGCATTCTGACAGAAGTGTCAGTTCCTTTTCTTCGTCCCAGGCGATCCCTAAAGGGACAGCGGAAGACGGCTCTTCTTCCCTTCCCAGAAATCGTTCCAATCGAATACAAAATACGCCCCCGCTTTCACTATCCTCTCCGGAATCTTTCCCCAACTTCCCGTCGATCTCCAGCAGCGCCTGTTCCATCCTGGCGTACCCCTCCGGACGGTCGCCCAGGGTAAACATGGCCAGCACATAGCTCTCCGCCGCCATCTCTGTCTGAATCCGATAGCTTTTCAGGAGGGTGTCATACAACTGTCCGCCGGTAATCGCCGTATTTTTCACGCTGATCACCAGCTTCCCCAGATCCTGTCTTTCCAGATCCTCCGGCAGGAATCTCAAATGCCTGCATTTTCGGAGATTCTTTAGCATTTCCCTATATTGTCTTTCAAAAGCGGCATAGGCTTCCTCGCCGCAGCTTTCCACGTAATCCAGCGCGCTGTCTATACTCGCCATCAACAGATAGGACGGACTGCTGGACTGATAAATGCGCAGAAAACGTCTCAGTACCCCACGGTCGATCAATCTGCCGTTCACATGGAGCAGGGCCGCCTGGGTCAGCGCGGGAAGCGTCTTATGTACGCTCTGGATCGCCAGATCCGCCCCGGCCTGACAGCTGTTCTCATGGACCCTGCGATTCAAACCCAGATGCGCGCCGTGGGCTTCGTCCACGATCAACGGAATCCCCCTGTCATGAACAATCCTCGCTATACTGGCGACGTCCGCAATCCTGCCTTCATAAGTCGGCGACACAATCAGCACCGCGCCGATGTCCGGCTCCCGCTCCAGAGCCAGGCGGATCTGATCACCGGTCACCGCCTCATAAATATCATATTCCTCCAGCAGCTCCGGATACAGATAAGTAACCTTCAGCCCCCTCAGATACGCTGCGTGATAGGCGGACATGTGACAGTTCCTGGCCATAAGAATACGGACTCCCCGTGGCAGAGCCGCACTGACCGCGCTTAAGATGCCGCCCGTGCTCCCATTTACAAGGTAAAAGCTTTCCTCCGCCCCGCAAAGCCTGGCCGCCCTTTGCTGCAGCTCCAACAGAATCCCCTCCGGATGGTGCAGATTGTCAAACCCCTCGATCTCCGTGACGTCAATTCCCGCCAGGGCGGGAGGCAGCTTGCCCAGCGCCTCTCTCTTGTGCCCAGGCATATGGCAGGGATAAATATCGCTCCTGCCGTAAGCCTCCAATTTGTCAAACAGATGTCTCAATACGATCCTTCCCCGGTTGCTGCCGCATAGCTCCGTGTCCCTTGTGCATATGAATGGTCTCCATCAGAGAACACCACTTATCCGCCGCCGTAACAATCCAGGCCTCCCGGCAGCCCGGCGGCTTTATCGTCAGAGGCCACATATGATGCTTGATAATATCCTTTTCCCGGCTGGTCAGTCTGTATTCCTGCGACGCGTTCCGGAGCGCCGTGCCCGGATGATAGAATCCGTGCAGCTTATGCGGATGCTCCGGATCCGGCTGATGCCAGTCATACAGGAAATAATCGTGAAGCAGCGCTCCTCTCACAAGCTCTCTCTGACTGCACCGGATATGCATCCTCTCGCTCAGAGCCAGGCTGTATCTCGCAACGTTCATCACATGGCTGTTTACCGTTACATTTCCGTGCTGTATATGTTCCCGGGTTCTCCGAAAATTGTTGGAACTCAAAATATCCGGCGCTGCGCTCTCGATCTGACGCTGTATCGTACGATAGTGCTCCAGTTTTCTCTTCCATCGTTCAGCCTGACGCTTTGAGCGCCGTCCGGAAGTCCTGCCGCTCATGTTTCCCGCATCCCCCTACTCTACTTTCCCTCACCGATTAAGCCTGTTTCACCTGGTCTACCCGCTGTACCGACTTCAGCGACTGTCATCTTCCTGTCTGCTGTACCGGTTTCGACGACTGCGATCTCCCTGTCTGCTGTACCGATTCCGATGACTGCCATCTTCCTGTCTACTGTACCGGTTCCGACGGCTGCGACTGCTCCGTCTGCTGGCTGAGCGTCGGTTCCTCCTGACTCCGCAGCTCTTCCTCCGTCAACGTTGTCTCCTCCGTCGGTGCCAGCGGATCTACCTCATAGTAATAACAAATCACAGGCGAACCGGAATAAACGTAATTATAAATCACAGCGGCCGCCTCCAAAGGCAGGTTGATGCATCCATGGGAGCCGTGTTCCCGATAAATGGTTCCCCCAAAATCTTTTCTCCATTGCGCGTCGTGCATCCCGTAATTTCCGTAAAAAGGCATCCAATAATCCACATGCGACTCGTAATCCGCCCCGCGCAGAGTGGCGTTTGTCGTCTTGTAGGTCAACCCGTAAATTCCCTCCGGAGTAACGCAGCCCGGCGTCGAGTTCATCTTTCCCGAGACAAAATCCGTCTCCAGCACCACTTCTCCTTTTTCATATACATAAAGGTGCTGGTGCGTCAGATCAGCCTCCACATAAGACTCGCCAATATCATTCTCGCCTTTCTTTACGGCCTTCACACTATAGGCCGGTTCCCGCTCAATCTGTCCGCCCTGACGAATCAGCTGAACCAGCTCCGCCGTTTCCGTCTCCACGTCCGTCTTCCAGCCGTAATTAGGGCTTCTCAGCTTCAACGTAATTCCCAAGGCGGTCACAAAGCTCTTTCTCTTTCCATAAGTATCATACTCTCCGGCCTGCTCTTTTACAAATTTCCTGACAGCTTCCTCATCCAAAACCGGCTCTTCCTGATCTATTGTAATCCAATCCTTCAACAACTCGCTGTCAAGGATCACTTCATTCTCGTTCCAATCGTAAACAACCTTCGTTCCCAGCCACCTGTTAGCAGTTTCCACCGTTTCCGTCAGCCTTCTGTCCGTCCGATCCCTGCTCGGCGTCGTGTAACACTGCAGCTCCTCCAAGTCCAGAGAGGATGCATGTGCATACAGACCGTTCTCCAGGCATTGGTACACAGCCTCCATATTTAACTCCGTACCTTCCGCCTCGGGAATCACTTCATAGCTGTTTTTTTCTTCCAGGTACTCGCTGATATAAGCATCTGCAGGTTCGATCATATTTTTCTTCTGGCAGGCATCCCACGTCTTCGTTGTCTGCCGGAGCTGTTCGCCGTCAAACTGAACGCCCTGTGCAAGAGAATACGTAAAATGAACGCTCCCCAAATAAGCCTGCGGCCACAACAGGGCATTCTGCTGTTCAAAGACCTCTGTCACAGCTCCCGTTGTGTTCTCGTATGCCAACGCCACATCCGCCGCCCTGATCTCGCCCAGCAAAGCTCCCGGTTCTCCCGTCCTATAGTCTCTCCCGGTTACCGTAAGCGTATAATTTTGCAGCTTTGCGTCGATCAGCGGAACTACCTCCGCAATTTCCATATTACCGCAGGAGATACCGTCAATACTGGTATTGGGCAAAAAATGAGACCTATAGTAAACGGCCGTCCCGAAATAACCAGCCGTCAAGAGTATTACCAACGCCAACGCTGTCAGAAAAACTTTTTTCGCGACACTGTGCCTCTTCGCCGGTTGGTTCAGCGGTTCTTCACTGTTCTGCTCAGCGGCAGCTGCATTCGACGCCGCCGTTTTCCCGGACTTTTCAGACTCCTGGGATCCGGACAATTCTTTTGCTTCCCCCTGCTTCTTTTCATCCGTCTCTGAGGTCTCTTTCACGTCCGCGGTTCCATCCGCTTTTGACGCCTCTTTCACGTCCGCCGCTCCATCCGCTTTTGACGCCCCTTTCACGTCCGCGGCTCCATCCGCTTTTGACGCCTCTTTCACGTCAGCGGCTTCTCCTGCATCTGCGGTCTTTTTCTCCCCTGCCGTTCTTTCCTCTGTACTGCCTTCCTTGTATTCTTTTTCTACCGGCGCTTTCTCCGGTACGCTTTCTTCCGTTGGCATCCTGTTCATCGGTACTTCTCCATTACATTTCTCGGCTTTCCATGCCTTTTCTAAAGTCATTATACCATGATTGCGTTGCAATCACGGTATGGATGGCCATTCGGCCGTTTCCTGCCCTGAATAAGGACATTA
>JAMPIG010000133.1 GCA_023662875.1 Roseburia sp. | reverse complement strand
ACCGGGCGGATTCCGGACTTGCACCGGTTAGAAACGTGCGCCGCCGGGCACACATCCAGCAGCCCGTCGCCGACCAGCGCGGCGGCGGGCTTCCCGTGTCCGCCTTTCTTCCCTATGCGGACGGCTCCGTCCCCGCGGGAACCACCGCCCACGAGCGGCGCAATATCGCCACGGAGATACCGGGTTGGATATCGGAAAACTGCATCCAGTGCAACCGCTGCTCCTTCGTCTGCCCTCACGCCGTAATCCGCCCCGCCGTCCTGACGGAGGAGCAGCTCTCCCTGGCCCCGGAGGGCATCCGAAGCCTGCCGTTGACCGGGATAGACAACCGATACTTTTCCATCGTGATCTCCGAGGTAGACTGTACCGGCTGCGGTGCCTGCGCCGCAGCCTGCCCCGGAAGGCAGGGTAAAAAGGCCCTGGAGATGCATCCGGTACAGGGAGGCTCTCCCGCCGCCGGGATTTCAGGGGACACCCTCGCCCAGCGCTGCTTCGACTATGCGAAGCGTCTGCCCTCCCAGCGGGAAGCCGCCCGGCGCTTCGGTTTCAACACTCTCAAGGGCAGCCAGTTTCTGCGCCCCTTCCTGGAGTTTTCCGGTGCCTGCGCGGGATGCGGGGAGACTCCCTATGTAAAGCTGCTGACCCAGCTTTTCGGTCCGGAGCTCTATCTGGCTAACGCGACCGGCTGCAGCTCCATCTGGGCAAACTCCTCCCCCTCCTGCGCCTACTGCCTGGACGAAAACGGCCGCGGCCCCGCCTGGTCCAACTCTCTCTTCGAGGACGCCGCGGAATTCGGCCTGGGTATGGTTCTGGCCGGGGAGGCCGCGCGCTCCCCGATGACCTGCTGGGTCATCGGCGGCGACGGCTGGGCTTACGATATCGGCTTCGGAGGCCTGGATCATGTGCTTTCCACCGGTAAAAATATCAATCTGCTGGTACTGGATACAGAGGTTTATTCCAACACAGGCGGTCAGGTCTCCAAGGCGACTCCCCTGGGCGCTACCGCGAAATTTCTCTCCGGCGGGAAAAAGACCCGGAAGAAGGATCTTGCCGCTATGGCCATGACCTACGGCAATGTCTACGTCGCCCAGATCGCCTTCGGCGCGGATCCCGCCCAGACGGTCAGGGCGCTCTCCGAGGCCGCGGCCTACGACGGCCCCTCCCTTGTCATCGCCTACGCCACCTGTATCGCCCACGGAATCCGGGCCGGACTCGGCTCCTCCGCCGAAGAAATGAAAAAAGCGGTCGATTCCGGATATTTCCATCTCTTCCGCTTTCATCCTCTCTTAAAAGAACAGGGAAAGAATCCCTTTGTCTTAGACAGCAAAGAACCCGTACTAAACTACCGGGATTTTCTGGCGGGGGAAATCCGCTACGATTCCCTGCGCCGCGATCATCCCGAGCAGGCTGAGCAGCTCTTTCAGGAAGCCGCCCGCCAGGCCGGGGAGCGTTACGCCCGCCTGAAGCGCCTGGAGACCTTTTACGCGCCGGAAACCTGACCGCTTAGAAAATCTTTGCACACTTTTAGCCTCTCCAGCCCGTCCTGCAGCCTGCTTCGGGCGCAGGCCGGATTCATCCGGATAAACGGTTTCCCCGGCGCGCCGTACTCTTCTCCCTCCGTAAGGTAAAGTCCGCTCTCCCTTCGGATATACTTCGTCAGCAGGGCGGCGTCCTCCGTCAGGGCGCTGCAGTCCAGCCAGAGCAGATAAGTCGCGCGGGAGGACACTACGCGGATTTCCGGCAGCTCCCTCCGGATAAAATCTCTCACAAGCCGCTTGTTCTCCGCAAGATACTCCCTCGCCTCCTCCAGCCAGGTCTCTCCCTTCTCAAAGGCCGCCACCGCCGCGCAGACCGCGAAGCAGTTCGGCTCCGCTACCTCGTCCGTATTAAGGCCCCGGTTCACCTTATGCCGGAGCACCGGGTTCGGAACCACTGCCGCCGCCGTCTGGATGCCCGGGATGCCGAAGGCCTTTGTGGGCGCGATACAGGTCACGCTGTTCTCCCTGCAGCAGTCGGACACGGAGGAAAAGGGAACGTACTCATATCCCGGATCTGTCAGATCGCAGTGAATCTCGTCCGATAGCACGATGACATGATATTTCGCGCAGAACTCCCCAATCCTGGCTAAAGTCTCCCTGTCCCAGATTTTTCCTACCGGATTATGAGGGTTGCAGAGCAGCATCAGGGTCGTCTGGGGATCCGCCAGCTTCTCCTCCAGATCCTCAAAATCCACCGAATACTCCCCGTTCTCGTACCGAAGGGGATTCTCCCGAATGTTCCTTCCGTTGTTCCGGATCGAATTGAAGAAGATATTGTAGACCGGCGTCTGGATCAGCACATTCTCGCCCACCGTCGTCAGCTTCCGTACCGCGCTGGAAATCGCCGGCACCACTCCCGTGCAGAAAATCAGCCATTCCTTCTCAAACTCCACATGATGCCTGCGGCTCCACCAGCCCTGATACGCCCGATACCAGTCCTCCGTCACCACCTGATAGCCGAACACGCCGTGAGCTGTCCTCTCCCGGATCGCCTCGATAATCTCCGGCGCTGTCTCAAAATCCATATCCGCCACCCACATGGGCAGCTCGCCCTCCGGCACATCCCACTTCAGGGATCCGGTTCCCCGTCTCTGCGTCAGCTTGTCAAAATCATACATCCCCGCATCCTCCCAGTGTCTCTCCCGTCATGCCGCCTGCGGCGGCACAAACCAATCCCACGGAACCATTCGGTTCCGGGAAGAACGCCTGCTCAAAGAGGTGGGGCTACGCCCCCTCTTGGCCGCTTAGAAAATCTTTGCACACTATTCCCAGGCCGCGCGATCCGAGGTCTTTCCGATTTCTCCCGCTTCGATCTTCGTCTGGTCAAGCTTCACCCTGCGGCCGTCCAGAATCAGCTCCCCGATCCGATCTGCCCGGATGGTTCCGCCCTTCGGGTTAAACACGCTGTCTACCTGCCCTATAATCTCTACATCCGCCTCCGAGTACTCAAAGGCCAGCGTCGTATTGACCAGCCTGCAGTTTTTCATCACCAGGTTATCGATGTAACACATCCCCTGCAGACTCTCGATGGTACAGTTGATCAGGGTAATGTTTTTGGAATTCCAGCCCAGGTATTCTCCCGAGATAAAGGAATCGTATACGGTAATATGATCCGCGTTCCAGAACGCATCCTTGGAAAGCAGGCGGGAATTGCGAATTTCAATATTCTCGCCGCCGTCAAAGCTGTAGTTCCCAACCAGAGTAAAACGATCCGCCCTGATGTTCTTACTGTTCATGGCAAAGTAGTCGCCCCCCCCAACCGTGACCTGCTCCATTTCAATATCCTGACAGTTCCAGAGCGTCTCCGCCGCATTGGGCAGGCTTACGTTCTTCAGGCTCACGCCCTTTGCCCGCCGGAAGTTCTTCGGGGCCTCGATCACCGTATCCGCCACGGAAATATTCTCCACATACCAGATTCCGGCCCGGGCCATATCGAACAGGGTACTGTTGGTCAGCTTTACGTTTTTGGTATACCAAAGCGGGTATTTCCACTTGAACAGGCAGTTGTCGATCTCCAGATCGCTGCTTTCCTTCAACGGAGATTCGCCGTTCTCGAAGGTACAGTAGCTGATTTTCGCCCCGTGGGTTCCGTATAACGCCCGTTCACCGGTCAAAAGCTGTTGATTGATCTCTTTCATGTCTCCTCCTGTCCGCGCGTCGGCAGCGCGCTCACTTTCACTATTAATTACATCGGCGGCTCACAAAATTGCCGCAAATCCACAAGAACGCCCGTCGCTCTTCTATGATTTTTCCAGACGTTCAAAATTATGCATCCAGTCCGCCCTGAAAAAATAAATCAGAAAGACGACGCAGCTGGTCGTCCAGGTCAGGGGATAGGCGCTGAAGACGACCTCGATCTGCGGCAGGAAACGCAGCGCCGCCGTAATATAAGTCACTCGCAGCACGCACCAGAAGCCCAGCATAATAAACATGGGAACCGTAGCCTTTCCCGCTCCCCGCATGACCCCCGCGATACAGTGGGCCAGCGCCAGCATACAGTAAAACAGGGACTCCACCCTGGCCTGCCGCACGCCGAAGGCAATCACCTCCGGGGAACTGCTGAACAGACCGATCAGAACCGGCGAAAGGAGCCAGAAGCAGATCCCGATCAGCTCCGCCAGGGATACCGAACAGAGGACGCCAAAACGCACTCCCTTTTTTACCCGCTCGTATTTCTTTGCGCCCAGATTCTGTCCCACAAAGGTCGAAAGCCCCTGGGCAAAGCAGGTGATCGGCAGAAACGCGAAGCCCTCAATCTTAAAATAAGCGCCGCACCCCGCCATGGCGTACTGGCCGAAGCTGTTGATATTGGACTGCACCACAATATTCGCCAGGGCTATCACCGAGTTCTGAATACCGGAGGGCATACCGAAGCGAATAATGTTTTTCAGACTCTCCCCGTGGAAGCCGATCTCCCGGGGCGTCAGCCGATAGGCCTCCTTCGTCCGCAGCAGCTGGATCAGACAGAGGGACGCGCTGATTGCCTGGGCGATTATGGTAGCCAGCGCCGCAAAGCCCACGCCCTGCCGGAACACTCCCACAAACAGAAGATCCAGCGCCACATTCACCAGGGACGAGACGATCAGGTAATACAGCGGATGCCTGCTGTCCCCCACAGCCTGCAGAATCCCCACGAAGATGTTATACATAATCGAGAACACCGACCCGCAGAAATAAACCCGAAAGTAGCTGATCGACTGGGGCAGGACATCCGCCGGAGTATGCATCCATCTCAAAATGACCGGCGTAAAGAGAATCCCCAGGAGGGTCAGAATCCCTCCCGCCGCCAGGCCGAAGGCCACGTCCGTATGCAGGGCCAGCCTCATCTGTTTTTCGTTCTTTGCCCCGGCTTCCTTAGCGATAATCACGCCCGCTCCCAGGGCGACCCCCTGGAAAAAGCCCACCATCATAAAGATCAGACTGCCGGAGGAGCTTACCGCCGCCAGCGCCTGATCTCCCAGAAACCTGCCTACGATCAGAGAATCAAAGGTATTATAGAGCTGCTGGAAGACCTGCCCCACCAGGATCGGCAGCGCAAAAAATATCATTTTTCGATAGATAGAACCTTGCGTAAGATCATTTTTTTTGTTCATGCTTCACCGCCTTTTAGACATAAAAATGGGGCCTATAGGGCTCGAACCTATGACCCTCTGCTTGTAAGGCAGA
>JAMPIG010000132.1 GCA_023662875.1 Roseburia sp. | reverse complement strand
CCACAGTGCTTAAAGTAATTATTCAATTTGTTTTCCCACCCCGTGAAAAGTAACGTAAAGAGACTGTATGGAGCCGAGACTTCCGGAAAAGAAGTTGTATTTTGCAGATGTCCTATGTATAATAAAATCAAAGAGCTGATTTTATTATCCAAGGGCTATAATAAAATCAAAGAGCTGATTTAATTATCAAAGGGCTATAATAAAATCAAGAGCCGATTTTATTATCCAAGGGCTATAATGGAAGCAGAGCGGCAGGTGCAAATCACAATTTTTCAAAGGCAGTTAAAGCAGTTGATGAACACGGAACGGCGGTTATTCTGAAAACAAAATCTCAGGATTGCTTTCGGGGCATGAAATCACAACCGGAATTTGAGGGATAGCGTGGATATTAAGAGGATAAACAATTATACGGACGGCAGATTTTCGAAAAAGATATTGAACCAGCACGGAGCGTATCTCATTGACAACGAACCCTATCAAATCGAAATTACGGATGCAGCATCGGCGGTGGTATCCGGAAAGGATCCGGCGCTATACAAAGCGTTGATTGAAGAATTTCGTTTTCATGCGCCGCATATCATCCGGTTCTATGATGAAAGCCTTGGATTGATAACGGAATATCCGATTCCGCATCTTTTTGATATCGCACTTGAAAATATTCAACCCTCTCAGTTTTTTATAGACGATGAAAAGCTGGAAGCAGTCGGAACATTTGTCTGCAAGGCGGAAGATATTGTTGTTCCGGTAATTCCTTATGGAGACAGATTTATTTCTCTGGACGGCCATACTCGCCTGTATTTGGCTGTGCAGAATAGTTTTGGTACGGTAAAAGCGTTGGAAACTGAGACAGGTGATTGGGTATGGACTTTCGTCCGGGAAGCAGAGCGAAGAAAGATACGGCAGCCGAAGGACATGATTCTGTTGTCACACGAGCAGTATGAGATTCAGTGGAATCGGTATTGTGACGACGTATTTTCCAACAAGCATTAAGAAGTAAAAGGATAACAGCGTTTCGCGAAAGGAGAAAAGGAATGAATTACAGAAGACTGGGGAAAACGGAGCTGATGGTCAGTGAGATCGGTCTGGGCGGAGAATGGCTGGAGCGGCACAATACCGACGAGTGCAGGGAGATTTTGGACTGTGCGGAAAAGCTGGGAATTAATATCCTGGACTGCTGGATGTCGGAGCCGAACGTCCGCTCCAACATCGGCAGGGCTATCGCGGGAAAGCGGGAGAAATGGATTATTCAGGGGCATATCGGCTCCACCTGGCAGAACGGCCAGTATGTCCGCACCCGGGATCCGGAGAAGTGCCGGGAAGCTTTTGAGGATCTTCTGGCCCGGATGCAGACGGACTATATCGATCTGGGGATGATTCATTTTATTGACCAGGAGAGCGACTGGAACGCCGCGATGAACGGCCCGTATCTGGAATATGTGAAGGAGCTGAAGACATGTGGGAAAATCCGCCATATCGGCATGAGCACCCATAACCCGGCCATGGCGGTCAAGGCGGCGGAGAGCGGTCTGATCGAGATGCTGATGTTCAGCGTCAACCCGGCCTTTGATTTATTGCCTCCCACGGAGGATATCGATACTTATTTTGCAGAGGAATATCAGGAGGGTCTGGGCGGGATCGACCCGGCCCGCGTCCGGATGTATCAGCTCTGTGAGCAGAGGGATGTCGGCATTACGGTGATGAAGCCGTACGCGGGAGGAAGATTGTTTGACGAGAAGCGATCGCCCTTCGGCGTGGCGTTGACCCCGGTGCAGTGCATCCATTACTGCCTGACCCGTCCTGCGGTAGCGGCGGTTATGGCGGGGTACGATACGCCGGAGCAGGTGGAGCAGGCGGCGGCATACGAAACCGCGACCCAGGAGGAGAAGGATTACGCCGGGGTACTGGCGAGGGCACCCCGCCATACCTTCGGGCAGGGGGAGTGTACCTATTGCGGTCATTGCAAGCCCTGTCCGGCAAAGATTGATATTGCCATGGTGAACAAGTATTACGATCTGGCGGTCATGCAGCCGGAGGTTCCCGCTACGGTGAGGGCGCATTACGGCGCGCTGGAGCATCATGCCGAAGAGTGTATCGGCTGCAGGAGCTGTGAGAGCAGATGTCCCTTTGGCGTGCGGATTGCGGAGCGGATGAAGAAGACGGCGGAGTTGTTCCGTTAAAAGTATGAAAGTTCCTTTCATACTATTGAATTTATGTCCGCTGAAGCGGACATGGGGTGTAAGTGTGCAAAGATTTTCTAAGGCAGCGCAAAACGCGCGGAAATGAGGAAAGTAATGGAACAGAAAGAAAAAAGAATCGAATTTCGGTTCGGGAAGCTTGGAAAGCTGGCACCGCTTCTAGTCGCGGCGGCGATGATTTTGTGGGCGGCGTTCAGCCAGTCGAATGTCAACGGATATGTGCTGGCCTTTTTTGCGGCGCTGGTGGCGGGAGTCCTCTTTGTTAAGGACGAAAAGGCTTATGGGGAGGCGCTGGTCTACGGCCTGAGCAAGCCCATGTTCGGGGTGATTGTGATGGCGGTAATTCTCGCGGCGGTCTCGGGCAAGCTGATCTCCGCCAGCGGGGCGGTGCAGACGATCGCGGTTTATGTGGTGGCGGCAGGCTTTACGGGAAAGCTGTTTGTGGCGGCTTCCTTCCTCATTACCTGTCTGCTGGCCTTTGCAACGGGTACTTCGGTGGGAACCTATTTCGTGGTGATCCCGATTTTATTCCCGGTGGGCGTGATGACGGGAGCCGCGCCGGAATTTATGATCGGAGCCATCGTATCGGGAGCGGCCTTCGGCGATAACCTGGGGCCGATTTCGGATACGACCATCGCTTCCTCCGCCACCCAGCGCGCGGATTTGGGAACCGTTGTAAAGACAAGGATGCGTTACAGTCTGCCTGCAGCGGCGGGTGCCCTGGTCTTGTTCCTGCTGTTTTCCAAAACCACGGACGAGGGAGCGGCGCTTCAGGCGGCGGCCGGGACGGCGAATCCGGCGAGTCTTGTCATGTTGATTGTACCGGCGGTGATTATCGTCCTTTGTCTGATGCGAAAGCATCTGATCACGGCTTTATCCTGGGGAATCCTGGCGGGAATCGCCGCGGGACTTCTTTTCGGCATCTATACCCTGGACGGTTTGATTTCTTTCCCGGGCGGCTTTGCCGTGTCCGGGGCAATCATCGAAGCGATCACAGGGACGGCGGGTACTGTAGCTATGCTGATCGCGGTTTTCGCCCTGCTGGGGGTTGTGGAGCGAAGCGGCCTCTTTGAGGATGTAGGAGCGTTTCTGGCCCGGTTCGCAAAGAGCGAACGCAGCGCGGAGGCGGCGATCGTTCTGTCTACGGGAATTCTCAGCATGGTGACGGGAGTGATTTCCGTCGCTATCGTTGCGCTGGGCGACCTGGTAAACGAGATTGGGGAAAAAGCGGGTGTAGACCGATACCGCCGGGCGAATCTGTTGGATTGCACAGGCTGTGTATTCTGCTTTCTTGCGCCCTGGACGGTGCATTGCGTGATCCCGGCCCAGCAGTCGGCACAGTTTGGAGAGGGCTTTGCGGTGGCACCGGCGTCGATTCCGCTGGTGAATTACTATTCCCTCTGTATGCTGGCGATACTGGCGGCTGCAGTGATTGCCGGGTACGGAAGAGGGAAGAAAGCCGATTAATTTTGACAATCGAGCAGCCGGGACTTGTTAAAATCGGAATGAAATTTTAGAAAACCGAATAAGAGGAACCAGTCTTTAGTCATACTCGCAGATATACCCGATGCTTCCCGCGAGGGAAGGTCTGGCGGACAGAAGATCGTCGGGCAGATCCAGAAGGTAACAGCTGTCTTTGTCGGACGGGAAAAAGAGGGCGACGCAATCTTCCGCAACGGAATCGCCGCCTTCGGTCAGCCCTGTGTAACTGGGTTCTTCATCGTACCAGAACAGGAACAGGGCGTTATAATATTCCAGCATGTTGTACGCTTTTTTAGAGCCCGGTTCGAGCCAGTGGAAGGAATGGTTGTAATTTGCCGCGCCCACCCAGAAGAGACAGGATTCCATTTCCTCCAGGAGGATCTGTTCCTGAATCCGCTCCATTTCTTCCCGGGAGGTGATTGTCGCCAGATAGCCGCCCTTTTCTTCGCAGGCCGCCTGGGCTTCCGACCAGGTAAGATCCCGCAGGATCAGCTCGTACTGATGATTGGCGGAAGAAACCTGCCCGGTTTCAAGGAGAGAGAAGATCTCGTCCGGGATATAATACCGCTCGGGATGAATACTCGCTGCCGTGGGATAGACATCTGAGAGCAGAGAGCGATATTCGTCCGGGGTGGCGTCTTCGCCGTTCCAGCGGTATTCATAGATAAAATTGCCGTCTTCGTCCAGCTGCACTCCGGCTTCTCCGTCGCCGTAGGTTCCTTCCGAAATACAAACCCACTTTCCCTCCTGGATCGTGTATACGATATCATAATAATGGCCCATATTGCCGTCGGAATTACAGAGCAGATTTTCTTTTTCGAGAAAAGTAAAATTGAGCCGGTTCGTCTGCAGCACATCCGGAGCGCCGCCGTGCCAGGTCAGGATCAGACAGCCTCCGGCTTCCGTGCCGGTATCGATCACAAGCTCCGGGATATCGTCTCCGTCCACATAAATAAGGCTGTAGGTATACGAATCCGCGTAAGCCTCGTCTGTCAGGAAAGAAAGATAGGCGGACTGCCAGTCCTGCGGCGCAGAAAGAGTATCGTCTGTTTCTACGCTGGATTGCGGTTCGGTATCCCGGTCGGAAAGTTCATCCGGCCCGGACTGTTGTGTGGCGGCCTGATCGGTTCGGGCATGATCCGTCTCCGGGGAAGGAACGTCCCCGGCACAGGAGACGAGAGAAAGACTTAAAAGCGAACAGAGCAGGAAAGCCGGTTTTTTCGGAAGCATATTTTCGGAATCTCCTTTTCGGGAAAACTTATGGTCGGCGGCTGCGGATTCTGTCGTCGGCTGTAAAATCATTATGAGGGGAAGCATGGGAGATGTCAAGTCAAAAGGGCTGTTGAATCTGACGGCGGAATTATGAAGTGAGGAAAGAGTCGATATTGGAGAGAGGATATGGTCGCATCAGAGGGAATAGGATAGTGATTTTTCGGAACAAACGGCCTTCCACCCTTGATTTTATGACTTGATCACAGTATAATAAAATCACTCCTACTTTTCGGAATTGTGTGCTCGTTAGTAAACAGATTATGATGACACCGATAAATCAGAGGTTGCAAAGGGCAAGATGGAGATTTATTCAAATCAGATGGATGAAGCAATTCAGATTATGAGGGAAGTTGCTACATGGGGGCGAAACAAGGGCTTTCGTATATGGCGGGATGAATGGCTGACAAAGGAAGAATTAATCACGGTAGATGCACAGCCAGAGAATTTTTATATTGGTAAAGTGGATGGGGTTGTAGCTTGTGCGTTTATTATAGGCTCTCGGAATCTTGAGCCTGCCGACCAAGATCCATCGGTCGGATGAAC
>JAMPIG010000131.1 GCA_023662875.1 Roseburia sp. | reverse complement strand
GGTTCATCCGACCGATGGATCTTGGTCGGCAGGCTCAAGATTCCGAGAGCCTATGAGATGAATTTGATTTGGAAAAAAAGGATTTTAGAAGACAATAGAACAACTTAGACCGTAAAATCAGCTTTTTGATTTTATTGTCAGTAATAAGATGCCGCGAGTAGTGTTTCTCTGATCGAAACCGCGGTACGATAGATTGTATAAATTAGAATACAGTTAATGTCATAAAATGTCAACTCCTTTTTGAGAAAACAAACTGAAAATCCGAAAAAAACAGAATCGCCCCTTTTCAATGAACCGGAGGATATGGTACAATATCCGCAAAGGGCAGAGTCAAGTGGCCGGAGAAACAGCTGCCGTGCTAGCACGAGCAGATGCTTCTTCGGACATTTGACGAGCGAAGCGACCCCGGAAAGCCGCGGGCTTTCCGGGGCTCTGCCCGGAACTTGCGGTAATCATGATACAATACAGGGAATACGAAAGATACCCGGAAGAGAGGAGCACGAAGATGGCAAAGGTAAGATTGGGAAGGACAGAGATTATGGCGGAAAAGAATTCCTTCGGAGCGCTTCCCATACAGCGTATTTCCAGGGAAGAGGCGGTGAGACTTCTGCGGAAGGCCAGAGAGCGGGGAATCAATTTTTTCGATACGGCGCGCTGGTATTCGGACAGTGAAGAAAAGCTGGGAGAGGCCTTCGAGGGTATGAGAGATCAGGTCTTTATCGCGACCAAAACCGGTGCGAGGACGGCAGAGGGATTTTGGGCGGATCTGCGGACTTCCCTGAAAAATCTGCGAACCGATTACGTTGATCTCTACCAGTTCCATAACCCGGAGTTTTGCCCCAGAACCGGCGACGGAACCGGACTCTATGAGGCGATGCTGGAGGCAAAGGAGAAAGGGATGATTCGTCACATCGGTATCACCAACCATCGTCTGAGCGTGGCCCATGAGGCGGTGGAGAGCGGCCTTTACGAGACGCTGCAGTTTCCCTTCAGCTACCTGGCGACGGAGAAGGATATCGAGCTGGCGGAGAAATGCAAGGCGGCGGACATGGGCTTTATCGCCATGAAGGCGCTGTCGGGCGGCCTGATTACCAATTCCGCCGCGGCCTACGCATTCCTGGATCAATATGAGAATGTACTGCCGATCTGGGGAATCCAGAGGGAGAGCGAGTTGGATGAATTCCTTTCCTATATCGAGAATCCGCCGGTGATGAACGAGGCTTTATCGGAAATCATCGCGAAAGACCGGGAAGAGCTGTTGGGCGATTTCTGCCGTGGCTGCGGCTATTGCATGCCCTGCCCCGTGGGGATTGAGATCAACAACTGCGCCCGCATGAGCTTATTGATTCGCAGGTCTCCCTCGGCAGCCCAGCTGACGCCGGAGGCCCAGGCGAAGATGAAGCGAATCGAGGAATGTCTCCACTGCGGCAAGTGTAAGTCGAAGTGCCCTTACGGTCTGGATACGCCGACGCTTTTGGAGAAGAATTATCAGGACTACTGTAATATTCTGGCGGGAAAAACCATGCTGTGAGGCAGTGTTGGCAGCCCGGGAATGCCGATTTACAGTGAAAACGCGAGAATAACTTCCTCCCTGTGGGATATACTGAAGAGTAAATTCAGTAAGGTATCCTACAAGGAGGAGTTTTTATGCAGGCATATTTGGAGATAACAAAGGTAACCGCCCGGGAAATCCTGGATTCCCGGGGCAATCCCACGGTGGAGACGGAGCTGACGGTAAGAGACCGGCAGAGCGGCAGGCTGTCGGTCGGGCTGGCCGCCGTCCCCTCCGGAGCCAGCACGGGCCGCTTTGAGGCGGCGGAGCTGCGGGATGGCGAGACGAGGTATTTCGGGCTGGGAGTACAGCATGCCGTAAAGAATGTCAATGAAAAAATTGCGGCGGCCATTCTGGGAAGAAACGCGTTGGAGCAGGCGGCTCTTGACCGGATTCTGATCGAGCTGGACGGCACGGACAGCAAGGAGAACCTGGGTGCCAACGCCATGCTGTCCGTCTCTCTGGCCTGCGCAAGGGCGGCGGCGACGGCTTTGGAGCTTCCGCTGTTCCGCTATCTGGGCGGAGTGGGAGCGAAGAGACTTCCGGTTCCGATGATGAATATCTTAAACGGCGGAAAGCACGCGGCCAATACAGTGGATTTTCAGGAGTTTATGATCGTTCCCGTACAGGCGAAAAACTTTGCGGAGGCCCTCCGGATCTGCGCCGAGATCTATCACAATCTCAAAAAGCTGCTGGAGGCCAAAGGGCTGTCTACCGGAGTGGGGGACGAGGGGGGCTTTGCGCCGGATCTTCCGGACGCGGAGAGTGTTCTGACCCTTTTGGTGGAGGCGATTCAGGCGGCGGGGTACGCGCCGGGAGAGAATGTCAGGATCGCTATGGACGCGGCCAGCAGCGAGCTTTATCAGGAGAAGACAAGAATGTATCATTTTCCCGGGGAAAGCCGTCTGAAGGGACAGGAGATCGTCCGCAGCACTGAGGAGATGATTTCTTATTATGAGGAGTTAATCCGGCAATTCCCCATCCTTTCGATTGAGGACGGGCTGGCGGAGGACGACTGGAAGGGCTGGCAGCAGCTGACGGAGCGCATCGGAGGACAGGTGCAGCTGGTGGGGGACGATCTTTTCGTCACCAATACAAAGCGGCTGGCGGCGGGGATCGAGCTGGGATGCGCCAACGCGGTTCTGGTGAAGGTCAACCAGATCGGCACCCTGACGGAAGCCTACGAGGCGGTGGAAATGGCTCATAAGAACGGATACAGGACGATTATCTCCCATCGCTCAGGGGAGACGGAGGACACTACGATCGCGGATATCGCCGTGGCATGGAATTCCGGGCAGATCAAGACGGGAGCGCCCTGCAGAAGCGACCGCACGGCGAAATACAACCGGCTGCTCCGAATAGAAGAGGGACTGGAGAACGCGGCGGAGTATCCCGGGATCGGGGCGTTCCGGGGATAGAATTAAGAGCCGGAAGAAAAGTTTTTCCGCAAAGCCTTTCGTGAAAATGTACCTGTTGAGGCGGTCGCCTGCGGTACGTTTTCATGTTACATATTTCTACAGCTTGGGGATAGTTTAGCTAAAACCTTTTTGGGGTGATTTTTTTTCGTAAAGTTTTCGTAAATTTTTTCATATTTTGCTTGATTTTTTCGTGGCGGTATGATAAGGTAGGGGTCAGATGAATCTTAAGCGAAACAACTTCAGGTGTTTCCGCGTCATACATTTCTGGCATGATGTCTCGGCTTCTCGCCATCGATTCATGAAACAAAATTAATTTACGGATAGGCGAAAGCGTGGCTTTCTCCTATCGACAGACAAGGAGGATACGATATGATAGACAGGGAAATGCTTTCGGCAATTTCAGATTTGCTCGACGAAAAACTTGAGGAAAAACTTGAGGAAAAACTCGAGGAAAAGCTCGAAAGACTCGAAGTAAGGCTCGAGGAAAAGCTTGACAAAAAGCTGGATCAAAAGCTTGACGAAAAGCTCGACAAAAAGCTCGACGAAAAACTGAAACCGATCAACGAACGGCTTGACCGATTGGAGGCAACCACAACCAGACTGGAGGAAACCACATCCAAGCTTAGCGACGATATGACATACGTCAGGGTGGTGCTTTTGGAAAACAATGTGCTTCCGCGCCTGGACACGATAGAAAAGTGTTATGTGGAAACCGCGAGGAGATATTTAGAGCGGATCGAGCAGATGGATCGGATGCAGGCGGATGTTGACAATCTTAAGATTACGGTGCAAAAGCACAGCGAGATCCTTCAGAAAATTTCTTAAAGGGAAACGAATGGCTCATTAAAAAGCCGGGGACAAATCGATTTTTTCGACTTGTCTCTGGTTTTTTTACAGATAGACTGCTATAATCGGCTTTCATACAATCGATTTTTGAAAAGCATAAATCGATTGTCATGTACAAAAGAATTTATGTTTCGCGAAATTCTTTTGCCATGCACAATCGAAGTTACGCTTCTCGGACTTCGATTGTACAGATAAAAGAAGGAGGTGCCGGTTATGGCGTCGGTAAAAAGAGTCACACACAAAAACGGCAGGGTGGTATATCGGATTGTGATCTGCATGGGTTATGACAAACAGGGCGGAAAAATGGTCAGAAGTCTTACCTATTCGGTCAACCAGTCCGCCACCCCCAGACAACAGGAAAGAGAGGCGCTGAAATATGCCCTGGAAATGGAGGACAAAATCAAGTATGGCCATGATTTCTGCGCCGAAAATATGTCATTCGAGGACTTTGCCGGGAAATGGCTGGAAAGCGTCAGGAATAATCTCAGCTTTGGAACTTATGTGGGATATGAACAGCTTCTTCGAAGTCGGATTCTTCCTTATTTTAAGAGTTATAAAATTACGCACATCAAGACGGTACAGATCGAAGCGTTTTACAGGACATTGGAAAAAGAGTATTCCATCGGGACGATCCGCCGGTATGCGAATGTCATGAACTGTATTTTCGGAACGGCCAGGCGGTGGGATTTGCTTGAAAACAATCCCTGCCAGGGTGCCCGGAAGCCCCAGAGGAAAAAGGGCGGCGACAGGCTGAAATATTTTACGCCCGACCAATCCCTGATGTTCCTGAAATCCCTGAATCTGGAGTATGAGGCAGGGGACGGAATCGCAGACGGAACTAAAAAAGCGGGCGAATCCGCGGGCGCGGGGCGCAACGCAAGGGTTTACCGGGTATCCATGCAGTTTAAAGTCTTTTTTACCCTTGCCCTGTTCTGTGGCTTCCGGAAAGGGGAAATTCTTGCCCTGCATTGGAACGACATTGACTTTGAGAGACAGGAGATATCTATCACAAAATCCATCGGGAAGACGGAGGCGGGCTTTGACTATAAGGAGCCGAAGAACGCCGCGTCGACGAGGACGGTTCCCTTCCCGGACAGGGTATTTTCGCTGCTTCGGGAATACCGGGAGAAATATGACGGGGCGAGGGAACGCCTTGGGGACAGATGGCGTGGGGACGGCAACCTCTTTACCCGGGCGGACGGAAGGCTGATGGGACAGTCCACCGCTTACCAGTATTTTACCAGACATTTAAGGCGATATAATCAATGGGTCGAAGAGAATCCGGAGAAGTCCCTGGCGGAAGGGCTTGAGAAATTGCCCGTTATTCCTCTGCACGGCCTGCGGCATTCCTGCGCCACGCTGCTCAATTTTCTGGACGTCAATATTGTTGACATCTCCAAATATCTGGGACATACCAGCTGCTCCACTACCATGAATATCTACGCTCATAGCTTCGAGGCGCAGAAAAAGGCGGCACAGGAAAAGCTGAATGTCTTTTTGGACGGAAAGATCAGCTGAACGCGCGATCCATACGCGGCGGCCTACTTTTTTTATACTAAAACCGGCAGGATACCCTGTAAAATGGACGGTAAGACAATAAGCCGTTGTTGAAAATGCCATATTTTTGCCACAATTTCCAACATTTTCTGTCAGCGGACAGGATAAAAAAATCTTGACATTCCGAAAAGTGTAATTTATACTGAATTATGTTAATTTTATTCAGCCGCATATAGCCCGA
>JAMPIG010000130.1 GCA_023662875.1 Roseburia sp. | reverse complement strand
CAGAGTCAGGAACTTTCACGGGCACAGGCTGTGCTTGCACAAGCCGGTGAGCGGGGAAGTTTCGGGCGAGCAACGCGAACGAGGGAAGCGAAGCGTCCCGAGTCTGCTGATTCGCGCCAGCGCGGGCAGAGACGAAATCCAGACGCAAAAAAAGAAAAGGAGAGCGAAACAATGACAGTATTTGACGAGTTAAAGGCAAGAGGTCTGTTGGCGCAGCTGACGGACGAGGAGGAAATCAAGGAGCTGATCAACGCGGGGAAGGCCGTATTTTACATCGGATTCGACCCGACGGCGGACAGCCTGCATGTGGGGCATTTTATGGCCCTCTGTCTGATGAAGAGGCTGCAGATGGCGGGGAATAAGCCCATCGCCCTGATCGGCGGCGGGACGGGTATGATCGGCGACCCTTCCGGGCGCACGGACATGCGGAATATGATGACGACGGAGATCATCGATCACAACTGCGAGTGCTTTAAAAAGCAGATGAGCCGTTTTATCGAATTCGGCGAGGGCAAGGCCATGATGGTGAACAATGCGGACTGGCTCAGAGACCTGAATTACATCGAGTTTATCCGGGATATCGGGGCGCATTTTTCCGTGAACCGTATGCTGACGGCGGAGTGTTATAAGCAGCGGATGGAGAAGGGCTTAAGCTTTCTGGAGTTCAATTACATGATTATGCAGAGCTACGATTTCCTCTGTCTGTACGAGAAATACGGCTGCAATATGCAGTTCGGCGGGGATGACCAATGGAGCAATATGCTGGGAGGTACGGAGCTGATCCGGAGAAAGCTGGGGAAGGACGCTTACGCCATGACGATCACTCTGCTTCTGAATTCCGAGGGAAACAAGATGGGCAAGACCCAGAAGGGAGCGGTCTGGCTGGATCCCGAAAAGACCTCTCCTTACGAATTTTACCAGTACTGGAGAAACGTAGGGGACGCGGATGTGCTGAAATGTCTGCGGATGCTGACCTTCCTGCCCTTGGAGCAGATCGAGGAGATGGATCGCTGGGAGGGCAGCCAGCTGAACAAGGCAAAGGAAATCCTGGCTTATGAGCTGACCCAGATGATCCACGGGACGGAGGAGGCGGAGAAGGCGCAGGAGAGCGCCCGGGCGCTTTTTGCCGGCGGCGGAAGCAGCGCGGATATGCCTTCCTGCAGCCTGACGGAGGCGGATTTCACGGACGGCACCATCGATATTCTGGGGGTTCTTGTGAAGAGCGGTCTGACCGCGTCCCGCTCCGAGGCGAGGCGCGCCGTAGAGCAGGGCGGCGTTACCGCCAATGGGGAGAAGGTCGTCGATATCAAAAAGTCCTTCGGCCCGGAGGATTTTGGCGGGGACGGTCTGGTCGTCAGAAGAGGAAAGAAGAGCTATAAGAGAGTGGTGATGGAGCAGTAAAAAATCGTCACGAAGTTCCTGTAGAAAGGAGGAGGCCAGTTTGCAATTCGAACAGGCCCCCTTTTTGTGTTTGCCGCCGCGTCAGGCAAGTAAATAAAGGCTTTACACCTTACAAAATGATTGCTATAATAAAATCAAAGGGCTGATTTTATTATCCAAGGGCTATAATAAAGGTATCCACAGACACTGGAAACGGTAATCAGGCGGCTAAAACGGGAGGTGATCGCATTGACTGAGGGCGAAATGTTGAAGTTATCTATAGAAGAGTATTCGCGATTACAGAGTTATATGCTTCTGGTAGATAAAGAATCTGAAGCGTATAAGGTTATGAAAATTCGATACACTGAATTAAAGGTAATTCTAACGGCTTCCGGCGTGAATTTAACAGAGATTGACAGAATCAAAGAATAATGAACCTACAATTGACTGGCGGCCAACAAAATGTTGTGATTAACTGGGGATTTCAATAGGCGTTTGCGCGGTTAACGCTGCGGAAGCGCAGAAGAGTAATTACCCTTGACAAAATAGGAATAACGGTTTATATTTGTAAAAGAGTTAGCGAAAACTAACAAGAGCGCAGCTCTTTTTTTAGAGAAAAGAGTTAGCCACTACTAACCAAAGAGAAACGGAGAAAAGGTAATCGAAAAGCTGTGAGCCGACAATAACGATTGCATTTACGCCTTGCGGGGTTTTACGGTCGTGGGCCGCCGCGCGAAGGGTAAGCCGGCGGGAACCTATATCGGAAAGCAATCCGACAGCTTGACCGAAGGGAAGGAGCGCATATGTCAGACGGAGAAAAAAAGTTTTTGGAGATTGTAGACCTGAAGAAGGGGTTTGGCAGCGGGGAAACGCGGCAGGAGGTGCTCTGCGAGCTCAGCTTTTCCGTTGCAAAGGGGGAGTTCTGCGTACTGCTGGGGCCTTCCGGCTCGGGAAAGTCTACGCTGCTCAATATTATCGGGGGAATTGACAGCGCCGATTCGGGCTATATCGCGATCAACGGCGACCGGCTGGAGGATTTGGGGGAGAAGCGAATGACGCAGTACCGCCGCAGTCACCTGGGATATGTCTTTCAGCTGTACAATCTGATCGGGAATCTGAATGTAAAGGAGAATATTGAGGTCGGCGCTTATCTTTCGAAAAATCCTCTTGATATCGATGAGCTTTTACATACGCTGGGGCTTTACGAGCACAGGCATAAGCTGCCGAACCAGCTTTCCGGAGGACAGCAGCAGAGGGTCTCCATCGGCAGGGCCATTGTAAAGAACCCGGACATCCTGCTCTGCGACGAGCCGACAGGCGCGCTGGATTATAATACCTCGAAGGAAATTTTAAAGCTGATTGAGGATGTCAATCAAAAGTACGGCAACACCGTTATCATGGTGACGCACAATGAGGCGATTCAGAATATAGCGGATCATGTGATCCGGCTCCGGGACGGAAGAGTCCGCAGGAACGAGAGGAACCGGAATAAAATTTCGGCGGCGGAGCTGGAATGGTAGAAGAAGGGAGTGTCAAGATGAAAAATCCTCTCATAAAGCGAATCCCAAGAGAGCTTCTGGGAGAGTGGAGAAAATATCTGGTGGTAAGTCTCTTTTTAATCCTTACGATCGGCTTTGTATCGGGAATGTATGTGGCGAACGAGAGCATGATGACGGCGGCGGAGGAGGGCATATCTGAATACCGTCTGGAGAGCGGTCATTTTGAGCTGCGTGAGAAGGCGGATGAGGAAATGCTTTCCGGGATCGCGTCGGGAGAAAGGGCGGATATTAAGCAGTATTACCTGGATCAGGGAAAAAAGGAGCTGGATGAAAAATTTGACGGCGAGGCCTATCAAACGGCTTATCCGGAAGCGCGCCGGGAGGCATACGACGAGGCCTGGAAGGAAGTCCAGGAGAAAATAGAGGAGAAATACGCAGAGGCCGAGGAAAAATATGAATTGAACGATTCCGGGTTTGAGACGGTTCCCGTACTTCTTTACGAAAACTTTTACCGAAACGAGGAAGAGGATTCGGACAACGACGGTATTGCGGACGGGACGGTTCGGGTCTACGCGAAAACGGAGGAGGTCAACCTGGCCTGTCTGATGGAGGGAAGCTTTCCCGTAAAGGCGGATGAGATCGCGATTGACCGTATGCATGCGGATAACGCGGGGATTCAGGTGGGAGACGCGATCACGGTGGGCGGGGAAGCCTTCCGGGTTACCGGGCTGCTGGCCTATGTCAATTATGCCACGCTTCATGAGAAAAGTACGGATCTGATCTTTGACGCTATCAAGTTCGATGTGGCGATGGCGACGGAGGAGGGCTTCGGGCGATTGCAGAAGAGCGTTCATTATGCGTATGCCTGGCGGTATGAAGAAGAACCGGCGGATGAAAAGGAGGAAAAGAAGCGTTCGGATGATTTTCTGAAGGTGCTGCTTACCAACGCGGTGGTCGGCGGGAATGAAATAGAGGATTATCTTCCGCGGTATGCGAATCCGGCGATCCAATTTGCGACGGACGACATGGGATCCGACGAGGCGATGGGAGGCGTCCTTCTGAATATCCTGATTGTTATTATCGCATTTATTTTCGCGATTACGATCAGCAACACGATTGCCCGGGAAGCCCGGACTATCGGAACGCTCAGGGCCTCCGGCTACAGCAGGGGAGAGCTGATCCGGCACTATCTTGCCATGCCGGTCATCGTGACGTTTCTGGCCGCAGGTGTCGGGAATCTGCTCGGGTATTCCGTGTTTAAAAATGTGGTGGTCTCCATGTACTACAACAGCTACAGCCTGCCTACATACAAAACAATCTGGAATCCCGAGGCGTTTGTGAAAACGACCCTGATTCCGGTGGGGCTGATGTTTGTGGTAAACCTGGTTGTGATCGGGAAGATGATGCGGCATACTCCCCTGGAGTTTTTGCGTCGTGATTTAAAGAAAAAGAAGCGGAAAAAAGCGATACGGCTCCCGAGCTGGCGCTTCTTTTCCAGATTCCGCCTGCGGATTCTGTTTCAGAACATGTCAAACTATGCCGTCCTTTTTATCGGCGTCCTCTTTATTATGGTGCTGCTGGCGATGGCGGTGGGAATGCCCGATACCCTTGCGTTTTATAAAGAGAACGCGGCGGATCTGATGTTTGCGAAATATCAGTATGTGCTGAAGAGCTGTGAAGATGAGGACGGAAATCCGATTCATACAAAACAGGAAGAGGCTGAGAAGTTCGGAATGCGGTCTCTGCTAAGGAGGAGCGACGCGATCGACGAAGAGGTTTCGGTGTATGGGATTTCCGACGGGAGCCGGTATGTAGAGATTGCCGGTTTGGCGTCGTTGTCGGAAAACGAAGCTTATATCTCGGAGTCCTTCCGGGAGAAATACAGGCTGGAAATCGGAGATACCGTTTCCCTGGAAGAAAAATACGAGAATAAGCGGTATTCGTTTCAGGTGGCGGGGATTTATGATCGATGCCAGAGCATCGCGGTTTTTCTGTCGATGGAGAATTATCGCAGCCTCTTTGAGCTGGAGGAAGGGGAATTCAGCGGGTATCTGTCGGATTCTGAAATCACGGATCTGGAGGAGGGAAATATCGCAACCGTTATTACCGAGCGGGATATTACGAAGATGTGCGACCAGTTGGATCATTCCATGGGGGCTTATATGCAGTATTTCCAGTACTTGTGCATCCTCCTGTCGGCAGTGCTGATTTATCTTCTGACGAAAATTATCATCGAGAAGAATGAAAACGCGATTTCCATGGTCAAGATTCTGGGATATGAGAATCGGGAGATCGCGAGCCTGTACCTGCTTTCCACAACGATCGTATTGGTCTTCGCGGATGCCGTCAGCGTTGTTCTGGGATCGCGTATTATGGCGCTGGCCTGGGAGTCGATCATGAGCGGCTACAGCGGATGGTTTACCTTTGCGATCAAACCGGCGGGGTATGTGAAAATGTTTGCGTTTGTGCTGATCGGGTATCTGCTGGTGATGGTTTTCGATTTTAAGAGGATTAAAAGGATCCCGATGGATGAGGCGCTGAAAAATGTGGAGTAACAAATCAGAGAAAAGGGGTCGTCGGAGGGAGATTTTCTTCCAGACGGCTCCTTTACATACAAAAAGGGCGCATAGACTTTTATTTTCTATGCGCCCTAACGCTGTTATTTTGATATTAAATTGTTGATTACGCTAACTGCATAATCTCGATTTCAAGTTCCTTTAGCTCGTCAAGTGATAAAGACGGTACATAACGTGCA
>JAMPIG010000012.1 GCA_023662875.1 Roseburia sp. | reverse complement strand
CGGATTTCAAATATAATTACACCTCCCTCTATACCCTGGAGGGCTTTGCCGCCTCTACGCTGATGAGCCGTCAGGGAACCGAGTGGCGGAGAAATTATCAGAGAAGCCAGACGGACAGTCTGGATGAAGCGGTGTGGTCGGAGGCCTTTGAACGCTTATCCTCCGTCATAGCCGATACGGGCCTTGGCGAGGAGGACGCGGCTCAGGGCTACAGCGCGACGCTGGGCTGCTTTATTAACGGCGAGGTTCCCATGGTACGCGGGATGATCAACGAGCTTGCCATGTATTCCGAATATTGCAACTGTGTCCTTCTCCCTTACTTTGGAGATACGGCGGAGAACAACTGGCTTCTGACCTCCCCCCGGTTTTGCACGGCTCTGAGCGGAGAGCTTGACGAAAAGGGAAAGGAAAAGAAGAAGGAGCTGGCGTTAAAGGTTCTGGCGGCCATGTATTCCGAGGAGGGCTATAAGGCCATGTCTTCGGAAGGTTACTCCTATATGCTGCCCTATAACCGGGGGGTGAATCTCTCCCTGCCGGAGTCCGTAGAAAATTTGCGGGACGTGATCGAGGCCAATCATCTGTTTACCCTGATGTCCTCTCCCACTTTCCAGGACGCCGCCCATGCTGCAGTACAGGGGATGTTGTTAGAAGGTCTGGACTCCAAGGGGGCCTTTGAGAGAATGAACGCCGCCCTCAGCGACCCTGTTGTGGACAGGGAGATCGTTGCCACGCTGGAGACAGGGTATCCCGTCAGCTTCCGGGCGGATGGGGGCAATCAGGCCGGCTCCGCTATTGCAAATACGCTGCGCGAGATCGGCGGAGGCGATTTCCTGCTGGCTCCTTCCTCCATCAGTCCCGGCTCCCTTTACGCCGGAGATTATACTGCTAAAAGGGTGGAGGAATCCATCCAGTCCAGCGGGAACCATCTCTTCACTGCCCGGCTTACCGGCGCGGAGATCCGGGAGATCGTCCGTCTGGCGGTGGAAGGCTGCGGTTCCTACAATGATCCTTTCAGCGATCAAACGCTGCCGATTGTGAGCGGACTGGTTATGGAGATAGAAAAATCGCCGGAGGGAGTCTATAGGCTTGTCGGCCTGGAGGGAACGGACGGCCCGTTGGAAGACGGCGAACAGTATACCTTTATCATTGCAGATCTTTCCATCGGGTTCCAGATCCTGGCGAAAGAGGCGCTGGGAGCGGACGGGCTCGATCGCTTCTCCCTCAGCGAGGAGTTTGCCCGGACATTGTGGGCGAACCGTCTCCTGGCCGGAGAGCAGCCTTTGCCGCCTGCGGCCTATATCAGACTGCGGGATGTCAAATAGGAGGGAGGGCAGGGAATTATGAATCGGAAACGGCTGTGGGAAACGTTTATTTTATGCGTGGCATTAGGCGCTGCTGTCGTCATCAGCTTTGCGTACTCCCGCTTTGCCTCCCGGCAAATCTTTTTGGAGAGCGTTGAACACTTGGATGAGATCTATACCCAGATTAACGTCACCTTCCGCAGTACCATCACAAAAAACTGGCGATTGCTGCACAGCTGGGGAAATTATATTGCGGATACGGCGGAGACGGATCCGGATGCCCTGAATGCTTATATTGAGGAAGAAAAGGAGGACTGGCATTTTACCACCTTCTATTTCCTGTCCGATGACGGAAACTACATGACCGGTCAGGGAAACACCGGCTATTTGGATCTGGGCAGCAGCCTGGAGCGGCTGGTGATTGACCGTGAGAACATCGTGGTGGACGGCACTCTGCCCTCCGACCAGCAAATCACCGTTTTTGCCGTCCCCGCCCAACCGGGAACCTACCGCGGCTTTGCCTATACTGCCATCGGTATCAGCTTCAACTCCGAGGATATGACCAATTCGCTGAGCATCAGCACCTTTGCCGGCCAGAGCGACTGCTTTATCCTCTATCCGGACGGGCGGGTTCTGTTCTCATCCCAAACCGGGGACGATCAGCCCTATAATCTGCTGGCCCATCTCCAGAGACAGGCGTCTTTTGATGACCTGGATGCGGACGCGGTGGCGCAGGACTGGCAGAACGGAACCAGGCGCACCGTCATCTGCCGGATGGACGGGGTGCCTTACTATTTATCCTATCAGCCGATCGATTTCGAGGGCTGGATGCTGGCAAGCATTACGCCGACGGAAATCGTCAACGCCAGCATGAATGAATTTCTTGTGGTGACCCTTGCGGTCGTGGGTTCGCTCTTTGCGATCCTGGCCCTGGGCATTGTGCTGATCTTGATTCTGGCCAACCGCCGCCATATACGGGAAAAGAATCTGGAGCTCCATTCCCGGGAAAAGCTTTTCGACCTGCTGACCGAGAACACCGACGATATCTTCCTGCTCTTTGCACCAAACGCTTCCCAGGCGGAATATGTCAGCCCCAACCTGAAGCGGGTCTTAGGGTTGGAACTGGAGCAGGTGCGCGGCGATGTCCGGCCTTTGCTGTTCGGCGGCGTGGAGCAGATCGATTCCGAGGGGCAGGATATCCTTTCACCTGAATTGTTGGACAGGATTCCGATCAGCGGCGTCTGGACCGGAGAGCGGGATATCTTTCACGCTAAGACCCATGAGCTTCGCCGGTTCAAGCAGTTGGTTCACCGCTGTTCCCTGGACGGACAGGAGCGGTATATTCTCATGCTCTCAGACCGTACAAAGGAGCGGCAGATGTATGAGGCTTTAGGGGAAGCCCTCTCAGCGGCCAAGGCCGCGAATGAGGCCAAGAGCAACTTCCTGTCCAATATGTCTCATGATATCCGTACGCCTATGAACGCTATCGTGGGCTTTTCCACCCTGATGGCAAAGGACGCCGAGCGTCCGGATAAGGTTCGGGAATATACGCGGAAAATAGCTTCTTCCAGCCAGCATCTCCTCAGCCTGATTAACGATATCCTGGATATGAGCAAAATCGAGAGCGGAAAGACCGTTTTAAACAAGATGGAATTCAGCCTGCCGGAATTGATCGACGACCTTTACACAATGATGCTGCCCCAGGCCAGGGCCAAGGAGCAGAGCTTCGAGCTTTACACCAAGGGCAAGCTTCCGGAGAGGTTGATCGGGGACAAGCTGCGGTTGAATCAGGTGCTGATCAACCTCCTTTCCAATGCGGTGAAATATACGCAGGAGGGCGGCCAGATTTCCCTGAGCGTTGAGGGGGTGGAGCAAACCTCGCAAAACACACAGACCGCGCAAACCACCGCTCATCTTCGCTTCATCGTGGCGGACAACGGATACGGCATGAGCGAGGCATTTGTCCAGACGATCTTCGCCCCTTTCTCCAGGGAGGTCACTGACGTTACACGCGAAATTCAGGGCACCGGCTTGGGCATGGCTATCACAAAGAACATTGTTGATTTGATGGGCGGTATCATTCATGTGAAAAGCGAGAAGGGAAAGGGCAGCGTTTTCACGGTTGAAATAGAATTGTCGGAGGAGGCGCAAGTACAGGATGACCGTTTCTGGCGTCGTAACGGCCTCACCCGGATGCTGGTAGTGGACGATGAGGAGGATATCTGCCTGAATATCCAGAATATCATGAAGGATGTAGGGGTGGAGGTTCTTTATGCCACGGACGGCAGAACGGCGGTAGAGATGGTTTCTGGCGTACAGGACGCCGACGATTCGTTCCAAATTATCCTGGTGGATTGGAAAATGCCCGGTATGGATGGACTGGAAACGGCGCGGTGCATCCGGGAAACGGTTGGAGCCGAAAAAATGCCTGTTTTCGTGTTGACCTCTTATGACTTGGAAGAGGCCAAAGAGGCAAGCGCGGGCGTCGGGTTCAGTACGTTTTTGCCCAAGCCGTTTTTCCTTTTTAACTTCCAACGCGCCATGTCCCAGCTGCTGACGGGTGACGCCGCCTTTGAAATCCGTGAAGTCCAACCTGTCAAGGAAATCTCCATCAAGGGATTGCGAGTCCTGGCGGCGGAGGATAATGAGATTAACGCTGAAATTCTGAGAGAGCTTCTGGAAATGGAAGAAGCGGAATGTGAAGTTGTTTCCAATGGAAAAATCGCGCTGGATCGCTTTACCCAGTCCCCGCCCGGAAGCTTCGACATAATCTTTATGGATGTGCAGATGCCCGTTATGGACGGCTATGAAGCTACCCGCGCCCTCCGCAACAGCGATCATCCGGAGGCGAAGAGCATACCTGTCATCGCCATGACAGCCAACGCCTTTGAGGAGGACGTCCAAAACGCCCTGAACGCCGGGATGAACGCCCACACGGCCAAACCTGTCGATATGGGTAAGCTGAAGGCTACGATCGCGCGTTTGCTGGCAAAAACAGAAGAGGTATAGTCCTGGAATAAAAGACAAGGCGCAGGACAAGAGCTTCGAGAGCGGCATCGGTTCCGCGAGGATCCTGAAAGATGGTACGGCAGGATCCTCAGGAACGATACCGCTCATATTTTTAAATTAGTATATTGCAATATATAGTAGCATGTGATATAATGAACTTGTAAAAGAGTAGTACTGGCAAAATAGAAGAAGAGCAAGGAAAGGAGGAGAGAGCATGAATACGCAATTTAAAAAAGGCGCGCTGGAGTTATGCGTCCTGGCGCAGCTCGTGCAGGGCGATAAGTACGGATACGAGCTGACGGAACGCATTTCGGCGGAGATGTCGATCGCGGGAGGAACGTTGTATCCGATTCTGCGCAGGCTGAAGGAAGAGGCCTATGTGACGACCTATCTCGTAGAGTCGGAGTCCGGACCGGCCAGAAAGTATTATCGTCTGACCGAAAAGGGAAGGGAGTATCAGGCCAGCGTCAGGCGGGAGTGGAATGACTTTATCCGGGCGGTAAGTCAACTGATTGGAGATTAACGAAAAAGCCGGATCGGGAAAGAGAGTCGAGGTAAGAAAAGAGAGACAAAATAAGCCGAAGGGGCATAAGACAAGGAGGCAAAACATGACAAAACAGGAATATCTGAATCTGCTGCAGGAAAAACTGGAGGCTTTCAGCAAGGAGCTGCAGAAAGAAATTATCGAGGATTATGAGGAGCATTTTGCGGAAGGGTTGGCGGCCGGGAAAACGGAGGAGGAGATCATTCGGGAATTAGGGGATATCGAGGATATGATCCGTGAATTGCCGGAGGATGAGGTAAGTCAACAGAGCCCGTGCAAGGCAGAGCTGGCACCTGCGGCGGAGCAGGGAAATTTTGTATGTACAGGGAAATATCAGGGTCTTGTGATCAACGGCCTGATTGCGGATGTGATGCTGGAGAGGTCGGAGAACGAAACGGTTTCCGGCGATTATGAGATTGACGAAGCGGAGGGACTGGAGCCCAGATACTGTTTCTACCAGTATGAGAAGGATGGGGTTCTTCATCTGGAGATAAAGGAAAATCCGGACTTCCTGAAGGGCAGCTTAAGGGAACGGAAGGTTATGCTCTTTGGAAAGACGCTGGTTCGCTTTAACAGCTTCCGGAACGAAGCGGAGGTTCGACTGCTCGTCAAAGTTCCCAGGGATATTCCCAGAATCGAGCTGCAGACGACGAGCGGGGACGTCAGGGCGGCGGGGATCTGTACGGTACAGTTGTCCGTCGCGACGACGAGCGGGGACATGAAGCTGTCCCGGAATGTAGCGGAGAAAATCAGCGCCAGGACGGCCAGCGGCGACTTTGAGATCGAGGAGGCGACGTGTAGAGAGTTTCAGCTTGGGACGGCCAGCGGCGACGTATCGGCGGTCTCTGTGACGGCGGAGGAGCTGTCGGTCAAGACCGGCAGCGGCGACGTGCGGCTGAGCGCGGTCAAGCTGGGCAGCCTGCAGGCAGGTACGGGAAGCGGCGATATTGTAGAGACGGGCGAGATTCGGAATCGATCGATCCGGACAGGGAGCGGCGATGTGGTAGTAAATCCGATAGGGTCGGCGGATTCGGTAAATATCGGCACGGGAAGCGGCGACGTGGTCTTAGACATACAGGCGATCGACGGCGTCAGGGCGACGGTGCGGACGGGTTCCGGCGACGGGATAATTCATGCCGGGGATGGAAAACATCATGTGTCTGGCGGCGAGAGTACGGTCGGCGAGGGGAGCTGCAGGGTAGTCGTAACGACGGGAAGCGGCGATGCCGTAGTGAAAATGTGACGTGCAAAGACTGACCCATACCTTGGCGGGTTTGTGTTCGATCCGTTTCATCATCACGAGTTTAACGGGGGAATTGTACAGTGATGTACAGTCTCCCGTTTTTATAGTCGGAATCGATTGAGCCTTCCATGCGCTCTGTGAGGAGCCTGGCGATGGAGAGCCCCAGGCCGGTGGAGGAGCTTGCGGTAAAGTCGGAAGAAGGGCTTGCGGAATCGGAAGGGGCTGCAGCAGAATCGGAATCCGCAGATTCGGGAGAGGCTGGAGAAGCGAAAGCGGCTGCGGCGGATTCGGAAAGATTCGCGGCGGAGTCTGCGAATCCGGAAGAGGCGGGAACCGTCTCCACCGTAAAATATCGATCGAAAAGCCGGGCGGCTGTGACGGGAGTCAGACCGGGAGCCAGATTGGAGAAGGTAATTCTGCCCTCTTCGGTCAGCGCGACCCTCAGATCGCCGCCGCTGTATCGGGCGGCGTTGTTCAGGATATTGTCAAAGATACGAGTCAGGAGGGCTTCGTCCAGAGTCCGTGTCACAGAATGCTCCGGCATGGAAATAACAGGTGTAATGTTACGACGATTTAACGCCGCATAGCTTGAGATCAGGCATTCCTCCAGCACTCTGTTCAGGGAGAGAGGGGCGGGCGAGCTTTCCGGCTTCGAAAGGATGACCGAGTAGCGGAAAAGCTCTTCGGTCAGCTGCTTCATGGCGGCGGTGCGGTTTTGCAGGATTGCAAGGTAGCGCAGGGCCGGTGAGTCGGCGGACTCTGGCTTTTCCTGAAAAAGAGAGCATTCTTGACCGGTCTGCTCCTCCCTGAGAATTTGCTGCCCCGGGGCGGAAAGCTCCCGGGACAGCAGATCCAGATAACCGCTGATCGCAGTGAGAGGCGTGCGCAGGTCATGGGAAATATTGGTAATAGCCTCCTTGATTTCCCGGTCTCCGTTTTGACAGCGCAGATGTTCCTGCCGCAGCCGGGCCAGCTGCCGGTTCAGCAGGGCGGCGAATCGGCGCATATAGCGATCCCGTGAGGAGATGGTCAGGAGGGCGTTTGTGTCAAAGTCCTTCTCCAGAATATCGGCCAGGCCGTCGCTGATCTCCCGGCAGCTTTTCCGAAGGAAATAGACTTTCAGAAACAGAACCAGGCTGATGACAGCGAATATGACACATAAAATGACGTAAAAGGAAAGGTTCATGACGCAATATTCTCCTCCTGACAGGGATGACAGATTGTGTTGACTTATAAGGTCAAAATATCCTATTTCAGATCCTTTCTGCGGAAGGCCAGGATTCCCGTAAAGGTAAAGCCCAGGGTCAGCAGCAGGGAACAGAGGCTCATTCGCAGGGGATTCGAGGAGGCGGTGTCATAGCCTATGAGAAGGCTTTGGCCGGTAGGCAGGAGGTCCTGCAGAAATTCATAGACAGCCCGCTTTATCCCCCGCAGATAGGCCGGATTCGGGTAAGGCTCCTGCGGAACGACTTCTCCGTTGACCGTCATGGTGTAAGCGCCTGTGATATATTCCGGCGTATCCAGCATGAACGCGATATAGATTGCCGCGAACAGCAGGAGAAAGAATAAAAGAACAGATGCTATTGAAAGCAGGGGTTTATTGTGGATCAGCATGGCGAGAAACGTAAACAGGGCGGAGTAGGAGAGAACCAGAAGAACGCCCAGACCGATTTTCTGCAGTACCAGACTCGGGTTTACAGGCTGACCCAGGAGCGGGATTCCAACCGCGAAGGCGGCGAACGTGGAGATCGCGCAGACCAGCAGGGAAGCGGCTGCTGTCAGGAGCAGGGAGGAGAGATATACGGAGACTCTGCCATGCCCCGCGATCAGCTTGTTCCGAATCGCGCCATCGCTGTATTCCGTGCCGAGAAACAGAGAGGCGAAGGCAGCCGTAAAGCATCCGATGAACACAAAGCACCCGGTGAGAAAGACGTCGGAGGTATAGACAATATCATAGCTCATCATATCACGATAATTCATTATGACTGCAAAGATAATGACTCCCGATATCAAAACGGCGCCTGTCCAGAAGATTTTGTTTTTCCAGAGCCGGACGAAGCCGGCGCTCAATAATTTACGCATCGCATTTCCCTCCGATCAGATTCATATAGTAATTCTCCAGTCCTTCCTCCCGCTCGTGAACCCGGCTGAGGATACAGCCCTCCGCGGAGAGGGTTTCCACCAGGTCGGTGACGGCGATGGGGCTGTAGATCTCCGCGTCGCTATCGGATAACACGCGATATTCTATTCCGCTTCGATCCAGGGCGGTACAGAGGGCCTGTGTATTTGAAACAGTGACGCAGAGACACCTCCGGCAGGAAGCCTCCAGCTCTTTAGCGCTGATTTCCCGGAGAATAGAGCCGTTGTCAATAAAGCCGTAATGAGTCGCCAGGCGGGAGAGCTCGTCCAGGATGTGACTGGAAATCAGAAGGGTAATCCCCTGTTCCCGGTTCAGGGTCAGAAGAAGCTCCCGCATCTCGATAATGCCCTGGGGATCCAGGCCGTTGGCGGGCTCGTCCAGGATCAGGAAATCCGGGCTGCCGGACAGCGCCACGGCGATGCCCAGCCTTTGCCGCATACCAAGGGAAAAGTTTTTGGCCTTCTTTTTGCCGGTGTCCGCCAGGCCGACCAGGCGGAGCAGCCCTGGGATGGTATCGAAGGAGGGCAGCCCCAGGATACGATACTGCTCTCTCAGATTTTCCTCCGCCGTCAAATCGAGATAGATAGAGGGCGTTTCCACAACGGCACCCATGCGGCGACGGCTTTTGCCAATCTCCCTCCGGCCGGAGGGGATCCCGAAGAGCGTATATTCCCCGCTTGTAGGAGTCTGCAGTCCGCATACCAGGCGGATCAGGGTCGTCTTTCCTGCGCCGTTTTTGCCGACAAAGCCGTAAATCGCGCCCTTTGGCACATGCATGGTAACGTCCTTCAGGGCGGTGAAATTGCCGTATTTTTTCCGTAATGCGGCGGTTGTCAGTACATATTCCATAAAATACCTCTTTTCCGCGCCGCCTTGACCGGCGGCGACAAATTCAGGATAAAGGAAAAGGGTTAAGAGAGCGGTTAAGAAAAACGTAAAGAAAGAGGAAAGAAATAAATTCTTCGACAGCGGGCCGTCAGCTTATACCTGGTAACGAAAATAGCTGCCAATCCAAAGGTATAACGAGTGAACGCACGACAATCCAGAGCGAAAACAGAAATGAAACGCGTTCATGAGTTTAACCGGAAGCCGATTCCCCAGACCGATTCGATGTGATCCTTTCCGTCCGCCTCCCGCAGCTTTTTCCGCAGATTGCTGATATGGATTTTCAGAGAGCTTTCCGTACAGTCCGGCGTGTCGAGGCTGATATCCTCCAGCAGGGCGGATTTGGAGATCGGGCGGGCCGGGTTTCGCATCAGCTTTTTCAGCAGGGCGAATTCCGTCCGGGTCAGATGGACGGGAAAGCCCTGAACCAGAAGCTGCCGGGTGTCCGTATCCAGAGTCAGGTCGCCCACGGATAGGCGGGAAGCCTGGGCTTCCGGGCCGCGGCGCAGCTGTACCGCGATCCGCGCCAGAAGCTCCCGGATTTCAAAGGGCTTGGTCAGATAGTCCGCCGCCCCGTCTAAGAGCAGCTTTACCTTGTCGTCGGTCTCCGCCCTGGCGCTGACGACGATAACGGGGATATTCCGGATGTGGGGGAGAAGATCCTCGCCGGAGAGTCCCGGCAGCATCAGATCCAGCAGAACCAGATCGGGGCGCTGCCGCTCAAAAAGCATCAGGGCCTCGGTTCCCGACCAGGCGCGGATGACGTGATAATGCTCCGCCTCCAGGCTTTCCGCCAGCAGATTCCCGATGTAGCTGTCGTCCTCCACGATTGCGATTGTTTTCATACAGACCCCCAAGGCTTTTTCTATACATTATACGGATAATCGAGGCGGGACGCAAGAGGAACCGGAGTTTTCTCCCTTGCAGTTCTCCCGTTTTTCTAGTAAAATAGAATGCGGTGACAAAAGCAGGCCTGCTTCGGACGACGGAACATTCGGCGAGGGCGGCGGCGCTTACGGAAACGCTCAGGAGGGATAAGATGGATATTATACTGAAAATCAAGGAAGAGCTTAAGGTGGAGAAATGGCAGGTGGAGGCGGCGGTCAAGCTGATCGACGAGGGCAACACGATCCCCTTTATCTCCCGATACAGAAAGGAAGTTACCGGCTCGCTGAACGACGAGCAGCTGCGGGATCTTCATGAAAGGTTGACCTATCTGCGCAATCTGGAGGAAAAGAAGGAGCAGGTGCTGGGCAGCATCGAGGAGCAGGGAAAGCTGACGGAGGAGCTGAAGGAAAAGATCCAGGCGGCGGAGACGCTTGTCGTGGTAGAGGATCTGTACCGTCCGTACCGGCCGAAGAGAAAAACCAGGGCCAGCGTGGCGAAGGAGAAAGGGCTGGACGGTCTGGCGGCTTATATCCTGGAGCAGAACGCGAAGGCACCGATTCTGGAGGAGGCGGCGAAATATGTGACGGGAGAGGAGACGGAGGAAGAGAAGCGGGTTAATACGCCCCAGGAGGCGCTGCAGGGCGCTATGGATATTATCGCCGAGGGAATCTCCGACAATGCGGATTACCGAAGCTATATCCGCGAGATTACCGCGGAGGAAGGAATTGTTACCGGGACAGCGAAGGACGAGAAGCAGCAGAGCGTCTATGAGATGTATTACAATTTTGAGGAGCCGGTGAAGAAGATTGCGGGGCACAGGGTGCTGGCGCTGAACCGGGGAGAGGCGGAAAAGATATTGACCGTAAAGGTAAACGCGCCCAGGGATCGTATCCTGCAATATCTTGCCAAGAAAAATATTACCTCGGACAACGAGTTTACCGCTCCCGTCCTGCAGGAGGTCGTCGAGGACAGCTACGACCGTCTGATCGCGCCGGCGATCGAGCGGGAAATCCGGAACGACCTGACGGAGAAGGCGGAGGACGGGGCGATCAGCGTCTTCGGGAAGAACCTGGAGCAGCTTCTGCTGCAGCCGCCCATTGCAGGGAAGGTAGTGCTGGGCTGGGATCCCGCGTTTCGGACGGGATGCAAGCTGGCGGTGGTGGATCCCACCGGCAAGGTACTGGATACGAAGGTCATTTATCCCACAGCGCCTCAGAATAAGGTAGAGGAGGCGAAGGCGGAGCTGAAACGCCTGATTCGAAAGTATCAGGTGGATCTGATTTCCGTGGGGAACGGAACCGCTTCCCGGGAGTCGGAGCAGGTGATCGTGGATCTGCTGAAGGAGCTTGACCGGCCGGTACAGTATGTGATCGTCAGCGAGGCGGGGGCCAGCGTTTATTCCGCCAGCAAGCTGGCCACAGAGGAATTCCCCAACTTTGACGTGGGGCAGAGAAGCGCGGCGTCCATCGCCAGAAGGCTGCAGGATCCTCTGGCGGAGCTGGTAAAGATCGATCCCAAGTCCATCGGCGTGGGGCAGTATCAGCATGACATGAACCAGAAGAAGCTGAGCGAGGCTTTAAACGGCGTGGTGGAGGACAGCGTGAATAAGGTAGGAGTAGACCTGAACACAGCCTCGGTATCCCTGCTGGAGTATGTCTCCGGAATCAATAAGACCATAGCGAAGAACATTGTGGACTACCGGGAGACCAACGGGCGCTTCACCAGCAGAAAGCAGCTTTTAAAGGTGGCGAAGCTGGGGCCGAAGGCCTTTGAGCAATGCGCCGGGTTTATGAGGATTCAGGACGGCGAAAATCCGCTGGACGCGACCAGCGTGCATCCGGAATCCTATGACGCGGCCATGAAGCTGCTGGATAAGCTGGGGTTGACGATGGAGGATGTGCGGGCGGCTCAGAAGAAGGCGGCCCAGGAAAAAGCGGCCGGGAAGAAGGCCTCCGCCGGAAAAGTGACAGAAAAAACAACACCCGTGTCAGGCGCTGTGTCGCAAAAACAAAAGGTGCAGATTCGCAATACCAATACGGCCATGGGGAAGGCGCTGGCTGCAGCGATGGGAGGAATGACTCTTTCGGAAGACAGGAGTGTCGGAAAAAAGGCGACCGGTTCGGTCAATGAGATGAAGCCCCAAAACAGCCCGGAAACGACCGCGGTATCCAGTCTGGAGAAGAGGGTTAAGGATAAGAAGCGTCTGGCGGAGGAGCTGGGAATCGGAGAAATTACCCTGACGGATATCCTGAGGGAGCTGGAAAAACCGGCGCGAGACCCAAGAGACGATATGCCGAAGCCCATCCTGCGCAGCGACGTGCTGGATATGAAGGATCTGAAGCCCGGCATGATCCTGAAGGGAACCGTGCGGAACGTGATCGATTTCGGCGTGTTTGTGGATATCGGCGTGCATCAGGACGGCCTGGTACATATTTCCCAGATCACGGATCGCTTCATCAAACATCCCCTGGAGGCGGTCAGCGTGGGGGATATCGTGGAGGTGGAGGTTCTTTCCGTGGATCTGGCGAAGAAGCGGATCTCCCTGACTATGAAGCTGAACCGGAAGGAAGGAAAAACGGAAGGGAAAAAATCATAATACCCAAATTCTAAAATTTTCAGAAACTGTGTCCTGCGGGATTGACAATTAGTGGAAACAGTGATAAAGTTAGCGTGCTAACAACAAAGTTAGCGCGCTAACTTGTTCTATATAACAGGGGGAAATATGGAGAAGAAACAGATGGGGATCGCTTTTATCCTGCGGGTGCTCCACAACCAGACCAAGGCGGTGATCCACAGAGGGATTCCAAAGCACGATACGGCACCGCAATCCCAGCTCCAGGGCGGTATCATGGGCTTCCTCTACGATCACAGGGAGGAGGCGCTCTACCAGCGGGATATTGAGAAGGAGTTCCGGATTTCCCGGGCGACGGCGACCAACACGCTTCAGGTGATGGAGAAAAACGGGTTGATCGTCCGGAAAAATCAGGATAAGGACGGAAGACTGAAACGGATTCTTCTGACTCCGGAGGCGGAAGCAAATCAGGAAAAGGTGCTGGCCTATATGAAAAAGGTGGATGAGCGGATGCTGCAGGGATTGACGGAGGAGGATCGTCTTCAGCTGCGCCGCTATCTGAAGACGATCTGGACGAATCTGGAGCGGATGAACGAGGAATACGGGCTGCAGGAGGAGGCCGGAACGGGGACGGTTTCCGAGGGAAGAAGCTGCGAATGAAATACGGAGCAGGGAATTTGCAGGCGGAAATGACAGGAAGAGTAGAATAAGATATCGTAAAATTAATTCTGCGTATAGAGGCATTATGAAAAGAGAAATAGAAATCAGTGATACAAAATGAAAAGAAAGGAAGTGTATTTATGCTGAAAACACTTGGAGCCCATATTAAGGAATTTAAGAAGGCTTCCATAGCGACGCCGGTCTTCATGATCGGGGAGGTGATCATGGAGACGATCATCCCGCTGCTCATGGCGTCCATCATCGACGACGGCGTGAACAAGAGCGACATGAACCACATTTATCTGGTGGGAGGACTGATGATTCTGACGGCGATCTTAAGCCTGCTGTTCGGCATCGGAGGGGGCGTCTTCGGGGCGAAGGCTTCCACCGGCTTCGCCAGAAACCTGCGGAGGGCCATGTACGACAATATCCAGACCTTCAGCTTTTCCAACATCGATAAGTTCAGTACCTCCGGTCTGGTGACCAGGCTGACGACGGATGTGACAAACCTGCAGAACGCTTATCAGATGCTGCTGAGGATGACTATGCGGGCGCCCTTCAGCCTGCTGTTTGCCATGATTATGTCCTTTATCATCAGTCCCAGGCTTGCCAGCGTCTATCTGGTGGCAGTGATAGTACTTGGCTGCGTCCTGGCCTTTGTGGTGACCCGGGCCATGAAGTATTTCAACCAGGCGTTCCCCAAGTACGACGACTTAAACGAGAGCGTTCAGGAAAATGTGTCCGCCATCCGCGTGGTGAAGGCTTACGTCAGGGAGGATTACGAAAACGAGAAGTTTAAAAAGGCCAGCGGCGCGATTTATAAGGTATTCTGCAAGGCTGAGGGAGTGGTGGCCTGGAACGGGCCGGTGATGAACCTGACGGTCTATACCTGTATTGTCCTGATCAGCTGGATCGGCGCGCATATGATCGTGCAGAACGAGTTGACCACGGGACAGCTGATGAGCCTGCTGACCTATTGCATGAACATTCTGATGAACCTGATGATGCTTTCCATGATCTTTGTGATGATGACTATGTCCGTAGCCAGCGCCAGACGTGTCTGCGAGGTATTGCAGGAAAAGCCGGATCTGACAAATCCGGAGGAGCCTGTGTACGAGGTGGCGGACGGCAGCATCCGCTTTGACAAGGTGTCCTTCCGCTACAAGAAGGACGCGGATGCGCCGGTGCTGAAAAATATTGATCTGGATATCCGTTCCGGCGAGACGATCGGAATCATCGGCGGGACAGGAAGCGCAAAATCCAGTCTGGTCAATCTGATCAGCCGTCTGTACGACGTCAGCGAGGGGCGGCTGCTGGTAGGCGGCGTGGATGTGCGGCAGTATGATATGGAGGCCCTGCGGAATCAGGTTGCCGTAGTGCTCCAGAACAATGTGCTTTTCTCCGGGACGATTCTGGAGAATCTCCGCTGGGGCGACAAGAACGCCACGGAGGAGGAGTGCAGGCGGGCCTGCGAGCTTGCCTGCGCGGATGAGTTTATCCAGAAGCTGCCGGAGGGCTACAACACCTTTATCGAGCAGGGGGGAACCAACGTGTCCGGCGGACAGAAGCAGCGGCTTTGTATCGCCAGGGCGCTGTTAAAGAAGCCGAAGATATTGATTCTGGACGACTCCACCAGCGCGGTGGATACCGCGACGGACGCGAAGATCCGAAAAGCCTTCGCGGAGGAAATCCCCGGAACGACTAAGCTGATTATCGCCCAGCGTATCTCCAGCGTGGAGCATGCGGACCGGATCATCGTCATGCACGAGGGCCAGATCGACGGCTTCGGAACTCACGAGGAGCTGTTGGAGAGCAATGAGATTTACCGCGACGTCTATGAGTCACAGACCGGCGGAAGCGGCGATTTTGACGAGAAGGGAGGTATGTGATCATGGCGGAGGAAAGAACCCCCAAAGTAAATCCCGGCCCCGGCCGCCGCGGCCCGGGAGGCCCCAGACCCAAGATCGAGAACCCGGGAAAGCTGTTGAAGCGGGTGCTGGGCTATACCTTTAAGGATTACGCGGTTCACTGGATTATTGTCGTGATCTGTATTTTTACCAGCGTGTTTGCGTCTCTTCAGGGAACCCTGTTTATCCGAACCCTGATCGACGATTATATCGTCCCTCTGCTGGGACGGCAGAATCCGGACTTTGGGCCGTTAGCGGGAGCGATCGGCAGGGTGGTGATCTTTTATGCCCTGGGAATTATCGCGTCCTTTACCCAGTCCCGGCTGATGATCTATGTGACCCAGGGAACCCAGCGCAACATGCGAAACGACCTGTTCGAGAAGATGGAGAGGCTTCCCATCAAGTACTTCGACACTCACGCCCACGGCGATATCATGTCCGTCTATACCAACGATATCGACACCATGCGGCAGATGGTCAGCCAGAGTATCCCGCAGCTGATCAACAGCGTGACGTCGGTGGTGGGAACCCTGGTCTCCATGCTGATTCTGGATATTCCGTTGACGGTGGTTTCCCTTGTCATGGTGACGTTTATGGTCTTCGCGGCAAAGAAGATCGGATCCCAGAGCAGTCGCTTCTTCCTGGCGCAGCAGAGAGCCCTGGGACAGCTGAACGGATGCATCGAGGAGACGATGACCGGGCAGAAGGTGGTCAAGGTCTTCTGTCACGAGGAGGAGAGCCTGAAGCAGTTTAACGAGCTGAACGACGGCCTCTGCAACAGCGCTTACCGCGCGAACAAGTTTGCCAATATCATGGGGCCTGTCAACGCCCAGCTGGGCAATTTAAGTTATGTGGTCTGCGCCGTCGTGGGAGGAATTCTCGCGATCACCGGCGTGTCGGGCTTAAGTCTGGGAGACCTTGCCGCCTTCCTGACGCTGAATAAATCCTTCAGTATGCCGGTGAACCAGATCAGTATGCAGTTCAACAGTATTATCATGGCTCTGGCGGGAGCGGACAGAATCTTCAAGCTGATGGACGAGACGCCGGAGGTGGATCAGGGCTATGTGGAGCTGGTCAACGCGGTGAAAAACGACCGGGGCGAGCTGACGGAGAGCAAGGAGAGAACCGGACTCTGGGCCTGGAAGCATTATCACAAGGATTTCGACACGACGACCTATCAGGAGCTGAAGGGGGATGTGGTGTTCGATCATGTGGACTTCGGTTATAACGACGAGAAGATGATCCTGCACGATATCGAGCTTTACGCGAAGCCGGGCCAGAAGATTGCTTTTGTAGGCGCGACCGGCGCGGGGAAGACCACGATCACGAACCTGATCAACCGGTTTTACGATATCCAGGACGGAAAGATCCGCTACGACGGCATCAACGTCACCAAGATCAAGAAGGACGATCTGCGGCGCTCCCTGGGAATCGTGCTCCAGGATACCCACCTGTTTACCGGAACGGTAATGGAAAACATCCGTTATGGAAAGCTGGACGCCACGGACGAGGACGTCATCCGGGCGGCAAAGCTGGCTAACGCGGACGGATTTATCCGCAGACTCCCCGACGGCTATCAGACCATGCTGCGGGGCGACGGCGCAAACTTAAGCCAGGGACAGAGGCAGCTCTTAGCCATCGCCCGGGCGGCCATTGCGGATCCGCCGGTACTGATTCTGGACGAGGCGACCAGCTCTATCGACACCAGAACGGAAAAGCTGGTGCAGCAGGGAATGGACGCCCTGATGAAGGGGCGGACGAACTTCGTCATCGCCCACCGGCTCTCCACGGTCAGGAACAGCGATTGTATCATCGTCCTGGAGCAGGGCCGCATCATCGAGCGCGGCACCCACGACCAGCTGATCGAGCAGCAGGGCAAGTATTACCAGCTCTATACGGGCAATACCCCCGACAGCAGTCCGGCGTTTGGTTGAGACTGTTCAGCCGTCAGCGGAGCGGCAGACGGCGGTCATTCCCCGTCGGACACGCTCTCGCTTGGGGCGCGAGCGAAAAAATACTTGCATTTTAAGCCGGACGGCATTACAATAGCAAAAGAGAAAATTCTTCGGGGTTGGGTGCGATTCCCTACTGGCGGTAAAGTCCGCGACCCGGAGCGGAGGAAGGGCGTATGCGCCCGGCTCCGCGAAGGCTGACTCGGTGAAAGTCCGGGACCAACAGTAAAGTCTGGATGAGAGAAGAAAAGGCGGCTCGTATGTTGTTTTCCGCGCGTGCGGAGAGCAGGGCATACGAAAAGTCCGCATGAGTGTGATGATTCAGACCCCCGAATGAAAAGTTCGGGGGTTTTCCGCGTCCCTCGAAAAGAAGGAGGAAAAGAAGATGAGTCAATTATTTACCGATGTGGCGGAGCACGCCGCGTATGTCCTGAGCTTTTTTGCGATTATCGCGTTTTTGTTCGCGGCGGCATTCCTGCTGGAAAAGGCGGCGCAGAAAAAGAACGGGATCAACGAACCAGTTTTCAACACCAGAAAGATCGCGATGATCGGTATGTTTTCCGCCGTGGCGATGATTTTGTTTTTGTTTGAGTTTCCCCTGCCCTTCGCCCCGGCCTTTTATGAGCTGGACTTCAGCGAGCTGCCGATTCTGGTGGGAACCTTTGCCTTCGGCCCAACCGCCGGGGTGCTGATGGAGTTTGTCAAAATCCTGCTGAAGCTCTGCGTCAAGGGAACCAGCACGGCCTTTGTAGGAGATCTGGCGAATTTTGTGGTGGGCTGCAGCTTTATCCTGCCTGCCTCCCTGGTCTACACCTTCCGGAAAAGTAAGAAGAACGCGATTATCGGCTGCGTGCTCGGGACGCTTTGCATGACGGTATTCGGTACAGCCTTCAATGCGGTTTATCTGCTCCCGGCGTTTTCCGCCTTGTTTCATATGTCTATGGAGGATATCCTGGCTATGGGAAGCGCAGTCAATCCGCTGATGACGGAGGGGAGCATCGTCAGCTTTGTGGCGGCCTGCGTGGCACCCATGAACCTGATCAAGGGGGGGAGCGTTTCGCTGATAACGCTGTTGATCTATAAACCGCTGAGCCCGATTATCAAGGGCGGACGGTAAAGGAGGAATTGATGCGCTTTTTGGTTTTTACCGATTTGCATTATGACGCGGTTTCGGACGGAGACAAAAGACTGGAGGAGCTGATAGCGGCTGCCAGAGAAAAAGAGGCGGATTTCATTCTGAATCTTGGCGATACCTGTCATCCAAAGGCTGAGAATCAAAAGATTGTGGAAACAATACGAAGCTGCGGGATTCCCTGCTATATGATTCCCGGGAATCATGACAGCGATATCTGGTCGGAAGCGGAGGTGTTAAGCTTCTGGGGACTTCCAAAGGCATATTATTCGATGGTAAGGGACAATGTGAAGTTTCTTTTCCTGAATACCGTGGAGTTACAGGACGGGCCCGTTATTCCGGAGGAACAGATCGCATGGCTGCAGGAAGAGATGACATCCGATCACTACTTTGTGATTCTCACCCATCAAAGCCTTGGCAATGATTTTGTGACGCCGGACGGCAAATCCAGAGGCATCCGAAACAGAAAGATAATTCAGGATATTCTTGAGAAGAATAAGGAGCGGGTTCTCTTATGCATAAACGGTCATAATCACGGCTGCGATGTGAAAGAAATAAACGGGATCTGTTATTACACCTTAAATTCTGCATCCTACACCTGGCAGAACGGTATGTTTTTATACAGACAGGCTCTTTATTGCATGATTACGGTTGACGAGGATACGGGAAGCGCTGCGATTCATGACAATAGAATCCCGCGAAGCGTGAATGTCACGGTTGAGGGCGTTGAGGGCGATTATCTTACCGCGAGCCCTGCGAGTATTGGAATGAGCAGTATGTGGAACGGCGTCCGCGTCATGCCCAATACTTTATCGATAGAGATAAAAAAGTAGCTTATTTTTGCGCAACAATGGAAATCCACGCGGGCAGCGCTGCCATAGGATTATATTTCCAGTTATTTATTTTTGCAGATTTCTCTTTGTCCTGTTTTATTAATTCCTCATAGGAAAACCAAAAGGATGCGTTTACAGCCTGTAACTCTTCCATTTCCTTTATAGATAACCGCGCCTGTATCATTGCATTTACGAAATCCTGTACACGCCAATGGCAATGTGGCATGATTTGCTCATAGGGCTTCCTAATCCGGGGTTCTTTCCAGGGTTCGCCTGTAAATGGGCGATTGAAGGGATGGATATCAAACATAATCGAAAGTCCGTCTGTTTTTAATACTCTATATATGTTTTTATACATTGTCGTTATATCTGCAATCCAAGTGTGTGTACCGTTTGATGTATAAACCAAATCAAAGCTGTTATCTTCAATATTTGAAAGCTGCGTTGTATCGTCACAGATAAAACGAATGTTAAGATTCTTTTTATCTGCAATTTCCTGCGCAAATTCTAATTGTCTCTCGCTGATATCAGTTGAAGTAACTTCTGCACCCAATAATGCAAAAGCAAAAGCGGCATGATTATCCCCGCTTGAAGGTAACAGCACCTTCTTTCCACGCAATTCAGGTATATATTTATTTATCATTTGATATACTGCGGGATGAAAGGCGCTGGCTGGCTCTTTAACCAATTCTTCCATTTTCGCATCTGTTCTGAGCGATTGATACCAGTCTGATTCTGCCGTTTCATTCCAGCTATCTTTGATTTGCTTTAACCATTCTTCCACTGCAATGTCTCCTCTGAATTAAGTCTTAAATTTACATTTATTGAATTGTTTCATGCTGTTATCCTACCACAAACACGCTCTCATTTCCATTAATATGCCTGGAATAGGACAACTTTTTGATGATAAATGCTCCCAAATATGATATGATAGGTTTGCAGCTGAACATTTACAAAAGTGGAAGTGAGATTATTCATGAAAACTTTGCGATCAGAAAGATGCGGATGGAGGAAAATTCCTCCAAAATCAGGAGGAAAATTCCTCCAAAACCAGGAGGAATAAATGAAATGACAGAGGTTAAATTTTATGAGAGTATAGAGGATGAGCTGCTCAGGTTTGCTGTGATTATATCCAAAACACAAAATAAATATGTTTTCTGCAAACATAAGGATAGGGATACATGGGAAATTCCCGGAGGACACAGGGAACAGTTCCCGGATGGAAACCGGGAAAATATTGTGGATACAGCAAAGCGGGAGCTATATGAGGAAACCGGTGCCCTGGAATTTGAAATAAAACCTGTTTGCGTATATTCTGTTACAAAACCGGATAATTTTGACGGCGAGGAATCGTTTGGTATGTTGTTTTTTGCCGATATCCAATGCTTTGAAACGGAATTACATAATGAAATTGAGAAAATCGCAATAATGGATGAATTTCCAAAAGAGTGGACGTATCCCGATATCCAGCCGCATTTGATAGACGAGGCGGCAAGGCGGGGCTACTTATAGACGGAAAGGAATTTTCTTATGCGAAAACGAAGTGTTGACGGAAATATTTTGAAGTAAATAATCAGAATTTGGGGGCTTTTTTCTTCTTTTCAATTTTTCCTTGACAGCAAGTTGAGATTATGTTATCTTGATACAAAGAAGAGGCAGTTTTCAACCGTACAGTTATTATAATTCAAGCGGCGTACTTGCTTCTTTTTTTATGTTTATAATGTCATATAAAATTTCTCTTCTATCATTCGATATCCCCTAAAATAGTTTTCATGTCAAAAGAAACATCATAGCAAACTCATTCAGCCAAGGTTATCCGAAATTATTCTCTTGTAGGTGGCGTCCAACTCAGCAATGGACTGTTCCAGTTCAAATATTGATTTGTCGGTACATACTGAAAAAAGTGTCACAGCCAACAAGAAAAAGCAATCTGCATTTTACTCCGTTCCGCCTATCCAGACCGTCAAGGGACGAGTAGTATTTTTTCGCAAAGCGCATGAAAAGGCATGATTTTCAAGGCGTTGCAGGAGCGAAAACAGACAGGATATGGTTTTGATATTACCCACCCCGAAAACGGTTTCTAATCGTCCACAGGCGCGCATGTCAGCCATGTGATCAAGGAGGTGGAGGAGCGGAACAGCAACTGCGTGACGGATGTGATCTTGAAACCGGTGAAGGCGAAACGGAAGGTAGTGGGTGGCAAGTGACGCTGTAAGTAGTTAGAATAGTGTCAGGAAATGTGGTGATACATACTTTTCAGTGGTGTGGCGACTAATCCGGCAGATTTATATAATCTTCAAGTTCATGGTAGATTCTTACTTTATAGTCCATATTTTTCCCTCAGTTCCGCCAGCGCTTCACTGGCCTCCTGGTTTTGGCTGTTTTGATGCTGTTCTCTGGAAATTTGCAGTTCCTCAAGGAATTGCTTTTTTGTTGTGGTGTGCGGCCCTCTGTTCAGAAGAAACTGTCGGATTACCTGTTGGACGACTTGTAATTCGTCTTCCGTACATCTGTGGATCATAGATACAGTAGTGTCTAATGTGCTCATTGCGATACCTCCGTTCTTCGGATGGAAGCTTGCCATATTTCTGTTTTTAATCAATCGGATTGGTTTAAGTTTATTATAGCCCTTGGATAATAAAGTCAGCCCTTTGACTTTATTATAGCCCGAAAGGGGGAGCTTGCAAAGTGATTTTTATGGATTATCGAGCGATATTGCCGGAGCGTCGGATTTTGAGACAAAGCAGATACAAATCAAATACAAGTCCGATACAAAATCCTGTTATGACATAAATGCAGCTCGATTCGTGCAGAAAAAGGCGCGACAAAGTTTTCGTGCTGCAATCAGTTTGCAAGGAGGAGAAAAAGCATGTATAAAAAACCAGGATTATGTAGAACGATACCGCTCCTGCTATTGCTGTCTTTGTTGACAGCTTGTTCACAGCGGGAAAGCGGGGAAGGATCGGATGGAGCTTTCTCAGATACGACAGAACTTGACTTCGATACGCGGGAAGCAGAAAACAGCCTTGATACCCCGGAGGCGGGAAACCGTTCAGAGGATCCGGGAGCGGGGAACAATTTCGACATGCGGGATACTGCGCGGCAGGCGGCGGATGCTTCCAATCAGGACATTCTTGCCGCCTGCGCGGGGACAACGGTAGCGCGGACGATAGAGACTTTCGCCGGAGGGGGCATATCCGTTGAGGCGCAGGTGGATGTGGAAGGGGTCAGCCGTGTGAGCCGCTATCGGTATCTGCCGATGCAGTTTACAGAGGATGGCCGGAAAGCATTATTGAAGAAATGGTTTCCGGCGGAGAACTGGGATGTAAACGAAGCGGCAGTGTATAACGCAGAGGAAGAAAGGTGGGAATTTACCACTCCCCGCGGGAGAAGCTGTGTCTATCAGCTCATCGGCTCCGAAAATCCGGAGGAGCAGATCCTGAACGTGGAAGTGATATCGGAACAGCCGGATTATACGGGGGAAAGCATTCTGTTCCCTGTGCGGGCTGCCTCTGAATTTACTGATATCGTAGAAGAATTTTTGCTGACAGAGGATGCGACAGGCCGCTCACCTGATGAAATACGGCAGATAGGGTTGATCATCCTTCAAGCTTGTTACCATGCCGCCAGCGGCGGAACAAATGATGATATGGACGAGGATGTGTATTCGTGCAATTATATGCATGTTTGTGAGGAAAGCGGGGGCCATAGGTATGCAAAGGCCGTATTTAAGCAAATGGTAGACGGGATGCCCGTGACGGTCTGGCATAATTTTACAACGGTAACGACAAAAGACGATCTCTGGCCGGTAAAAGCATGGGGCAGCCTGTTTTCGACGGAAGAAATCGGATTGGATCAGCCGATCCTGATGCCGGAGGAAGCCGCCGCAGCCATGCAGGAACAGATCGACTCCGTTCAGACCCAGGCAACGCAGACCCAGGCAACGCAGACCCAGGCAACGCAAATACAGGCAGCGCAGATGCAGGAAACGCAGATGTGGATCACAAAAATCACTCTGGAATATCTGTCTGTCATCTCTTCGGAAGGGACGCCGGAGATCGTGCCGGTCTGGAGATTCTGGCCCGGAGGCGGCGAGGAGGAGAGAAGCAGGATGTGTGAACAGATTTTAGCGGTAAATGCGGTCAGCGGCGAGTTGATTTGGGAAAACCGGGGAGGCTTCACGTCCTTTTGAGAGACCGGGCACGGCGTTTTGCGAATGACGCGAGGATCACATACCATAGTGTCCAAAGGACGCATTGTGGTCTGCAGCGCTGCAAGACCGGCGGTTCGTTGCTTGCAGTGGGGTTGTTGACTGGTATGTGCGTCACCATTGAAAATTATGACCGCTGATGCGGGTAGAGGGTATAACGATGAGAAAGAGAAGATATTCAATCATCTTGTTTTTATGGATTGGCCTGTTTTTGGCGGCCGGATGCGGGAAAACAGACGGTACGGATGCCGACGGGCAGCAGGGTGCGCAGAGCGGCTCCGATCGTACCAATGCGGTGCAGGAAGCGGCGGAAAACAGCGGAAATCGCAATGCTGTTTCCTGGCAGGCAAGGTATTATCAGCTGGCGGATCAGTATGACTTTGTGTTGTCGGCAGACCGATTATACGGTTGCGTGGTTCGGGATCGTCAGGTTGTAGTCGATATTTATAATGGCAGGGGCATTAATGACGGAAAGGATGCCAGTGACGGGAAGGATATCAGTGACGGGAAGGATATCAGTGACGGGAAGGATATCAGTGACGAAAAGGCTGTTAATGGCGGAAAGGATGTCGATGACGGAAAGGATGTCAGTGACGGAAAGGATGCCAATGGCGGGAAGGATATCAATGACGGAAAGGATATCAATGACGGGAAGGATATCGGTGACGGAAAGGATAACAACGCAGAAAAAGATCACAATGATAACGGGGCTGTCAATGATCAGCAAGAGCTCTATGTGGAACAGACTCTGACGGTTCCGGGCGTCTCCTCTGTCCTGGGAATGGCAGCGGATCAGGAGGGCAATGCCTATTTTATGGGAAGAAAAGAAGACAGCAAAGAGGAAAGCATCGGCCTTTGGAGGATCGATGCGGAGGGGAAGCTTTCGGATTATGCGGAGCTGGAATTGGAGGACACAGAGGCGGTCGAGGATTTCTCCCTGAAGGGGATCTGTACAGACTCGGACGGAACCTTTTTTATCTGGTGCAAAATGTTAGTCGAGGAGGAAGAAAGCGGGGCGTGGCATTGGGAAGACCGCGTCTATGCAAAGGATGCACAGTGGAACACACTTTTTTGCGAAAAAATTGCGGATATGGGCGGAACGGAGGTATTGAGTTTTCAGCTCGGGACAGGCGGCAGCCCTTTTTTCATCGTAAGGGATCTCGACGGAGGATACTTACAGGAAATCGATGTGGCGCAGAAAGGGCTCAAAGACGCCGTGAGGCTGGAAAAGGCGGGGGAGGTTTTTGACGCCGGGTACGGAAACGGCATGGAACAGACTGCCCCTGTAGAGGACGGCTTTCTGTATTGCCGGGAGAACGGGCTTTTCCTGTTCCGCATAAGCGAGCAGAAAACAGAAAAGCTATTGAACCTGTCAACCTACGGGATCTTTTCCGCAGATATTCTTTTCCTGAAAAAGGACGGGGATGTAATCGAGATCATCGACAGTCCTGAGGGCTCCGGAAATCAGGAGTTCGTCTCCTTTACATTGGGGGAAAACGAAAAGAAGACTGTGACCCTGGGCTCCACCTCGATGCTTCCCTATTTGGAGAGGGTGGTGGCGGAGTTTAATCGGTACAGCGGCGAGTATAGGGTAGAGATCGTGGATTATATTGCCCAGAAGGGAAATTATGAGGACGCAGCGGAGCAGCTGAAGTTGGATGTAGTCTCCGGAAAAGCCCCGGACATTATCACGGTGACAGGAACGGATTACCGTGTCTTTGCCGAAAAAGGAGCGCTTGCGGATTTATACGACTTTATGGAGGGAGATGAGGAATGCAGCAGGGAGATGCTGGTGCGGTCGGTGGCGGAGGCCTACGAAGACCGGGGGCATTTATACCGCATCAGCCCTTCGTTCCAGCTCCATTCCATGTGGGGATACGGCGACGTGACGGGAGGACAAAGCGGCGTTACCTTTGAGGAATTATTCCAAATGCTGGAGAACAGCGGAAAAGATATCAATGCCATCGCCGGATTTTCTGCGGACGAGCCGGTGCTGACCAGGCTCTGCACGGTTTCCGTGGAGGAATTTATAGACTGGGAGAACGGAACCTGCAGCTTTGACGGAGATTATTTTAAGAAGGCGCTTTCCTTTGCCGGGGAGTACACTGGACCCGGCCCGGGCGACCCTTACTCGGAGAGAATCCGAAGCAGGGAAACGGTGCTGTCCGTAGGAATCATTTCCAGCGTGACGGATTATCAGCTGCAGAAGGAATTGTACGGAGGAAATGTGAGCTTTGTGGGCTACCCGGTTGCGGAGGGCTCCGGAACGGCCGTCGCCTTCCGGGCGGACGCCGTCGCCGTCAACGCCGGGAAGGAAGACCGGACGGGCGCGTGGGAGTTTGTAAAATTTTATTTGCTTCACGGATATGACGGACAGGGCTTTCCGATCCTCCGGGAGCAATTCGATCAGGCATTGGACGCCGCTATGGTTGAGGATTCTATTGTTTCGGAAGACGGGCAGGAGGAAAAGTATCCCAAAGAATACTATTATGACGGAGGCAAAGGGATCTTTCTCCATGCCGCGACGCAGGAAGATGTGGATGCGGTTCGGAGGCTGGTAGAAAGTGCAGGAACCCGGTGTGAATTAAACTCGACCATCCAGAATATCATCGATGAGGAGGCGGCAGGCTACTTTTCCGGACAGATCGATTTAGACAGTACGGTGAAAAAAATTCAGAACAGGGTGCAGCTTTATCTGGAGGAGGGGAGGCAGGGGTAGAAAACAGGTTGCGGTGGAAACTCTGAAACCGCAAAAAATCAACCGTCGGTAGATTCCAATGAAATTCCATTCGATTGCATACCGCAAAAGCCTGATATATACTGTGTTTATCAGCTGATAAAAAAACGCAGTCAATCAGTAGTTGAGCAAGGGCTGTCCGCCGGACTTAAAACGCAGGAGAATCTGCCGTCGGCTGGCGCGCGGAAAACCGGTCGGGCAGCGGAAACGGAGGAAAATCAAATGGATATGGGAAAACGAATCAAAACCCTGCGCGTCGCGAAGAAGGTGAAGCAGGAGGAATTGGCCGAATATCTGGGTGTGACGGCCCAGGCGGTTTCCAAGTGGGAGACCGGGGCCAGCGCGCCGGACATCGCGCTGCTCCCGAACCTGGCGATCTTTTTCGGCGTGACAATCGACGAGCTGTTCCAGTTCCCGGACGAGGCGGAGTTTGAGCGGATTGAAAATATGGTCTGGCAGGAGAGCAGGATCCGGCCGGAGACCTTTGACCACAGCGTCACGTTTCTGGAGGAGGTCATCCGAAACGACCCCAAAAACGAGCGGGCTTATATCTGCCTGGCGGAGCTTTACAATCACAGGGCGAGGAGCGACCACAGGGCGGCGGACGGGTACGCCAGGACGGTGCTGGAGCTGAATCCGGAGGAAAAGGAGGGCTGGGTAGCCTTCCTGGAGGCGAACAACGGCGTGTGCGGGGACGAGTGGTACGACAACCACGCCGAGGTGATCGAGTACTTTAAAAAGTTTTTGGAGACAAATCCGGGAAATTATCTGGGGCTTTACGGGATCATCGAAAATCTGCTGGCGGACGGACGGGGGGAGGAGGCCCTTCCCTATATCGAGCAGATCCGGACAGTGGCGAAAAACCATCAGTATGAGGTGTATATGGGCGAGGTCATGCTGGGCCGGGGCGACGGGGAGAAGGCCATGGAGTACCTGGACGCGGCGGTGGAGCATTTCCCCGAAGCCTGGCAGGCCCGCTGCGACAGGGGAGACTGCCTGAAAAAGCTGGGGCGTTATCAGGAGGCGCTGGCGGATTACGAGGAATGCTTTACCATGCAGGAGCCGCCGCGGATTTCGGACGGTCTGTATTCCATGGCTCAGCTTCATGAGCGGCTGGGGGATCTGGACGGGGCGATCCGGGATCGGGAAAGGATCCTGCAGTGCCTGAAGGAAGAATACCAGACCAGCTCCGGAGAAGAGGTGGAAAAACAGCGGGAGGAGATCCGGCGTCTGAAAAGAGAGAAGGCGCAATCCTGAAAATATTTTTGCAAAATGAACCTTTCGATACCGCCGCGCGTCTATATAAGTGAAACCGGTTTTCATCACTTGTAGACGAAAGAGGGTGAGGATGTGGATGAATTTGAAAAAATGTTGGAAGCGGAACGGGTGTCCGTGGAGCGTTTCGTGCGGTTCCGGCTGAACTCAAAAGCGGATGCGGACGACGTTTTACAGGAGGTTTACCTTGCCGCCTGTCAGAAGTTCCATCGGTTAAAAAACAGGGAATCCTTTAAGGCATGGATGATCAGTATCGCAAGAAATAAATGTAACGATTACTTTCGCAGGAAAGCGGCGCAGTACGAAATCCCGGTGGATGAAATAACCGAAAGGGAACTGTTGGACGGCAGACATGGCGTCTCGGTTGCAGCTGCGGTAAGAGAAACCCTGAGCTTGCTGGGCGATAAAGATAAGCAGATCCTGTATCTCTATTTTTGGAAGGAGCTTCCGCAGGCCGAAATTGCCAGACAGCTGAACATTCCTGTCGGAACGGTGAAAAGCAGACTGCATAAGGCAAAACAGAATTTCAAAGTCAAATATCCGCATCGCACCGAAGGATTGAAAGGAGAATGTACTATGAAAAAGCTGCCTGAATTGATTCCCGAATACAAAATCGAAGCAAGCGCCGAGGCCCCTTTCCCGGTAAAATGGGAGGAGTTGATGGGGTGGTTCCTGGTTCCGAAGCCCGGCGAAAAGCTGTCCTGGGGTATGTATGATATCCCTTCCCGGAAATGCAGCCATATTTATGACATGCAGGTTACGGGGAAAGCTAAGGTTCACGGCATCGAGGGAGTAGAGCTCACGGCAAGAGAGGCGTCATATTCGGATCAGAAGGATGTGGTCAACCGTACCTTTGTAGCGCAGCTGACAGATACGCATTGCCGCTATCTGGCGACGCTTCGAAATGACGGCGACGTCCGCAATTATATCACGTTTCTGGACGGGGACGAATTTATGCTTAACTGGGGATTCGGGGAAGATAATTGCGGCAACGAAACCAATCTGACAGTAAAAGGCGATATCAGGAGGAGCGGAACCGCGGTTACAAGCGCGGACAAAGATTTCCTCCTGGATATTGTCGGCAGATATACCGTTACGATCGGCGGCAAAAGCTATGACACGGTATGCGTGATGGATATTGAAACCTATAACTGCGGCGTGGTATCCGAGCAGTTTTTGGACAGGGAGGGAAGGACGGTTCTCTGGCGGAGATACAACCGTGACGATTGGGCGATCGACAGTTACGGGAAAAAATGGAGCGAACAGCTGCCGGACAACGACAGGCTTACGGTAAACGGCGTAACCTATGTTCATTGGTACGATTGCATCACCGATTATATTTTGTAAAGAGGCGTCATAAAGTTTCCGACAGAGCAGGAACCGGCGGGGCAGGAAGCAAATTCCTGCCCTGCCTTTTTTGGAAGCCATTTCCTGTACAAAAGACAGCGGACTGACGGGAGAACCGGGCGGCAGGCGTTACAAATGGGCAGAAAGGATAGAAATGTTTAAAATGCCGGACAGATCTCTTACGAAGGGAGGAGCAGAGGAATCAGGGTTAAATTGGGAAAGGCAAAAACAGCAGTCCGAAATAAACATTGCGCGCGAGTCAGCCATACGTTATACTGAAGGCAGGGATTCCATGCGGAAGACCAGCCTTTTCAATCTATACCCGCTGACGGCCGTTTACTCTGTAAACGTGGAACGCATCGGTAATTCGGGATGGAAAGCGGCAAATAAATTTGTTCACAAGTATAAAAAGAAATGTCTGTCTGCTGAAGCGGACAAAGGGGTATACATATGAAACTGATTCATTTATCGGATCTTCACCTGGGAAAACGGGTCAACGAGTTTTCCATGATTGAAGACCAGGAATACATTTTAAAACAGATTTTGAGTATTGTAAAAAAGGAGGAGCCGGACGCCGTCCTGATCGCGGGAGATATTTATGATAAATCCGTCCCGTCGGTGGAGGCGGTAGGCCTGTTCGACGATTTCCTGAAGGGACTGGCCCGGCGGAAGCCCCGGGTTTTCATCATCAGCGGAAACCACGATTCCCCGGAGCGGCTTTCCTTTGCGGCGGAGCTGATCGAGCTGGGCGGCATCCATATCGCGCCGGTCTATAATGGGGTCGTAAAGCCGGTCCGTCTGCGGGATGAGTATGGATCCGTAAATATCTATATGCTTCCCTTTCTCAAACCGGCTCATGTGCGAAGCGTTTTCCCGGAGGAGACGGTAGAGTCTTATACCGATGCGGTTCGTGTCGCCGTTTCGCATATGGAGCTTGCGGAGTCGGAGCGCAATCTGCTAATCACCCATCAGTTTGTCACAGGCGCGGCGCGCTCCGACTCGGAGGAGCTTTCCGCGGGAGGGACGGATAACGTGGACGGATCCGTATTTGACGCCTTCGATTATGTGGCCCTGGGTCATCTCCACGGCCCCCAGAGCGTGGGAAGGGAGACGCTCCGGTACTGCGGAAGCCCCCTGAAGTATTCTTTTTCCGAGGCGGCTCAGATCAAGTCCGTAACGGTTCTGGATTGGGCGGAGAAGGGAGACTTACGGATCCGCACGGAGGCGCTGAAGCCCCTTCGCGATCTGCGGGAGATAAAGGGAACCTACGAGGAGCTCGTCAATCGAAAAAATTATGAGGGGACAAGGACAGACGATTATCTTCATATCACTCTCACCGACGAGGAGGATGTCGTGGACGCCATGCGAAAGCTGCAGGTCATTTACCCGAATCTGATGAAGCTGGATTACGATAACCGGAGAACCCGGGAGAACCGGGCGGTGATCGGCGGGGAGGAGGAAGGCTCCAAAACGCCGCTGGAGCTGATTCGGGATTTTTACGAAAAGCAGAATAATCAGGCTATGAGCGAGAAGCAGGAGGCTCTGGTTTCGGAGCTGACAGAGAGTATCTGGGAGGAGAGTCTATGAGACCGTTAAGGCTTGTGATATCGGCGTTTGGTCCCTACGCGGGGCGGACGGAGCTGGATTTGGAAAAGCTGGGACAGAGCGGATTATATCTGATCACGGGAGACACAGGGGCGGGGAAGACTACGCTTTTTGACGCGATTACCTACGCCCTGTTCGGTGAGGCCAGCGGGGATCACAGGGAGCCGGATATGCTGCGCTCCAAGTATGCGGAGCCGGGGACGCCTACGGAGGTAGAGCTGACCTTTTCCCACGGGGGGAAGGAATACCGGATCCGACGAAATCCCAGATATACCCGCCCGGCGAAACGGGGCGGGGGGATGACGGAGGTGCTTCCCGGGGCGGAGCTGCTCTGCCCGGGTCGGCCTCCGGTGACGAAAATCCGGGAAGTGGATGCCGCAGTGGCGGAGCTTCTGGGCCTTGACCGGAACCAGTTTTCCCGGATTGTCATGCTGGCCCAGGGAGATTTCCGCAAGCTCCTTCTGGCGGATACCAGAGAGCGGCAGGAGATTTTTCGGAAGGTTTTCCGGACACAGTATTATCAGACCTTTCAGAAAAAGCTTAAGGAGCGGGCGAACGTGGCCCATGCGGAGTGCGAGGACGCGAAAAAGAGCGTCCGACAGTATGTGCAGGCGATTGAATGCGATGAGATGAACCCGTATTTTTCCGAGGCGGACAAGGCCAGAAAGGGAGAACTCCCCATCCTGGATACCGTTTGGCTGCTGGAGAGGCTGCTGGAACAGGACGTCCGGGAGGAAGAGGGGCTGGGAGAGAGGCTGCGCCTTTTGGAGGAAGAGCTGGCGGGGGTGAACGCCCGGCTTGGCAAGGCGGAGGAGCAGGAGAAGGCCAGGGAGAGTCTGGAGGCGCTTCGGCGGGAGGAACAGGAAAACGACGAGCTGCTGAAGGAGCGGAAGGCGGCGCTGGAGATAGAGGAGGAGAAAAAGGACAGGCAGGAGGAGATCAAGAGAGAGTCCGCCCTGCTGGAACAGGAGCTGCCGGAATATGACAGGCGCAGCCAGTTAATCCGGGAGATCGAAGAGCTGCGCGGACAGCTGGAGACCGGGAAAAAGAGGGCCGAGGAGGACGGGCGGAGGGCGGAAGAGCTGAGGAGGCTGCTGGAGAGCCTGAAGGAGGAGCAGTCCGGCCTGTCTGGCGCGGGGGAGCAGAAGGAAAGACTGCTTCGGGAAAAGGAGAAGGCGGAGAAGTGTCTGGAAATCTGCGAGAAGCTGGAGGAGAGCCGGAGGCGGGAGCGGGAGCAGAAAGCGCTGCTGGAAGCGGCGCAGCGGGAGCTTCAGGAAGAAGAGGCGAAGGCAGGGAGGCAGGAGGAGATCCGGAGAGAGGCCGCGCTTTTGGAGGAGGAGCTGCCGGACTACGATAAGCTGGAAGAGCTGAAAAAAGAGGATCAGGAGCTGACCGGGCAGCTGGAAAGCCTTCAAGGGGAGAGAGAACAAAAAAGGCTGGATGCGGAAGAGCTTGTCCGGAAGCTGGAGGAGGGGCGGAAGGAACAGGCCGCGCTGTCCGGAGCGGGAGAGCAGCGGGAGAAGCTCCTCCGACAGAGGGAAAAGGCGGAGAGCGATCGGAAGAATTGCGAAAACCTGGAGACCCTGCGGAGACAGGGGCTGGAGGAAGCCGGAGCGCTGGCAAAGGCAAGGCAGGAGCTGGAGGAGCAGCGGGGAAAGACGGCAAGGCAGGAGGAAATCGGAATCCTTTTGGCCCGCCTGGAGCAGGAGCTGCCCCGGTATGATCGGTTGGCTCAGATGCAGGCGGAGCTTCAGGCACTGCGGGAAAGCCTGCGGAGCAGCAGGGAAGAGGAAGGTCGGAAAAGCCTGGCGGCGGAGGAGCTTCGGAGAGAGCTGAAGGGACTGAAAGAACGGCAGGCCGCTTTCGTTGGAGCCGGGGAGAGGAGAGAGAGCCTGACGCACCGGAAAATCCGGGAGGAGGAGCGCCTTGAGGGTCTGAAGCGGCTGGCGGAGGAAGCCTGGGAGTACGAAAGGGTTCGGGAGGAACGGGAAAAGTATCAGGCGGTTTACCGGAAGGCACAGACGCAGGCGGAAAAGCTGGAGCGTATCTATTCCGGAATGAACCGGGCCTTCCTGGACGGACAGGCGGGGATATTGGCGAAAGGCTTGAAGGAGGGCGACGCCTGCCCGGTTTGCGGCGCGACCCATCATCTGAAGCTGGCGGAAATCCCGGAGACTGTGCCCGGCGAGGAGGAGCTGGAGCAGGCCAGAAGAGAGTATGAGAAAGCGGCCGAGGCGGCCAGGGAGGCCAGCGCGGAAGCCGGAAAGAGGAGCGGAAAGGCGTCGGAGCAGGAGGCCAGGCTGAAGCGGCAGGCGGAAGAGCTGCTGAGAGACGGGGAGTCCCCGCAAGAGCGGCGGGGACTGGCGAGCCTGCCGGGAGACGGAAAGTCCTCGCAAGAGCGGCCGGAGATGGAGAATCTGCCGGGAGACGGAGAGCTTTTGAAAGACCGGCGGGAGATGGAAAAATTGCTGGGAAGCGAAGACCTGAAAAGGCTTCTGGGACAGACGGAGGAGCAGTCCGCCCTGTCGATCGGGCGTCTGGAGGAATGGAAAAAGCAGATACAGGAGGAAGAGGAGCGGATCCGCCGGAAGGAAGAGCTGGAGCGGGAGATCCCGGAGAAAGAAGAGCGGATCGGGATACTGGATTCGGAGATCGCGGAGTTAAAGAACCGGATTGCCGGGGCGGAGGCCCGGGAGCTGGCTTTGGCGGAGCAGACAGCCCGCCTGTCCGGGGAATTGTACTGCCGCAGCAAAGAGGAAGCCGAAGAAAATCGGGGAGCCCTGGCAAAAGAGCAAGGGGACTTGCGGCAGCGGTATGAGAACGCCCAACGAGCCTTTGAGGAGCTGACCGGGCGGGAAAACGATCGGAACCACAGAATACAGATTTTGAAGGAGCAGCTGGCCGGGACGGAGTACTTTGAGAAAACGGCGGAGCTGCTGCCTCTGCTGGCGGAAGAAATCCGGACGCTGGAAGGACGGCTGACGGAAGAAGAAAGCCGGATGGAGCGGAAGCGGGAGCTGGATCAGGAGCTGCCCCTGGAGGAACAAAAAGCGGAGCAGGAAAAGAAGAAGCTGACCCGGCTGCAGGAGGAGACCGACGAGGCGGAGGGAAAGCGGAAATTCCTGTCGGGGCGGATGGAGGGACTGCGAAAGAAGCTGAAATATCCGGGAAGGAAGGAAGCCGAGAAGGCTCTGGGCGAATACAGGGAAGAGCTGAGAACCCTGGAGGAAGCCTGTCAAAGGGCGAAGGACGTTTATGATACCTGTAGAAAGGCGGAAGAGGAATTAGGCGTTCGCATCGATTCCCTGTTGAGCCAGCTGGAGGATCCTGCCTACGGGGAGGAGACAGGGGAGAAGCTGACCGGATTGAAGGAGAGCATCGCCCGTCTGGAGGAGCAGATCCGCAGGGAGCAGGAAAACCTGAATCGGAGGACAGAGCTGAACGACAGGATTCCGGAGACGGAAGAAGCCCTGAAGCGGCTGGAAAAGGAGCTGCGGGAGGGAACGGAGAAAAATATATCGGCGGAAACCCGGAAGAGGGAGCTGGAGGGACAGGAAACAGCCCTGCGGGAGAGGCTCCGCTGCGAAGACAGAGAGCGGGCCGAGACGGAGCGCGCGTCTCTCCTTGAGGAGCTGCAGAGCCTGCAAAAGGCCCATCGGGATGCGGCGGAGGCTTATCAGGCCTGCGTCCAAAAGAAGGATCAACTGGAAGGAAGGATCAAGTCTCTCCGGGAGCAGTTGGAACAGGGAGAAAGCATCCGAAAATCCGAGGAACTGGAAAAGCAGGCCGAGCTTACCGGGAAGAAGGAGACGGTCAGAAGCGAAGAAAACATCGTCCGCTCCCGGAGGGAAATCAACGGGAAGCTTCTGGAAAATATCCGAAAAAGGTCAAAGGAGCTGGCCGGGCTGGAGGAACGGTACGGCTGGCTGGCCAATCTGTCGGATACCATGAACGGCGACCTGAAGAGCAAGGACAAGATTATGCTGGAGACCTATGTTCAGATGGCTTATCTTGACCGGATCATCCGCCGGGCCAATCTGAGACTGATGATTATGTCAAACGGCCAATATGAGTTCAGACGCCTGATCGGAGCCAGCAACCAGCGAAGCCAGGCCGGCCTGGAATTAAACGTGGTGGATCACTATAACGGGACGGAGCGCAGCGTCAGGACACTGTCCGGCGGCGAGTCCTTTATCGCCTCCCTTTCCCTGGCGCTGGGGTTGTCGGAGGAGATTCAGTCTACGGCCGGCGGAATCCGGATCGATACCATGTTTGTGGATGAGGGCTTCGGCAGCTTGGATGAAAACGCCCTGCAGCAGGCTTATGAGGCGCTGGTAAGCCAGACGGACGGCAACCGGCTGATCGGAATCATCTCCCATGTCAGCGAGCTGAAGGAGAAGATCGATAAAAAGATCGTTGTGACGAAACGGAGATCCGGCGGAAGCCAGGCGGAGGTTCGGGTGTAGCGGGAGAAGAATTCGGCTCAGGGGATGAGATCAGGACAATTTACCATTGTAAATGAACCATGCATAAGGTACAATAACCTTATTCTCGGCAGGAAACGGCCGAATGGCCATCCGTACCGTGATTGCGGAGTAATCATGGTACAATGATTCTGCATTCGCAGAATTCGAGCCAGCATACGCTGTCTCGTCGCCGCATGCGCGGCGCATTGTACCTGGCAATCCATGGCTTGAAAATCAAATGTCCCTTCGGGCCGCTTGATTTTCTGCGCACATGGTATAATGTTGACACGGAAGGGCATCACGGCGAAAGAGAAATAACAGGAGAAAAGGAAAGAAAAAATGAATACAAAAGATGTGACGGTAATGGATTTATTGTTGGCAGTCAGGGAGAATTCCCCCATTTATTATCACAAGGATCTGAAGGTGTATGACAGGTTTGCCTATTCCAGAGGAGAGGAATTGGATTTCAATGCGTTGTTGCCCATTGAAGACGACGGAAATACGATTGAGCTTCCGAGCTATAAGGAGATCGACCATGAGGAGATCATGCGCTTTTACGTCAGGGAGTTCGTGGAAGAGAAGGAGATTCGGAAGCAGCTTTTTTCTATATTGAGACGAATTGATTATATAGACGCCTTTTTGGAGAAGCTGCGGGAGCTTGATTTATACGAGGATTTCACCGAGACCTGCGGAGACATTTATATTCAAATTTTTAGTGAGTGGGCAGAAAAGAACCACTTGAGTTTTGAAAAAGGATGAGGCGGCTTGAGGATTGAAGAGAGGGAGATTTTATGGTTAAGATTATTTCGGACAGTACCAGCGATCTGACGGCGGATTTGCTGGAAAAATACGATATTTCCGTTTTGCCCCTGCATATCCTGCTGGGGGAGAAAGAATACCTGGACGGCGTCAATATCACGCCGGAGGAGATTTACGAATGGTCGGACGCCCATGGGGCGACGCCGAAAACCTCCGCGCCCTCCCGGGAGATGGCGGAGGAGCTGCTGAGGCCTTATGTGGAGGCCGGGAGGGAAGTGGTTTGCTTCTCCATTTCCGGGGAAATGTCCTCCTCCGGGAATGTGATGAGACTGGCCGCGGAAGCGCTGGACGGCGAGGAGCTTGTACATGTGGTGGATTCCGCCAATCTTTCCACCGGTATCGGTCATCTGGTGCTGGAAGCCGCTATCATGGCGCAGGCCGGGGCGGATGCGGCGGCTATCGTAAAGAGGATGGAGGAATTAAAGCCTCTGGTACGGGCAAGCTTTGTGGTAGATACCCTGGTCTATCTGTACCGGGGAGGAAGATGCAGCGGTCTGGCGGCTATGGCGGGCAGTGTGCTGAAGCTTCATCCCCGGATCGCGGTGGAGGACGGAAAGATGAGTCCGGGAAAGAAATACCGGGGCCAATTGGATCGGGTCATTATGTCCTATGTGAAAGATATGGAAGAGGCGCTTAAGGCCGCAAAAAAGGATCGGGTCTTTATCACGCATTCCGGCTGTGACCGGGCTGTAGTGGAGCAGGTACGGGCCTACCTTGCCTCGCTGGATCATTTTGATGAGATCCTGGAGACGAGGGCCGGAGGCGTTATCTCCAGCCATTGCGGGCCGGGTACGCTGGGGGTTTTGTTTCTTGCGGCTTAAGGTATTGCATTGGATATACTGTTTTATGCAAAGGAGAGTTGTATGCCGAGGACAGTAAGTATTGGATGTCAGGATTTTGAAACAATTCAAAGAGAAGGATATTTCTATATTGATAAGACAGGGTTTATCAGGGAATGGTGGGAAGAGGGAGATACCGTAACACTGATTACCCGTCCGAGGCGTTTCGGGAAGACGTTGACGATAAGTATGCTGGAGAAATTCTTTTCCATAGAGTACGCGGGTCGGGGGGATCTGTTCGAGGGACTGCAGATCTGGGAAGACAAATCTTCTGACGAAAATTGGAAGTACCGCAGCCTGCAGGGGACATATCCGGTGATCATGATCAGCTTTGCGGATGTAAAAGCACCGAACTTTGTACAGACGAGAAGAACGATCTGTCGTATCATCAAATTATTGTATGACAGGTTTGACTTTCTGTTGAAGGAAGATTTTCTGAGCGAGAGCGAAAAAGAGGACTTCCGCCGAGTCTCTGTGGAAATGGAGGATGATACGGCAGCCTATTCCCTGAAAATGCTGGCGGGGTATCTGTCCCGCTATTATGGGAAAAAGGTGATTATCCTTCTGGACGAGTACGATACGCCTATGCAGGAGGCGTATGTGTACGGTTACTGGGAGGAATTGGTGACATTTACCAGAAGCCTGTTCAATGCGACGTTCAAGACAAACCCTTACCTGGAGCGGGCTATTATGACAGGGATTACCCGTGTTAGCAGGGAGTCTATGTTTTCGGATCTGAATAACCTGGAAGTAGTGACGGCTACTACTGAGAAATATGAGGATAGTTTCGGCTTTACAGAGAAAGAGGTCTTCGCTGCCTTGGACGAGTTCGGTTTATATAACAGAAAAGAGGAAGTGAAACAGTGGTATGACGGCTTTGTATTTGGAAACCGTTCGGATATTTATAATCCGTGGTCGATTATTAACTATCTTGACAAGGGGAAGATAGCTCCTTACTGGGTCAATACCAGCTCTAACTCTCTGGCGGGTAAGCTGATTCAGGAGGGAAGTCCGGAAATGAAGATGACCATGGAGAACCTGATGCGGGGAGGGTATCTGCGGATTGCCATGGATGAGCAGATTGTATTCAATCAATTGGAGCAGGAAGATACCGCCGCGTGGAATTTGCTCCTTGCAAGCGGATATCTGAAAGCGGTGCATACGGAGATTGACGAGAAAAGCGGGGATGCCATAAGTGATTTGATGCTGACAAACAGAGAAGTATGGGCTATGTTTCGGCAACTGATTAAGAGGTGGTTCGGTAAGTGCCGTCCGGCTCAGAACGCATTTTTGAAGGCCTTGCTCATGGGCGATGTAAAAGCGATGAATGCATACATGAACAAGATTGCCTTACAGACATTCAGCTACTTTGATACCGGGAACAATCCGTCCGATACGGAGCCGGAACGCTTTTACCACGGCTTTGTGCTGGGGATGATGGTAGAGTTGGCCGACCGGTATGTTCTGACGTCTAACCGGGAAAGCGGGTTCGGCAGGTACGACGTGATGCTGGAGCCGAAGCAGGGGATCGAAGCCGACGCAATTATTATAGAATTCAAGGTGCAGGACGCGGAGGACGAAGCGGAACTATCAGATACGGTGCGAAATGCCCTGGAACAGATTGATCGGAAAAACTACGAAGCAGCGCTGGCGGCAAAGGGGATTCCTGTTGAGCGGATTCGGAAATACGGTTTTGCTTTCTGCGGGAAGCGGGTGTTGATTGGATCGGGCGTAAGTTCAATATAGGCGATGCCGGATACTTTTTTATGGTAATTAGGTGGCGGACGAGGTAAAATAAGAAACAAGAAAAAGGAAAAGGAAGTATTGGAATATGTCAGAGGCGGTATATACCATGAATCAGCTCAAAGAAAGACTGATACCGGTTTTTGTAGATAACAGCATCAAGAAAGCGATTTTATTCGGATCTTATGGAAAAGGAAGCACGACAAAAGAAAGCGATATTGATATACTGGTAGACAGTGGCCTTAAGGGGCTTCGTTTCGTGGGACTGATAGAGGATATTCGGGCGGCTGTAGATAAAGATGTGGATGTATTCGATGTTGCTCATGTGGAAAAGGGCTCTAAAATAGATTTGGAAATCGAAAAAACAGGAGTTTTGATGTATGAAAAATGATGTGATAGAACGGGTGATTGAAGAGATGGTTTAGATGATAATATAGCTGAAAAAGCCCATAAACCCAGAGCATAGGCTATTCGATAAAAAGCAGATGTCAGCTTGGACATCTGCTTTTGTTGTTAACGATAGTGCTTTATAATCGCCTTCGGGTCTCTTTGCAGTGAGATTGAGTAAGTACTATCGATGCAATAATGGGAACAAATGAATATTTTCAAGCGATAAAAGATAAATCAAGAGTAGCATTTTATGATAGAACGATTCTCTAACCTTGGTATGAAACGACATGAAAAAACATAATAATACATGTTGCATATTGAAATAACATGTCTATTATGTTATGATGATTAAAAGAAAGAAGTCACTATGCAGAAGGGTGGATATAGAAATGGATAGAGTATCAATGTGTAATCGTATTGGTAATGAATATAAGACTTCGAATATTGAAAGCGGTGAATACTCGTACGTTCAGGCGGCAGGCTCAAAGGAGAAATTGATACAGGCTATTGGTTACGAGCCGGAGCATTTTAAGCTGGATATACGTTTTGAGCATAACGATGTTGTAGTTCTGGTTGAAACAAAACAGAATTTCACAGATATGGATGAAGTACAGCTTCGGGAGTATCTTCTTGAAGAAAGAATGCTTCATTATGCCAAGAAGATAATCTGTATCCTTGCAAATACAAACAATGACAAGATTAAAGTTTGGAAATCTGTTATGGACGATGATCATCTTCTGAAAGATGAAACGGTACTTGATACCATGGCTCATTATGAAAGTCTTTTTGCGGTCAACAGGCAAAACAATCGTGAAGTTGTTCTAAGAAATACATACGCGTTGAATGAGACGCTTCATCGAAAAGATATTGACGAAAAACTACGCAGCCAGTTTGTCGGTACGACGCTCCTTTACCTTCGAGATATCTTGAAGAGGCAAGACATTACGATTATCACGAATGATAGCAGACAGAAGCTAAAAAACTACTGGAGCGGTTTATCTGCTAAAATGATTCGAAGTGGCATCGAGGAGACGCTTTCCAATCTTTTGGATGGTTCCGATAATAAAGCTTTGAAAGTGGAGCTGCTGCAGCGGAATGTTATCAATGATCAAAAGGTAAAGAAGCTGGTTCTGAAGGACTGGATAGAAGTTTTAGATGAGATTGTAGGTAATATCTACAAGTACATCAACGATGATAGTTCTGAAGGGCAGGATATCCTGAATTTGTTCTTTATTGCTTTTAATAAGTACACTGGAAAAGCTGATAAGAATCAAGCGTTTACGCCTGACCACATCACAAATTTTATGTGCCGTGTTACTGGCGTTGACAGAACGAAACGGCTGTTCGATGGGACATGTGGTTCTGGTTCATTCCTCGTTCAGGGAATGGTGCTAGAACTTGTAGATTGTAATCTTCAGAAAGCAACCGAAGCTGAAAAACAGAAAATGCGCAAAATGATTGCCAAGGAGCATATATATGGCGTGGAGATTGAAGAAAAAGCTTTCGGTCTTGCCACAACGAATATGCTCATTCATGGAGATGGAAATTCAAATATCAAAAAGGCCAATCTGTTTGAAAGTGAAATGTTTTTCAAACAGGCTGACCCGGATATTATTTTGATGAATCCGCCTTATAACGCGAAGCCGATTACGATTCCAGCAGTGTACAAAGCGGGTTGGAAGTCAGACGCAAAGGAAGACCCGACAAAGGGCATGGTGTTTCTTAAATTTATCTCTGATGTTGTGGCAAAGATGAATAAGGCTCGACTGGACAATGGACAACCTGTAAAGGAAGTCAAGGTTGCTATTTTGCTGCCCGTAGCGGCGGCAATTGGAACCAGCAATTTTGTGTCAGCTATGAAGGCGGATCTGCTGGAAAAGAACACATTGGATGCGGTGTTCACTCTTCCTAATGAAGTTTTTTACCCGGGTGCGTCCGTATCAGCTTGTTGCATGGTATTTACACTTGGGAAGCCCCATGTTATGTCTGATGGGACAATTCCCAAAACTTTCTTTGGTTATTACAAGGAGGACGGTCACAAAAAGAAAAAGAACCTTGGGCGTATTGAGCAGTTCGACAAAGACAACAATAGCATCTGGAAACAGATTGAGGAAGAATGGTTGGATTTATATAGGAATAAGACTGTAAAAGATGGTATGTCGGCTATGCAGGCTGTGACAAGTGATGATGAGTGGCTATGTGAAGCCTACATGAAAACTGATTATAGTAAGTTGTCTGAAGCAGATTTCCAACAGACGCTGAACAATTATCTGTCTTATTTGATAAAGGAGGGTAAGATATATGAAGCTTGACATACAGGCTTGGAAGCCCTTTTTGCTTTACAGATTATATGACATCCGAATGGGAAACAAGTTTGATAAGAACAAGCTTGATGCGGATGTTCCAGAAATTAATCTTGTTTCTCGTATTAGTAATAATAACGGCGTTGACGTAAAAGTTGGGTATGTAGAAGGGATTAATCCGTTTCCAGCCGGATGTATAACAGTTGCGCTTGGAGGTAGTTTGGGTTCTTGCTTTGTACAAGAGGAATCGTTTTACACGGCACAGAATGTTGCAGTCATGACCCCTCGCGAATCAATTATGACACATGCTGTTAATATGTTTATTTCTAGCCTGGTTCGCTATGAATCAAAGATGAAATACTATGCTTTTGGAAGGGAATTGAATACACATATTAAGACAGATTTTGACGTTACACTTCCTGTACAGCATAATTCTGATGGTACGCCGATAATTGACACTACTTATAAGTGGTCGGAGGATGGTTATATTCCAGATTGGCAGTTCATGGAGAACTATATTAAGTCATTGCGTCATGAGCCGCTTACCACGAAAAACAATAGTCAAAGAGCCTTTCCTCTTAACATAAAAAGCTGGAAAGAATTCCGTTTCGGTGACTTGATTTCAAATATCTATAAAGCCAAGGCAATCAATAAGGATTACTTGACGGTCGCTTTTGACACAACGGATTCGATAAGATATATTACACGAACTGGAGAGGACAACGGCTGTGAGATGCTAGCCGTAAAGAGTGAGCTTTCAGCAAATATAATTGAAGAGGGAAATGCAATTTCTATCGGAGATACAACCGCTACTTGTTTTTATCAGGATGAGGAATTTATTACTGGTGATCATATGGTTGTTGTTCGCGCTGATTCCTGGCTTAATAAATATACCGGACTATTTGTTGCCGCAATATTACAGGGAGAGCAATACAAGTATTCATATGGTCGGGCATACCTTATAGATCGGATCAAAGATACTGTTATGAAACTTCCTGTTGACAAAAAAGGAAATCCTGATTGGAAATTTATGGAGAGTTACATTAAATCACTGCCTTACGGAGACAGACTGGAGGGGTGATAATGCCACGAGAAAAGAAAGACGCAAAGAATTTTGCATGTAAATTTGATAGAGAGATTTTTGAGAAACTGGAAGAGTTTTGCCAGCTTTCCGGGCAGAACAAAACACTGGTTGTAGAACGTGCCGTTCAAAAGTATCTCGAAGCGAACCTTGAAAAAATGAGAGAGTTTAGTAAACGGTTATGATAGGAATTATCAATGCAGCGTAAGGGCGGTTGCGGATCTAAAAGAATGGGTCTGTGGTTGCCCTTTGTCTGCTTGTAGAAAGGTAAAAAAAGCGGAATGCATTCTCCTGATCTTTATAATTTTTTTAGGGCCTAATACCCGTAGCTCTGTTGCAGGAAATTTCATTAAAACAGAATTTGAGAAGTAAATATGAGGAAAAGGCTCAAATATTGTTTACAAAATCCCAAAAGTGTATATAATATAAAAGTATAGAGCGGAGGTTGATGATATGCTTAGTCAATTTACTGTGAAAAATTATAAAAGCATTCGTGATGAAATTACATTCGACATGCAGGCGGCAGCTATTTCTGAGCACAACGATAAAATTATCAAAGACCAGAATGGGGAGCGGTTTTTGCCGGTATCCGCTATTTACGGTCCAAACGGCGGCGGTAAATCCAATGTATTGGGAGCGCTTCGTACACTAAACTCTAAAATACTGCGTCCACTCTGCGCGACTTGTGATAAAAGAGATTGCGACTACAAGGCAAAAAAAATACCGATAGAGCCGTTTGCTTTTACAGAGGAAAATCGGAATATGTCAACTGAATTTGAAATTTTTTTTCGGACTAGGACGGCGGAGTATCGATACATTCTTCACATTAAGAGGGAAAACGTAATTTATGAAAGTCTGGATAGGGTCAAAAAAGAGACAGGAAGACGTTCTGCTTTATTTGTGCGTAAAGGGAACAAGATCAATTTGAAAGGAGCATTTGGCAAGTTTAATATCAGTGAAGATTTGTCGGAGACTTTGCCATTATTATCATACCTTGGAATCACTTATAAAAAGAATGAAATAGTGAACGATGTTTTGAATTGGTTTGAATATTCCATAGATTTTTTGAATTATGGGAATCCCTATCAGGAAATGAGAACAGCCATAGCGAAATCGGATACAATCAAGGAATTAGTACTGCAAATGATTAGAGAAATGGATTTGGATATTGAAGATTTCCGCATCGAAGAAAAAGATGAAGACACTGTAGAGGTATACACAAAACATATTGTGAACGGCGAAAGTACAGAACTAGCATTATCCGAGGAATCGAGTGGCACGAAAAAGTTATTTGGGCTTTTACCTTACATTGTGAATAGTCTGGTTAACGGGACGACCTTAGTGATCGATGAATTGGATGCAAAAATTCATCCTTTATTGTTGAAACACATTATTGAAATGTATACGGATATGAATATTAATAAAGAGGGAGGTCAGCTGATTTTTACCTCCCATGACCTATCGACTATGAATAATGAGGTATATCGAAGGGATGAAATCTGGTTTGTGGCAAAGGGGAGAGATCAAAATACCAAGTTATACTCATTGGTAGAGTTCAAGGATGACAATGGTGTGTCAGTCCGAAAGGATGCCAAATATGACAAGCAGTATCTTGAGGGAAAATATGGCGCTGACCCATATCTGCAAAGAATTGTAGATTGGGGGAAAGTCAATGTCTAAAAAGGTTGAGACAGGAAAAAAATCAATTAAGCTTGATTGGAAGAAGAAACGCCGACAGCAGTATTTGGAACTTAAAGAGTATCGCTATTATATCTTTTGTGAAGGTGAACAAACAGAACCACAGTATTTTATGGGATTTAAGCGACTGATAGAGGACAATCCTATTTACAAGGATATGGTTTTGATAGAGATTGAACCTTGCGCTGCAGAAACTATGCGTGTAATAGGAAAGGCGGAAAGATATGTCAAGAAAAACAATATTCAAAGGGGACAAATCTGGTGTGTATACGATAAGGACAGTTTTCCCGCAGAGCATTTTAATGATGTTGTGGAACGTGTAAATTTGTTAAATAAAGATAATTCGGAATTACAATATCACGCCGCATGGAGTAATGAGTGTATTGAGTTTTGGTTTATATTGCATTTTGCCTATTATACAGCAAATAATCATCGTTCAGAGTATATCTCTTTTCTAAATGAGAAATTTGAAGCGTTGGGGCTGGGAAAGTATCACAAGAATATGAAAAATATTTTCGATATTCTTATGGAAAAAGGGAATCCAAAACTGGCGATACGGTATGCGAAACGGATTATAAAAGATAGTGGGGGGAGGACGCCTGCAGAGACTGCACCAGGGACGAGAGTGTATGAACTGGTGGAGGAATTGGCGAAATATTTGCCGGAAGATGCAAGGATGATTTTTGCTGAAAAGAGTCAGCAAAGATAAAAGGAATATTTGTTAAGGGGAAGGAGGATAAGATTGAAAGAAGACAAAGGACAAAATGCTGATTTCATGAAATTATGTTTGTATCTTATCTCTTTATGGATATTGTTTTTCATGCTAATCATATTAAAGTTAGATGTATCAATGATTCCCTTTGTAATAAATAAGGGCAATATTAAAAAATTTGTAGAAAGCAATATGATTTCTTTTATATGCTTAGGATTTATTGTGCTGGGTGGAGTAGGATATTTACGATTTCGAGACTCTCTAAATAATGCAAAACAGTTACCAGTTGAAATCAAACAATGTGAGAGCATAAATTATGAAAATTTATCCTTTTTGGCAACTTATATTATACCACTGGTTTGCTTTCCGATGGAGACGGAACGAGAAATTTTTGTTATGTTTTCAGTAATTGTTATTATTGGATGCATTTTCGTGAAGACAAATTTATATTATACAAATCCATCATTGATTCTACTTGGTTTTAATGTTTATAAAGTAAATACAAATTCGGAGAAAGTCTTTTGCCAAGGGATCGTTATTGTCAAGGGCAAGTTATATGAAGGTGAGAGTATCAAATATTTACCTTTAAGTGATAATGTATATTTTGGGAGGAAAGTAAAGCGTGAAAACAAAAGAATTGAAAATGGAAATTGAACAATTGTTAGATGGAAATAGTTGGATTATGCTTTATGCAGTTTTAAAAGATGAGGAGGAAAAAATGTAAAATTTATAAACATTGCAGATGAAGACGAAGGGAAGGATAATACTTCAGCGGATTTGCTGAAAGGATTTACGGAGATTATAAGAAGCAAATTTGCAATGTATGATGAGGATGACGATATCATAAAACTTTCTTCGGCGGATGAAAGAAAAACCGCATTATACTATTACGATTTAGACCAGATTCCATCTGAGATGGAGAGATTAAGAGATATATCTCAGTCAACTGATGATGGGGCAACATTTGATTTTAAAGTAGATAGTCTAAGAAAAATAGTTGCCTTTATTATAATGATTGGAAATGAGAATCAGAAATTAATCATGTACAAGCAGCAGTATCCTACGAGTTTGTTGAATAGGGATCGCTATATGTTGACCCCAATACCGCACAAAAATCGTTTAAAACGATTTAATCAGGATATTTTATGCGTTGATTTTAATTATCAGTTTTTCCTGTGGAATGAAAGGATATATATTTCCGATATTGATAAGATGGAAAAGATATGCTCATTTCATGATATAGTTGTAAATGAAGCCAAGAAAAGCATCCAAAAGATTAAAGATATAGAAATATTGGATAATGTTGAGGTTTTGATGGATGAATTGGACAATATTACTTTTGCACGTAAGTTAACAAGAATATATAAAGATTCCAAGGTTTTGGGAAAGATCAGCAACGAAAAGATTATCGAATTCTCAAAAAAGCATGACTACTTCAGAAAACATACTATAAAATTGACAGAGACAGGGGATAAGTTCATACTTGATACGAAAAAATCGAAAGAGGTTTTTATTAAATTGATGAATGATGATTTACTTACATCACAGCTTACGAATATGGATTATGAGTCATTGGCAAAAAATACAATATAAGTCCAATAGAGATTAATGAATTTGATTTTGCAGCAAAGCTAAATTTAGTCATACCCCTCCCAAATCCCTCATACACTGTAAAAAAGATTCTCACGGGGTATTCCTTTGAAGGATTATATCGAGGAGCGTGCCGTCAGCATAGCCAACTATATCATCGACAGCAGCGCCACAGTCAGACAGACGGCCAAAGCGTTCGGAGTCAGTAAATCTACGGTACATAAGGATGTAACGGATCGCCTCATGCAGATCAATCCTGCATTGGCGAAGCAGGCCAGGCAGGTGCTGGATGTGAATAAATCCGAGCGTCATATCAGAGGAGGCATGGCAACAAAGGAAAAGTACGCGCAGAAGCAGAGCGGCTGCTGAAAAAGCATAAGCGTATGCCCGGGCTTCCGGGATTTCCGGCAGGCAGAAGAAGAGAAATCTCCCGTACAGGAATGAATTTGCATCCTGTAGGGGAGATTTTTGCGTGCGGCCGGTTTACTTTTGGATTGGCGGGAGATAAAATAGAAAGGGTGATGTGGCTAAGTGGAAAACAGGCGGGAGTATAGCGAGGATCCCAGCGGCCAAGAGAAAAGTAAGCGGGAATAAGCGGTTTTATGGGAAAAAATCTCATAAGGCGGATCAGTTTTCGCGAAGAAGGGAGAGGCGGAAGTTGGCGGACTATGAAGCGGAGCGGAAAAAACAGATTTCTTCCCTGGCGAAGGAGGTCATGGCTCTGGCGCATGACCAGATCCTGATGCATCTTCGCTTTTTTGACGTGGCGCTGGCCCAGCTGCCGCTGCGGGAACGGTGGGATATGGGGTGTATTGCCACGGATGGACAGGCTTTGTTTTACGATCCGGTCTATATTTTGAAGCGTTACCGTGAAAATGAGAGGTATGTGGTGCGCGCTTATTTGCATCTGTTGCTGCATTGTATCTTCTTTCATGGATTTCAGTATGACCGGATGGAACGGGAGCTCTGGGATCTGGCCGCCGATATCGCGGTGGAAAGCGTGATTCTGGAGATGGGGCTTATTTTTGCAGCCCTGGAGCAGGATGCGGACGGGGCGGAAACGCTGGAAATCCTGAGGGAGGACGCGGGAGTGCTGACAGCGGAGCGGGTTTACTATTATTTTCGGCACAACCCGCCGACACAGGGGGAGAGGCGTAAGCTGCAGACGCTTTTTTGCCGGGATGTCCATTCGCTCTGGAGGTCCGCTGAGCAGCTGGAGATTACGGAAGAGCAGTGGAAGAAGATCAGCGAGAGAATCAAGGCGGATCTGAAATCCTTCAGCAGGGGCGGCGCGGGAGCGGAGAGCCTGGAAGAAAATTTGCGGGAATCCACCAGAGAGCGGTATGATTACAGTGAGATTCTTCGGAGATTCACGGTTATGGGCGAGGATATCACGGTGAACGACGATGAGTTTGACTATATTTATTATACCTACGGTCTGGAGCATTATGGGAATCTTCCTCTGATTGAGCCTCTGGAATATAAGGAGAATCGAAAGGTGCGGGAGTTTGTGATTGCCATCGACACCTCCGCGTCCTGCCGGGGAACTGTTGTGAAGGCGTTTTTGCAGAAAACCTGTTCCATTTTGAGGGAAAGCGAAAACTTTTTTCACAAGGTTAATATTCATATCATTCAGTGCGACAGTCAGGTGCAGAGCGACGTTAAAATCACCTCGGACGACGATTTTGCTTCTTTTCTGCAGTATGGGAAGCTGAGCGGCTTTGGGGCCACGGATTTCCGGCCGGTGTTTGCCTATGTGGAGCAGCTGCGGCAGCAGGGGGAGTTCGAAAATCTGAAGGGGTTGATCTATTTTACGGACGGATATGGTATTTACCCGGAAAGGATGCCGGATTATGAGGTGATTTTTGCGTTTTTGGACGAGGATGAGAACCGGGGGCCGGTTCCGCCCTGGAGCAGGAAGGTAATACTGGAGAGCGAGACGTTGGAGGAAGAAAGCGCAGGAATGACAGAAGCGGGAGAACGAGAGAATGAATATTAAGCAGGCAAAAGAGTACATTAAAAATTCTGTGAATCTATACCTGAAGAAGGATGAGTTCGGCGAGTACCGGGTATCGGTAGTCCGGCAGCGTCCTATCTTTCTGCTGGGCGCGCCTGGCATCGGGAAAACGGCGATTATGGAGCAGATTGCCCAGGAGATGGGGATTGCTCTGGTGTCTTATTCCATGACGCATCATACCAGACAGTCCGCGCTGGGGCTGCCCTTTATCACGGAGAGGATTTACGGCGGGGAGAAGGTCAGCGTAACGGAATACACCATGAGCGAGATCATCGCCTCAATCTATGATACCATGGAGAGCAGCGGCATAAAGGAAGGAATTTTATTTCTGGACGAGATCAACTGCGTCTCGGAGACTCTGGCACCCTCCATGCTGCAGTTTTTACAGTACAAGGTCTTCGGGCGTCATCGTGTGCCGGAGGGATGGGTGATCGTTACCGCGGGAAACCCTCCGGAGTACAATAAGTCGGTTCGGGAATTCGATGTGGTTACTTATGACCGTCTGAAGGTGCTGGAGGTAGAGCCGGATTACCGGATCTGGAAGGAATACGCGGCGGAGAAGGGAATCCACAACGCGATTGTCAGCTATCTGGATCTGAAGAAGGATCATTTTTATTGCATGGAGATGACGTCAAAGGGAAGAAGTTATGTGACGGCCAGGGGCTGGGAGGATCTGTCGGAGATTTTGCAGTTGTATGAGGACGAGCAGCTGGCGGTGGACGAAACGCTGGTGGGGCAGTATCTGCGGAATGAAAGGATAGTCCGGGAGTTTACGGCTTACTATGATCTGTACAATAAGTATAAGAAGGATTACCGGATTGGGGAGATCCTGGACGGGCGGCCTTCTGTAAGGGCGATCGCAAGAGCGAAGGAAGCGCCCTTTGACGAGCGGCTGTCCTTGCTGGGGATGCTGTTGGATCAGGTGCAGGCGGATATGAAGGCAGTGATGGAGCAGGGAGATTTCCTGACAAATCTGCGAAACGGGCTGAAAGGCCTGGAATCCGCGGCGGATGAAAACAGCCCGGAGCGGCTTTTGGCGGCGATGGAAAAGCAAGCCCAGGGGCACAAAAGGCTGCTGGAGAATCTGCAGAACGCAAACTCTCTCTCCGAGGCGGAGAGAAAGAAGCGTCAGAGCGTGATCCGTTTTCTGGAGGAAAAGCGCAGGGAGCTGATAACGGGAGAAGCGGAGGGCGGCAGGGCGGCCTACGCATACCTGAAGGAGGGGTACGGCGTTCTGGTGGCGCGGATGAGGAAGGAGACGGCAAGGGTGCAGGAGGAGCTTCACGCGCTCTTTGCCTTTGCGGAGGAGGCCTTCGCCGGGGGGAGCGAGATGTTGGTTCTTGTGACGGAGCTGACCGTAAACACGGAATCCGCCCGGTTTATCGCGGCCTTCGGAAGCCCGGACTACAGTCGGCACAACGAGGAGCTGATGCTGGGCGAGAGGAGCGACGATATGAAGGCAAGGATCGGGGAGCTGGGGCTGGATTGAGGACGGGCGCGTCTGCGGGGGACGGCGGCAGTCGGCGGGCATTCTCTGACAGATGCGTTCTCGCTTGGGGGCGCAGCGGTACTCCGCGGTTGACTTTTTCCGGGAAAATGATAGGATAGAGGAGACGGAGGTAGTCTATGAGCACACCAGACAAATCGAAGAGCAAGCTTGGAAATATCAAGAGTATCATTTATGGCAGAACGGCCGCGATCCTGCTGGGCTTTATCGTGCAGCTTTCCCTGCTTGCGGTGGGGTATGTTTTGCTGCGCAGCTACAGCTTCCTCTTTTACGGATTCTTTTTGCTGATCAGTGTCGTTACGATCCTGTACATCTTCAATACCCGGGGAAATCCGGATATGAAGCTTTCCTGGATGTTTTTTATCGCGCTTTTCCCGGTCTTTGGAGCGATTCTTTATATGACGATCGCCATGCAGCCTGGCACGAAGGTCATGTACGGCCGGCTGCAGAGCCTGGCAAAGCGGACGAAAGATGCGGTGAGGCCGAATCGGGAGGTATGGGAGCAGCTGCGGGAGGAGAGTCCGCATATGGGCCAGATGGCCCACTATCTTTATCACAGGGACAACAGTCCGGTCTATGTCAATACGCAGGCCGTTTATTATCCTCTGGGGGATCTGCAGCTTCAGGACATGCTTAAGGAGCTGCGGAAGGCGGAAAAATTTATTTTTATGGAGTTTTTTATTGTCAGCGAGGGGGAGATGTGGGACGCGGTTCACGAGATCCTGAAGGAGAAGGCGGCTCAGGGCGTCGAGGTTCGGTTTATGTACGACGGAACCGACGTGTTGTTTAATCTTCCCAATTATTACCCGAAGGTATTGGAGGAGGAAGGAATCCGCTGTAAGATGTTCGCGCCGATCAAGCCGATCTTTTCGCCTCACTACAATAACCGGGATCACCGGAAGATTCTTGTGGTGGACGGCAGGGTAGCCTTTACCGGAGGCATCAATCTGGCGGACGAATATATCAACCGGAAGGTGCGTTTCGGGCACTGGAAGGATACGGGCATTCTGGTAAGAGGCGACGCGGTGGAGCGTTTTACTTATATGTTTCTGGAGATGTGGAACGAGTCGGAGCGGGGAACGGAGGATTTTACGCGATACGCCAATCCGGCGGACGCGTCCGTGGCGACCGACGGCTATGCGATTCCCTACAGCGTCTGTCCGTTGGGGCCGGAGCGGGTAGGCGAGCAGGTATATCTGGATATCATTCATACGGCCCATACTTATGTACACATTATGACACCCTACCTGATTTTGGATTATCAGATGATCGTGGCGCTGGTTTATGCCGCAAGACGGGGCGTGGAGGTCGTTATCATCATGCCTCATATCCCGGACAAGAAGTATGCCTTTTATCTGGCGAAGACCTATTACCGACAGCTTCTGGAGGCCGGGGTGCGGATCTGCGAGTATGAGCCGGGGTTCGTACACGCGAAGGTGATGGTGTCGGACGACTGTAAGGCTGTCGTAGGGACGGTGAATCTGGATTACCGCAGCCTGTATCATCATTTCGAGTGCGGGCTGATCCTGTATCAAAATTCTCAGGTGGCGCAGATTGAAAAGGATGTGCAGGAGACGCTGCGAAAGTGTCTGGAGCAGACGCCGGAGGACGTAAAGAAGAGGAAGCTGCGGGAGAAGGCTATAGGATGGGTGATGCGGATCGTGGCACCGCTTATGTAGGGAATAACCTTTCTTTGCGTTCAGGCAATAAGTCGCGAATAATGTGGATCCTCTTATGATTCCCAGAAAGGAAACGCGTATGAAAAATTGTTTCAAATTCTTCTTTTTCTTACTTTGTATTCTCAGCCTTGCTGGCTGCGGCGGGCAGAGCGGGGACGCTTCCGGCAGCGCGGAGCCGGGGACGGAAATGCGGGACTGGAAAGCCGTCGGATTTTCTGTCGCGGGAGAAGTGCAGGAGGAGCAGCGCCTCTGGCCGGAAAAGTATCTCCCCTGGCAGCATGAGGAGCCGCCTTATGACGTGGAGACCGACGTCCCGATCAGGCACATGACGGAGGAAAAAGGGGTTGTCGGCGGGAAAATATATCGGCAGCATACCTATACCGGGACGGAGCCGGAGCACCAGAAGGAGTACCTTGAGATCTACGACACGGCCTCAGGCAAGACGGAGATCATCGAGCTGAACCCGGAGAATGTGGGCGTGGAGGCCGTGGGGGACGGGGCGATCGTAAAGCTGGCCGTGGTGTCGGAGGGAGAATACGCGGTTGAGGTCGTCAGGCTGACAAGCGACGGAAACGGCTCTGTCAGCCTGGCCGGTGCGGATATGGTTTATTCCGATCTTCACGGAACCGTGTCGGACAAAAGCGATGTGCTTTCGGTGTTTGAGGAAAAGAAGATAGCGGATGTCGGCAGGGGCAGTTTTTTCTTTGGAAATTACTGCTGCGACGGGGCGGGAAACCTGTATGTGCTGACGCAGGACGATTATAATCCGTCCAGGACGCTTTATGTGATAGACCGGGAGGGCAGTCTCTTAGGGGAGCAGATCTATACGCAGAATCAGACGGTCGGTTCCTTTATGCGAACCCCGGAGGGGGAGCTGATTTTTCCCGTTTATGACAGCGAAAACCGAAGCACGGATATTGTCTGGTTTGACCCGCAGGAGAAAAAGCCGAAGGTTCTTGCGCAGCTGGAGGGAGAACCGATTGTCCAGATGTACGGAATGCGGGGAAATATCCTCTACTATAAAGCTGCCCGGGGAATCGTAGGGTGGGACACCGTTTCCGGGGAGAGAATCCTGGTTTACGCTTTTGACGAAAACGCAGTCCCGGCCGCTTTTGATACCACGGTGGCGTTCGACGGGGACAGCGCTCCGGTTCTTCGGATGTACGGGAGCGTAAACGAGGAGGAAGAGGACTGGCTCAGCGCGCTTTCTTCGGAGAGGGTCGAGTGGGCGGATGAGATACGGATCGTGTCCCTGGAGGGCGGCTCATCCGCCAAGGTGCAGGCCTGCGCGGCGGTAGCGTCCAGAAGGAATCCGAATTACCGATACCGCTATGAGAGCGGGGAGGGACAGGATCCAGGAGATTTCCGCACGGCAATCCTGGCGGAGATCGTCGCGGGCGGCGGGCCGGATATCCTGTATGTCACGGAGGAGGACATGGAGATGCTGCAGGCCCAGGGAGCGCTTCTGGATTTGGAGTCGCTGCTTTCCGCCGAGACGCTGGAGGAGGTGCTTCCCGGCGCGTTGGAGCTCGGCAGAGTGCGGGGTACGCTGATCGGGATTCCTCCGGAAATCTCCCCGGCGACCCTGATTACGCTGAATGCGATCTGGCAGAAAAAGACATGGCGGCTGGATGACATCTTAGACCTGATGGATACGGGGGAATATATCGGAATCATCTGTCAGGGAACCGGGGCGTTTGCTTCCCGGGCGCTTTTAAGCTGGCTGACCTCCTACAGCCTGGAGGATTCCTCTTTTATAGACTGGGAGACCGGGGAATGTCACTTTGAGGACGAAAGGTTCCTGAGGGTTCTGCAGGCGGCAAAACAATTCGGGGAGACGGAGCCGGATCGGACAACCTACGGACTGAGGCCGGGCAAGTGTATAGCGGATGTCCTGGCCGGCAGCAGTCTGGAGCAGTTTAACCAAAATTACGCGAAATTCGGGAAAAATTATTTCTTTGTGGGGCTGCCGACGGAAGGGGATTGCGGAAACTATCTGTACGGGGACGGTATGGTAGTGGTGAATCGGAATACCGCGGAGCCGGAGGCGGTGGCGGCCTTCCTGGAATGTCTGATCGGGGAGGAAATACAGAACGGTACATACGGGAAAACGCAGATCAGCACGCATCTTTCCATCCGGAAGATTGACACGGAAGAGCTTCGGTATGACGAGGACGGCCAAAGGGCATGGTGGAACGGGCAGGAGGTAACCGTCAAGGAGGACGGCAGCACGACCCTGCATGATTTCGCGGCCTTCCTGGAGAGCTGTGTTCCCGGGCCGAAGCGATACCCGGAGCTGGAGGAGATCATCTGGGAGGAAGCGCAGGGGTATCTGGAAGGGGACAAAAAAGCGGAGGATGCTGCGGATATCATAGACCGGAAGATACAGGTGTATCTGGACGAGAGGCGGTAGGGATATTAAAAATTGGGAGAGCGCCTTTTTCCGGTTGCTGAAACGTTCCGAAAATGATATAATAAAATCAAAGGGCTGATTTTATTATCTAAGTACTATAATAGGCGCAGAGGAAAATCAAGCGGCTGCGAAGCAGACATTTGATTTTCCTGCGCCATT
>JAMPIG010000129.1 GCA_023662875.1 Roseburia sp. | reverse complement strand
TAGAAGGACAGGGAATGGGCTTTTGGACACGGGTTCGACTCCCGTCTACTCCATTCGGAACGCGGCGGAGCAAAGCGGAGGCTTTCGTCGGAGGAAAAGCGCGCAGGCAGGCTGACATACGGCAGCTTTCTGTGCGCTTTTTGACAGAAGAAGGGAACGAGGAGGACACAATATGGCAGAGAGACAGGAGCGCTCGGTTGACGGCTATCTTTTTTATACGGAGAAGGACGCGAAGATCGCGGCGGCGGAGCGGAAAAAAATCGAATATCTGGAGGCGAGGATGGATTATGGGGAGCCGGAGAGTATTCTGCTGATTTATGAGAAGACGATCCATGAGCGGGTTTTCCGGACGCCGATCGGGATGCAGTATCTGAAAGGAATGCGGGACTTTCTGCTGTCGCAGCCGGAGATTGACCCGGAAAGGGTTCCGGACATCCCTCTGTATAATACCTTTTCCGGGGAGGTGCGGGAGCAGGATCAACCGGCCAGGAGCAGGATCAAACCCGCGACGAAGCGGGCAGATCGGGAGAAGTCGCGCTTTATCATCTCCGTGGCCCTGAATATTCTTCTGATCCTGGCGGTGATATCCATGTTCGGGATCGCTTTAAAGAGCGACCAGCCGAATATCCTGAACTATGAAAAGGTGATTACAGACCGGTACGCGTCCTGGGATCAGGAGCTGACGGAGCGGGAGCAGATTATCCGGGAACGGGAGAGAGAGCTGAAGCTGGAAAGAAACTGATTCATTTTGGAAAGGCAGGAGAAATGGATAGAAGAAAAATTCTGGTGGCGGATGACGAGAGCAGAATGCGTAAGCTGGTCAGGGACTTTCTGGTCAAGGCCGGCTATGAGGTAATGGAAGCGGGGGACGGGGAAGAAGCCCTGGAGCTTTTTTACGAGCAGAAGGACATCGCGCTGATTGTCCTGGACGTGATGATGCCAAAGGTGGACGGCTGGCAGGTCTGCCGGGAGATCCGGGCGGAGTCAAAGGTTCCCATCATCCTGTTGACGGCCCGGGGAGACGAGCAGGACGAGCTGCAGGGCTTTCGGCTGGGCGTGGACGAATATATTTCCAAGCCCTTCAGCCCGAAGATTCTGGTGGCACGTATCGAGGCAATCCTGCGTCGGACGGCACCGCAGGGTGAGGACGAGCTGCTGAGCTGCGGAAGTATCCGGATCGATAAGGCGGCGCATCAGGTCTTTATCGATGATAAGCCGATTGAGCTCAGTTATAAAGAGTTTGAGCTTTTGACTTATTTTGTGGAAAACAAGGGGATTGCCCTGTCCCGGGAAAAGATTTTGAATCATGTCTGGAATTACGATTATTTTGGGGACGCCCGAACGATCGATACCCACGTCAAGAAGCTGCGCAGCAAGATGGGGGACAAGGGCGATCTGATCAAGACAATCTGGGGAATGGGTTACAAGCTGGAGGAGGACGCGTGAGGAGGTTTTTGTGAAGCATTCGATCAGACGGCAGTTTGCGCTGATATTTATCGGACTGATGGCGGGGGTTATTCTGGTCTGTCTGTTGAGCAACCATATCTTTCTGGAGGACTACTATGTCCGCAGTAAGATGAAGATTATCCGGGACGCTTATTACACGATCAGTCAGGCGGCAAACAGCGATTCTTACAATACGGAGGAATTCAGGGAGAAGCTGGACAGTGTCTGCAGCGTATACAACATTACCGTGTACGTTATGGACGCCAACTCCCAAACCTGGTACAGCTCGCGAAACGGAGGCAAGGAGCTGGAGACGCTGTTGGTAGGGTATGTGTTTGGCTTTTATAAAAATTCGGTGAGCGTGATGGAGAGAGGAGAGGATTATATCCTGCAGAAGGCGCTGGGCGAGACCGAGTATCTGGAGATGTACGGCAGCTTAAGCAGCGGGATTTCTTTTATTATGCGGACGCCTCTGGAGAGCATCCGGGAAAGCGCTGTGATCGCGAACCGGTTCTTTGCCTACGTCGGAATCCTGGGAGCGCTGGCGGGGGGCGTGGTAATATGGCTCGTGGCCTCCAGGATCACGAAACCGATTATGAAGCTGAACGGTATATCGGAGCAGATGGTGCATCTGAACTTTGACGCGAAGTACGGCGGCGGTCAGAAAAACGAGATCGGGATGCTGGGAGAAAATATCAACAAGCTGTCTGAGTCCCTGGAGCGGGCGATTTCGGAGCTGAAGACGGCAAATAATGAGCTCCAGCGGGATATTGAAAAGAAGGAGGAGCTCGACGCGGTGCGCAGGGAGTTTCTGGCGAATGTCTCCCATGAGCTGAAGACGCCGATCGCACTGATCCAGGGATACGCGGAGGGGCTGGCGGAGGGGGTCAACGAGGATCCCGAGAGCCGCGGCTTTTACTGCGAGGTCATCATGGACGAGGCTGCTAAAATGAATAAGATGGTACAGCAGCTTCTGACCTTAAATCAGCTGGAATCCGGGAAGAACGCGGTGACCATGGAACGGTTTGACCTGACGGCGCTGATCCGCAATTATCTTCAGTCCGCATCGATTCTGGCGCAGCAGAGCGGGATCCGGGTGCGGTTCGAGGCGCAGGAGCCGGTTTACGTCTGGGGCGATGAATTCAAGATAGAAGAGGTTCTGATGAATTATTTTACCAATGCGGTGAATTATTGCAGAGGGGAAAAGCTCATCGAGGTGACGCTGGAGCTCTCCGGGAATCTGGTGCGGACGGGAGTTTTCAATACCGGGGAGAGAATCCCGGAGGAAGCGCTGCCCCAGCTCTGGGATAAGTTTTATAAGGTTGACAAGGCGAGAACCCGGGAGTACGGAGGCAGCGGAGTAGGGCTTTCCATCGTGAAAGCGATTCTGGAATCCCTGAACCGAAATTATGGCGTGGAAAACCGCGAGGACGGCGTATTGTTCTGGTTTGAGCTGGAGAGCTACGGTGAGGGAAACGCATAAAGAAATTCCAGGCGGCCAGAAAAGCGCTTAGCACACCTCTTTAGAGCGCCCGCTGAGAAAATCTAAACTGCAAAGCTGCCAAAGCAATTCTTTTCGAAACCGAACGGTTCCGTGGGATTGGCTTGAACTGTTGCATGGCGGCGATAGGGAGGCATGTATGAGAGAAGAAACAGGTTTGGCAAAGGTGCTGCTGGTAGGGCTGGATACCGGGGAGGAGCCGGATTTTGAGCATTCCATGAAGGAGCTGGAAAGCCTGGCGGAGGCGGCCGGTAAGCAGGTTGTAGGAATTATTACACAGCGGATGAGTACGGTAAACCGAGCCTTGTATATAGGCCCGGGAAAGGTAACGGAGGTAAAGGAACACGCGGCGCTGACGGAGGCGGAGGAGATTATTTTCGACAATTCCCTTTCGCCTTCCCAGATCAGAAATCTGGGAGACGAGCTGGAACTGCCCGTGCTTGATCGGACGAATTTGATTCTGGATATCTTTGCGCTTCGGGCAAAGACCAGGGAGGCGAAGCTGCAGGTGGAGACGGCCAGACTGCAGTATATGCTGCCCAGGTTAGTCGGAATGAGGGGAAACCTGAGCCGTCAGGGCGGTGCCGCCGGGAGCCTGAGCAGCAAGGGTGCCGGAGAGACAAAGCTGGAGCTGGATCGCCGGAAGATTGAGCATCGTATCAGCGAGCTGAAAAAGGAATTGGAGACTGTTTCCAAAAACCGTCAGACTATGCGAAAGCGCCGAGAGAACGCGAAAACGCCACAGGTTGCCCTGGTGGGTTATACGAACGCGGGAAAGTCTACGATCCTGAATCGGCTGGTGGAACGGTTCGGCGAAGGAAAGGAAAAGACGGTGCTGGAAAAGGATATGTTGTTTGCTACTCTGGATACCTCTATCCGCAGTATCTGTCCGGAGAACGGCAGGCCATTTTTTCTGGCGGATACGGTGGGATTTATTCACAAGCTGCCTCATGGACTGGTCAAGGCGTTTCGCTCGACGCTGGAGGAAATTAAATACGCCGACCTGCTGATCCATGTGGTGGATTTTTCGGACGAGCACTACAGGCAGCAGATCCAGGTTACGGAGGAGACCTTGAAAGACCTGGGAGCGGGAGAACTTCCCAGAATACTGGTGTACAACAAGGCGGATCTCTGCCAGCCGGATCGGATTCCCAGAAGGCAGGATGACCGGATTTATATGGCGGCCGGAAAGGACTGCGGGCTGGAGGAGCTTGTCCGGATGATACAGGAGGCGGTTTACGGGGACAGGGTGGAGGAGCAATTTTTGATCCCCTATGATCAGGGAACCGTGGTTTCGTATTTTATGGAAAACGCGGCGGTGACGGAGCGGGAATACCGTGCGGAAGGCGTCTGGATGCGCGTCAGCTGTGAAAAGAGCGACGCGGAGAGATATCTGGCTTACCGAGCCTGAGCTTTTTGCAAAGGAAAACGGGCGGGAGCGCCCTGTGCGTGTTACTGTTTCGCCTTGCAGCCGGGAGGAAAGAAAACGTCGAGCGTGTAATACCGGTTAAAAAAATTTTGCTTGTATCCTGAGAAAAGGTATTGTATCATGTAGGGGAGGCGTTTCTTTGACTGCGTCTGCCAGGCCGGAGTTAAAGAGAAGACCAACGCTTTGACGTGAACCGTTTATGTCTGCGTCCGCCTGGGCCGGACAGAAAGAACAGTACTGTGGAAATGGAGCGTTTTGAAATGAAAAAAGGAATTGCAGTGTTTTTGACAGCGATGATGGCGTTGTCGCTTGCGGGGTGTGGAAACCAGATCCCGGAGCTGACAAAGGAAGAGCTTCAGATGGTCGGTGAGTATGCCGCTATTACGGTGATGAAATACAATAACGGAAGTCGGAGCAGACTGGTGGAGCTGTTGCCGGAAACTACGACGCCGGAACAGGCCGGACAGCCGGAGCTGTCGGAGGAATCCGAGGAGCCTTCCGGGATGCGGCCTACGGAGGATACGCCGATCGTAAATCCGTCCGGGGAAATTCCGGGAAACACCCTGACCGCAGAGGATGTCCTGGGACTGCCGGAGGGCGTGCGGTTGGAATATCGGGAATATGAGGTCTGTAAATCCTATCCGTATCAGGAGGGAGAGGACAATTTCCTGACGGCTAATGCGGAAGTCGGAAAGATGCTTCTGGTTCTGCACTTTTCCATCGTCAACGATTCCGGTCAGGATCAGGATGTGGATCTGACGTCAGGTGATTATAAATATCGAATCACAGTAAATGAAAGTTATAATCGCAATGCGTGGGTCACCATGCTGTTAGATGATATGACAGGCTTTCATGAGACTGTTCCTGCGGGATCCAGCGCGGAGACGGCGTTGCTGATAGAAGTGGGAGAGGATCTGGCGGCGGAGCTGTCCTCCATCAGTCTTAAAATAAGAAATGATTCAGATGTATGTACAATTCAGCTTTTATAGTGGAAAATACAGTAAAAAGTTTAAGACCATAAAGCGTTAAAGCGGTCGGAAGCACTGAAAACAGGGCGTTTCCGGCCGCTTTTGAAATTGTGGTAAAAATTAGAAAAAATTAGAAATTAGGTGTTGACAATCGAAGAAGTGAATGATATACTCAATTTCGTTGTGAAGGAAAACGAACCGAAAAGCTTCCGCTTGGAAAGATAAGAACAATCTGAAAAAAGTGGTTGACAATAAAACAGAGATGTGATATTGTAAATAAGCTTTCGTTGGTACGTGAAGACAACGGACTGCTCTTTGACAAATAAACAGTAATGCAACCCTGAAAATTCCA
>JAMPIG010000128.1 GCA_023662875.1 Roseburia sp. | reverse complement strand
CTAATCAGTTTGATGCTTGCTTCGGCCATGGTTCTTTCGATGGCTGCCTGCGGCGGACAAGATGAACCTTCGAACAGCAGCGACGGCAGCGAGTCCACGCCGACCTCTGCTGAAGGCAGCGAACAGCCGAGCGGAACGGGAGAAGCGGATCCATCCGGCAACGAAGGCGGTCTCAGCTACACAATCACTGAGTTTGACCCCAATGCAACCTATACCCAGAGCGTTGCGCTGACCTCTATTCCGGGTAACTGGAACATGCATGACTATGAGGACTCTGCTTCAGGAGATATTTACAGCTACCTGGTGGACAGTCTCTATAATCTGTCCTACAATGACGAGCTTCATCCGAAGGAGGGAGCGGAGGACTGGAAGTCCTATATTTTCCTGCCCGGCATGGCTGCGGATTATCCTACCGATGTGACCGCTGAGGTCAAGGCTGCTCATCCGGACTGGATCCCCGCGAGCGCTACGGCGGGCTATGCATGGGAGATTCCTCTGCGCGAGGATCTGTACTTTGATACCGGCTATCATATCACCGCCGAAACCTACGTTCAGTCCATGAAATATCTGTTGGATCAGCGGCTCCAGAATTACCGGGCTACGGACGTCTATGACGGCGCTTACGGTATCGTCGGCGCGGAAGCATACTTCAAGCAGGGCCAGACGAATTACATTGACAACGGCAATGCCGGCAATCCCATCGAGTCCTTTGTCAAGGGAGAGGACGGCAGCTATACCTTTGATGGAAATCCTGTCTATGTAGCGGTGGATTATCCCATTGCCCAGACCGGCGGCAATACCTTAAAGCAGTATGTAGACGCTTATGGCGAAGATTACTTTGGGCTGGATCGCTGGGAGGAGCTGACGGCGCTGATGGATGAGCAGGGCTTTGCTCCTCTGAATGACGATACCCTGGCAATGATTACGGATGTCACGACCACCAATCCCAACTGGAACGAGACCGACGGCCTGTCCGTCCCGAACTACTTCGTTATTGCGGAGGAAATGCCTGACGGCGTCAGCTTTGAGGACACCGTTGGCTTCTATGCGAAGGACGAATATACCCTGGTTCAGGTCTTTAACGGCGCCTTTGACGGTTTCTATCTCTATTCCTATGCCATCAAGGACTCGCTGGTTCTGATCGAGCCGGATGTCTATGAGTCCTGCCTGAAGCAGGATGAGTCCGGCGCCTGGTACAGCACCTACATGACCAGCAAGGAGACATCTCCTTCCTACGGCGCTTACTCCATGACCGGCTATCAGACCGACAAGCAGATTACCTTTGCCAAGAATGACAAATGGTTCGGCTGGACGGAGGATGTTTATCATGTTTACAAGGATCCGAATGACGGCAATGTCTATCGCGGAAATATGACGACCAATATCGACATGCAATATGTGCCGGAGATTGCCACCAGACGCCAGATGTTCCTGGCAGGCCAGATTACATCCTTCGGCCTGGAGGAGAGCGACTATGAGCAGTACGGTCATTCCGAATATGCATGGTCTTATCCTTCTGAAACGGCGGCAGGTCTTTGGGTTACCGGCAATATGAGCGGTCTGGAGGCCAGAGAAGCGGCTTCTGATTTCGATACTGCCACTCAGGATACTCAGACCATCGGACTGGTAAGCTTCCACAAGGCTCTGGCCGTTTCCTTCGACAGGCAGGCCTTCTGTGACGAGTGCCATCCCGCTTACTCTCCCGGATACGGAATTCTGGGCGACCAGTACATCTATGATGTGGAGAACGGTCTTTTCTACCGGGATACCGATCAGGCAAAGCAGGCTCTCTGTGATTTCTATTCCGTAGATGTCAGCCAGTACGGCGGAGATCTGGATGCTGCGGCTGACTCGATTACCGGTTATGACTTGGATGCTGCTAAGGAACTCTATAAGGCTGCTTTTGATGAGTCCCTTTCTCTGGGCTACATCACCGACGCCGACGGCGACGGTATCTGCGACCAGACCATTACCATGATTTACGCATCCTCTGCGCCTGCGGACTATGTTACCCGCCGGATTAATTACTTAAACAAGTGGATTGGCGAGGCTGTGGTCGGCACACCTTTCGAGGGCAAGATCAATGTTGAGGAGTCCGCGCCTTTGGGAGACAGCGGTTGGATTGACGCTTACCGAACCGGCTCCGCGGATATCATGATCGCCGGTGTGGGCGGCTCCATTTACGATCCCTTCAGCGCGATGTCCCTGTACTGCGATCCCGGTCAGAACCTGACCGCGAACTGGTATGATCCTACTGCAGACAAGATTACGCTGACCATCAATGGGGAAGAGATTACCATGAGCGTATATGACTGGTACAAGGCTATGAACGGAAGCATGGTGACCGTAAGCGGCAAGGATTATTCCTTCGGCAGCGCCGACGTGGATGCCAGTGTTCGTATGACCATCCTGGCGGCTCTGGAGGGCCGAATGATGTCCCGCTATGACATCCTGCCTATGTGTAACTTCGGTTCCAAGAGTCTGCTTTCCCAGAAGCTGTTCAATGTTCTGGATGATTATAATCCGCTGTTCCAGAGCTACGGCCCGAGACGGTACAACTACAGCGACGCCGAGTGGGAAACCTATGTTGCGGAGCAGATTGCGGCTCACGGCCAGCTGCAGTACTAAATTAATTGCATGATTTCCCCCTTTGGGCAGGGGATGAAAGGGGAAAGGCTGTTAAAAGCCTTTCCCCTATGTTTCTATCATATGATACGGATTGTAAAATCTGTCTTTCGATTTTATGACAGGAAATCAAGCCCGCTTTTATCTCATAGGAAAGTCCGTCTGGCGACGGCCTTGGTGTCGCAGGTTTGCACCGCGAACCTGCAAGAGTGCGAAGCACTCTTTGTTATCGGTTTTCATATACCGCGCTTCCGGAAGGATGCGAAGCATATGAAAACCGAGGAATAAAGGAGAAGATCCTCATGTTTAAATACACCTTACAGAGAATTCTGTACATGATTCTTGTGTTTTTTATCATTACGTTCATGTGCTTTGTCCTGATTCGTATGCTGCCGCTTCCCGCCCTGCCTCCGGACGACATCCATACGGAGGTCATCCAGATGCGCCGCGAGGCTTTGGGATATAATAAGCCTTATCTGGTGCAGTTCGGAATTTTCCTCAGAGGTATTTTTACACGATTTGATTGGGGGTTGAGCGAACAGCTTTATACCGGGCGATCCGTTCTGAATATTTTCCTGGAAAAGCTGCCTGCCACGATGATCGTGAATCTGTACTCTATTTTGTGGACGATTCCCGTCGGCATCGCTCTGGGAATCTGGGCCGCGCTGAAGAAGAATACCTGGGTGGATTACCTGATTTCCACGCTGACGATGGTGGTGATTTCTGTCCCCAGCTTTGTCTACGCCTTTCTCGTTCAGTATATTTTTTGCTTCCGACTCCGGCTGTTCCCCCTGATCATGAAGGGCGGATCGGACTATTTTTCCCTCGAAATGTTCCGAAGCATGGTTCCGGCAATCCTGTCCTTAAGCTTCGGCGTTATCGCCGGATTTTGCCGTACCACCCGTGCGGAGCTGACGGAGGTGCTGACCAGTGAATTTATGTTATTGGCGAGAACCAAGGGACTGACCCGTGCCCAGGCTACGGTGCGTCATGCCCTGAGAAACTGTTTTGTCGTCATTGTTCCCGGTATCTTCGGCGAGTTTATCGGTATCCTGGGCGGCTCCCTCATCATTGAAAATATTTTCGCGATTCCCGGTGTCGGCGGTCTCACGCTCAATGCTATCCGCTCACAGGATTACAACGTGTTTATCATGTCCACCTGCTTTTATACGGCCATCGGTCTGGCGGCAAGTCTGGTTGTGGATATCAGCTATGGATTCATCGATCCGCGAATCCGTATGGGTTCTAAGAAATAGGAGGGGAAATTTATGGACTATGAAAAAATTCCGGCTGAAAAATTTGCCTTTGTCCAGGAAAATGAGAAGCTCCATGACCGGGAGCTGCAGACCAAAGCACGCAGTTTCTTCGTGGACGCCATGCTGCGCTTTGGCAAGAATAAGTCTTCGGTAATCGCTGCCTGGATTCTTGCTTTGCTGATTCTGTATGCCATTGTCGCACCAGTGCTCTCTCCTTATGAAATCCGGGATCAGGACAGCATTTATATCAATTTCCCGCCCTATGCCCGTTCTGTTTCCGATCTGCATCTGGGCGTTCTGGACGGCGCCAGAACCTTGGACAGCCAGAATGACAATTCTATGCTTTCCTGGAAGGCCATCGGCGTTGAAACCGGTTTGGATCCCGTGCTCCGTATTCTGGGTACTCATGACACGGAGATGCTGCAAAAAGGGCAGACGGTAACCCGCACTACCTATGATATTGAAGTCAACGCCTATTACTTAAAAGGGATGATTTATAAGACCTTTTCCTATGCTGAATTCCAGCGGATTCAGGACTGGCAGAACGAGACCGGCGTGCAGGTGCTCTATCCTTACGTAGAGCCAAAGGATATCAGCAATATCAGCGATAACCCCAATATTTGGTATCAGGTAGATTCCAGGGGAAATGCCGTCTTGGACGATAACGGTGATTTCATTCCGGCTTATTCCACCAGCGTGGATAAGGCGGGGGCGGAATATAATTCTTTACGGATTTCCGGCGATCCCGGCAATTACATTTACTCTTACGGGAGATCCGGTTCCGTCCAATGCCGTGTATTGTATTACAACTATTACCGCTACTTAAACGGCATGGAACCTACTTACTTCATGGGGACAAACGCTCTGGGGCAGGATATTTTCTGCGGGATCGGCGTTGGAGCCAGGTTTTCCATTATTTTCGCCATCCTGGTCAGCGCGATCAATCTGACTATTGGGGCGTTCTACGGAGCCTTACAGGGTTATTACGGCGGCTGGGTAGATATGCTGCTGGATCGTATTGCGGATATTCTTTCCGGCGTGCCCTTTGTGGTTGTCACCACCCTGTTCCAGCTGCATCTGGCCCAGAAGGTAGGTATTGTGCCGTCGTTCCTGTTCGCCTTTGTGCTGACGGGATGGATCGGTATGTCCGCCCTGACGAGAAAGCAGTTCTACCGCTTTAAAAGTCAGGAGTTTGTCCTGGCGGCGCGCACGCTGGGAGCCAGCGACGGAAGGCTGATGTTCAAGCACATCTTCCCCAACGCCATCGGCACTATTATTACCAGCTGCGCTCTGGTGATCCCGGGCGTTATCAGCTCCGAGACCTCTATGACTTACTTAGGTATCGTGAATCTGAGCGCCTTTGCCGGTACTACCATCGGCACGCTGTTAAGCCAGGGGAACGCCGTTGTCACTACTGCGCCCCACGCCATCCTGTATCCAAGTATCTTCCTGGGGCTTTTGATGATCTGCTTTAACCTTTTCGGCAACGGTCTTCGCGACGCATTCAATCCAACGACAAGGGGGGGGGACGACTGATGGAAAATAAACTACATGTACAGGATTTACGAATCTCTTTCCGCACCAGCAACGGCAAGGTGCAGGCGGTTCGCGGCATCGATTTCGATCTTGCCAGGGGGGAAACCTTAGCCATTGTAGGCGAGTCCGGCTCCGGCAAGTCCGTCACCAGCAAGGCGATCTTAGGCATCCTGGCGGGCAACTCTATCGTAGAGTCCGGCGAAATTATTTATGACGGGCAGGATTTGTTGAAAATTTCCGAGGAGGATTTCCATAAGATCCGCGGCGACAAGATTGCCATGATTTTCCAGGATCCCATGTCTTCCCTGAATCCCATCGTGCGCATCGGCCGCCAGCTGACGGAGGCCATGCTGCTCAAGGGCAGGATCCGCCAGCGGGAGAGCAAGCGCACCTTCCGCACCTATCTGAAAAATCTGGAAAACGGGATGGAGGCCAGCACTGCGAATGAAGCGGAAAAGAGCCGCGCCGCTACCAGCTGCAAAAAGTTCCAGCAGT
>JAMPIG010000127.1 GCA_023662875.1 Roseburia sp. | reverse complement strand
AGAAACCGATTAAGATTACGGAAACCATACTGCGTGACGCTCACCAGTCCCTGATTGCGACCAGAATGCCTACCGATTTCATGCTCCCGATCGTTGAGAAGATGGATCAGGTCGGCTATCACTCCGTAGAGTGCTGGGGCGGCGCGACCTTTGACGCTTCCCTGCGTTTCCTGAAGGAGGATCCCTGGGACAGACTGCGGAAGCTGCGCGACGGATTTAAGAAGACCAAGCTGCAGATGCTGTTCCGCGGCCAGAACATCCTGGGTTACCGGCCCTACGCGGACGACGTGGTGGATGCGTTCGTACAGAAATCGATTGCGAACGGTATCGATATCATCCGTATTTTCGACTGTCTGAACGACCTGCGCAACCTGCAGGAGGCGGTAAACGCTACCAACCGGATGAAGCAGCAGGAAGGGCGCGGACATGCGCAGATCGCCCTCTCCTATACGCTGGGCGATGCCTACACTCTGGAATATTGGGCGGATATGGCGAAGAAGATCGAGGAGATGGGAGCGGATTCCATCTGTATCAAGGATATGGCGGGGCTGCTGGTGCCTTACCGGGCGGCGGAGCTGATCACGGCTATGAAGGAGAACACAAAGCTGCCGATCCAGCTGCACACCCACTATACCTCAGGTGTGGCGAGCATGACTTATCTGAAGGCGGTGGAGGCGGGCGTGGACGTCATCGATACCGCTATGAGCCCCTTCGCGATGGGAACCTCCCAGCCGGCGACCGAGGTTATGGTAGAGGCCTTCCGGGGAACGCCCTACGACACCGGCTTCGACCAGAATCTGCTGGCGGAGATCGCGGATTACTTCCGCCCTTACAGGGACGAGTGCTTAAAGAGCGGCCTGCTGAATCCCAAGGTGATGGGCGTGGATATCAAGACGCTGCTGTATCAGGTGCCCGGCGGTATGCTTTCCAACATGGTGAGCCAGCTGAAGGAGCAGAACGCGGAAGACCGATATTACGACGTGCTGAAGGAGATCCCTCAGGTTCGGAAGGATTTGGGCGAGCCTCCTCTGGTTACGCCTTCCTCTCAGATCGTCGGAACCCAGGCGGTATTTAACGTACTGATGGGCGAGCGGTACAAGATGGCGACCAAGGAGACCAAGGCGGTGCTCCGCGGAGAGTACGGACAGACCGTAAAGCCTATGAGCCAGGAGGTCATCGACAAGGTTATCCCCGGCGAGGAGAGAATTACCTGCCGGTATGCCGATATGCTGGAGAACGAGATGAGCAAGCTGGAGGGCGAGATGAAGGAATGGAAGCAGCAGGATGAGGACGTGTTATCCTACGCGCTGTTCCCGCAGGTTGCCACCGATTTCTTCAAGTATCGTCAGGCACAGCAGGAAAAAGTAGATATGACACAGGCGGATACGAAGAATGGGGCGTATCCTGTATAAGGAGTCAGTTGACGGCCTGCGCGGAGCGAAAGCTTTGCGCAGGCCGCGTCGCGTAAGGAAATGGAATGGAAATACTTGACAAGCAGCCTGATATGAAGTAAAATAACAAGTGTTATAAAGTGGAGCGGCCTTGAGGACGGGCTGGCGGGATTCGGACGTTGTGGCGCAGGAGTTGCGGAAGGCAGCGGGGAAGGAAAGGGTGTGTATGGCCCGAAAAGAAACGATAACGAAGCAGGCGATTTTAGATACGGCTTTTGCCATGACCAGGGAGGAGGGCTTTGACTGTGTGACGGCCCGGAAGGTAGCGGCAAAGGCGGGCTGCTCGACGCAGCCTATTTTCCGCGTCTACAAAAATATGGAGGAGCTTTGGGCCGATGTTTATGAGAGGGCGGCCCTGTTTTTCCGGGATTACTACAGCCTTTATCCAAGGACGGGGAAGACGCCCTTTTCCAATCTGGGAATGGCTTATATTGCCTTTGCCAGGGAGGAAAGGCATCTTTTTGAGCTGCTTTTTGTCAACGGTGAGCAGCGGCGGAAGGGGATGTACGAGCTTTTAAACGGCGGGGAGGGGAACCTGGTCTATGAGATCAATCTGGCGCGGGTGATGGGCTGTCCGGATCCGGGCGATCTGTTCATGAAGATGTGGATTTTTATCCACGGGGCGGCCTGTATGACCCTGACGGGGGACTACGATCTTACAGATGTACAGACTATGGAGCTGCTGAAGCATACATACGAGGCTTTTGTGGGATAGTAGAGGCTGGGCTGTAAGTAGAAAGGGAAGGTGCGGAGCGCTTCGCAAGGCGGAGATGGAGGGGCTTGGAAGTGCCCGGCAGTCAGAAAAGACGTGGAAACAGGGATGGAGAAAGAATACGACGTATTGAACAGAATAGCGGAGCGGTTTGATCGGATGAGCAAGAGCCAGAAGGCGATCGCCGCCTATATTTCGGAGCATTATGATCAGGCCGTTTTTATGACGGCGGCGAAGCTGGGGGCGGCGCTGGGAATCAGCGAGTCTACCGTAGTGCGATTTGCGGCCGGGCTGGGGTACGAGGGATATCCGGAATTCCAGAAGGCGCTGGTAGAGTGCGTCAGGGGGAAGCTGGGAAGTATCCAGAAGATGGATGCGAAATACGGCAGAAGTACCCAGTCGGAGGTGCTGACCTCTGTCATAACGGCTGATATTGAAAAACTGCAGCATACGATCGATAACCTGGATCCGGCGGCGTTTGAGCTGGCGGTCAGCACGATTCTTGAGGCGGAGACTATTTATATCATGGGCCTGCGCAGCAACGAACCGCTGGCGGAGTTCCTGCATTTTTACCTGAATATGGTTCGGGGAGGAGTTGTCCTGCTGAAGACAACCAGCGTCAGCGAGACCTTTGAGCAGATGATTCGGATCAGCCACAGGGACTGCTTTATCGGCATCAGCTTTCCCCGGTACTCCATGCGTACCCTGAAGGCCATGGAATTTGCCAATGACCGGAACGCCAAGGTGATCGCGATTACGGATTCCGTCAACTCGCCTATGAACCTGTATTCGGCCTGTCATCTCTTAGCCAGGAGCGATATGGTTTCCATCGTGGATTCCCTTGTGGCACCCTTGAGCGTGATCAACGCCCTTGTGGTGGCGCTCTGCCTGAAATGCCCGCAGGAGGTACGGCAGAATCTGGAGATGCTGGAGGAAACCTGGAATAATTATCAGGTCTACCTGAACGACGAGATTAATTTTATTGACGATGAGCCGATTCTGAATTATTCTCTGCGGAGGGAGGAGGACTCTGAAAGAATTCGATAATTGAGCCTGAAAGCGGGCGGACGGGAGCGAAGGTGAAGCGTGTCATAGTGATCGGCGGCGGAGCGGCAGGAATGATGGCCGCGGCGGCTGCCGCGGAACAGGGAGACAGTGTCTGCCTGATTGAAAAAAACGAGAAGCTGGGGAAAAAGCTGTATATTACGGGTAAGGGCAGATGTAATGTGACGAACGCCGCGGATATGGAGGGGCTTTTCGACAATGTCTGCACGAACCGGAAATTTCTCTACAGCGCGTTTTATGAATTTAACAATACAGCCGTTATGGATTTCCTGGAGAAGGCGGGATGCCCGCTGAAAACGGAGAGGGGCGGTCGGGTGTTTCCGGTGTCGGATCATTCCTCCGATGTGATCGCGGCTCTGGCGGGAGTGTTGAAGCGACGGGGGGTGGAAGTTCTGCTTCGGACGAGGGTGGAGAGGCTTTGTCTGGAGGAAGGGAAAGTAACAGGTGTTATAGCTGAGGGAAACCGAAGATTTTCGGCGGATAAGGTGATCGTCTGTACCGGGGGCCTGTCTTATCCCTCTACCGGTTCCACAGGAGACGGCTATCGATTTGCCGGGGAGGCCGGGCATCGGGTGACGGAGCTGCGGCCTGCGCTGGTTTCTCTCCGAATCCGGGAGGAATGGTGCGGGGGGCTGACAGGGCTGTCGCTTAAAAATGTGCGGTTGAGGCTGATCTGCGGGGAGAGGGAGGTTTACGAGGGCTTTGGCGAGATGCTGTTTACGCATTTTGGCGTCAGCGGGCCGCTGGTGCTCTCCGCCAGCAGCTATTATGTGCCGGGACGGGGGAGTCAGCTGTTTCTGGATCTGAAGCCCGCCATGGAGGAGGAACAGCTGGATAAACGGGTCCTGCGGGATTTTGAGGAAAATAAGAACCGGCAGTTTCGGAACGCCCTGGGCGGGTTGTTTCCTGTCCGGCTGATTCCGGTTATGACGGAATTGTCCGGGATTGACCCGGAAAAGAGGGTTCATGAGGTCACCCGGCAGGAGAGGCGGGATTTCGTCCGGCTGATCAAGAACCTTCCGCTGACCGTGACGGGAACCGGCGACTTTTCGGAGGCGGTCATAACCCGGGGCGGCGTCTCGATAAAGGAGATCAATCCCTCTACCATGGAATCGAAAAAGGTAAGGGGGCTTTATTTTGCCGGGGAGGTATTGGATCTGGACGCGCTGACAGGCGGCTTTAACCTGCAGATTGCCTGGTCTACGGGGCATTTGGCAGGGCATTCTTCTGGACATCAGCAGAAGTAGTTTAATGACAGGGAGGTATAGTATGACCTATAATATTGCGATCGACGGGCCTGCGGGGGCGGGCAAGAGTACTATCGCCAGGGCGGTTGCTGAAAGGCTGAAGCTGGTTTATGTGGATACGGGGGCGATGTACCGGGCGCTTACCGTGGCGGTGCTCCGTCAGGGGATCGACCCGCAGGACAGGGAAGCGGTAATCCGCTGCTGTCTGGATTCGGACGTGACCATCCGTTATGAGGACGGGGAGCAGGTCGTATATTTAAACGGGGAGAATGTGAATCCCCTTCTGCGCACGGAGGAGGTAGGAAGCGCGGCCTCCTCGGTCAGCGTGATCCCCAGGGTGCGGGAGAAGCTGGTGGAGCTGCAGCGCAGGCTTGCGGCGGAGAGCGACTGTATTATGGATGGGCGGGATATCGGAACCTGCGTATTGCCCCGGGCCCAGACCAAGATTTATCTCACTGCAGACAGCGGCGTCCGGGCGAAGCGGCGCTATGACGAGCTGAAGGCCCGGGGAGAGGATTGCGATCTTGAGCGGATCAAGGCGGATATCGAGGAGCGGGATTACCGGGATATGCACAGGGAGGTTTCGCCGCTGCGCCAGGCGGAGGACGCGGTGCTGGTGGACACCTCGGATATGACGGTGGACGAGGTGATCGATCGCATTCTGGAGCTTTGCAAAGTGTGCAAAGATTTTCTAAGCCAGTAAGAGGGTGCGTAGCACACCTCTTTAGTACACTGGCTAAGAAAATCTAAGTTGCACACAGAAGAATCGCAAGAGGGGACAGCCCATCTCTTGCGATTCTTCGCACAGATTGTTAGTGCCGGCTGCGCCGGCATGGCGGGAAGTATGAAAAGGGGATTTCAGCATGGAGGTCAGGATTGACAGGTACGCGGGCTTCTGCTTCGGCGTCAGAAGGGCGGTGGATACCGTGTATGAGCAGCTGGAAAAGGGGAAGACTATTTATACCTACGGCCCGATTGTGCACAATGAGACGGTTGTGGGAGAGCTGGGAGAGCGGGGCGTAAAGGTGCTGGAGAGCCGGGAGGCGCTGGAGGCCCTTGCGGACAGCGTGGAAGGCCGGGAGGCTGCCGTCGTGATTCGGGCCCACGGTGTGCCGGAGGAAATCTTTACGTTTCTGAGGGAGCGGGAGATCGAGTGCGTGGATGCGACCTGTCCCTTTGTGGAAAGGATCCACAGAATTGTCCGCGAGGAGAGCGCCGCCGGGAAGCCTGTGGTCATTGTGGGGAATCCCGGACACCCGGAGGTGGAGGGGATTCTGGGAAGCTGCCGGGGAAGGGCGTATGTGGTGGAGACGCCGGAGGAGGCGGAAAAACTGGCGTTTTCGGACGGTGAAAAAATAAGCATTGTGTCTCAAACGACATTTAACTACAATAAATTTCATTATATAGTTGAAATTTTTCAAAAAAAAGGTTACAATGTTATTGTTGCGGATACTATATGCAGCGCTACACAGCAGCGGCAACAGTCGGCAAAGGCCCTTGCGGCGGAGGCTGACGTGATGATCGTGATAGGCGGGAAGCACAGCTCCAATACAAGAAAGCTGTATGAAATATGCAGAGAGGAATGCGCCGACACCTATTTGATACAAAAACTGGATGATTTGCGTTTAAAACTACCGAAAGCTGTTTGCCTGGTGGGTATTACCGCGGGGGCTTCCACCC
>JAMPIG010000126.1 GCA_023662875.1 Roseburia sp. | reverse complement strand
AGGATATGATGGCGGAGCTGCAGGAGATCAAAGGCAGCGTGACGGTACATCAGACCCTGCTGGTGGTGGACGCCATGACCGGTCAGGACGCCGTAAACGTGGCGAAGGAATTTGATGAAAAAATCGGAGTGGACGGCGTTATTCTGACAAAGCTGGACGGCGACACCCGGGGCGGCGCGGCGCTTTCGATCAAAGCGGTCACAGGGAAGCCCATCCTTTACGTCGGTATGGGCGAGAAGCTTTCGGATATGGAGCAGTTTTATCCGGATCGGATGGCGAACCGGATTCTGGGGATGGGAGATGTGCTCTCCCTGATCGAGAAGGCCCAGGAGAGCATCGATATCGACGAGGACAAGAGCCGCGAGATGGCCGGCCGGATGAAGAAGGGGAAATTCGATTTTGAGGATTACCTGGAGAGTATGCGGCAGATGCGCAATATGGGCGGACTGTCGAGCATCCTTGGGATGCTGCCCGGAATGGGGATGAAGGGAGCGGATCTGGAGTCCATGGTGGATGAAAAGCAGCTGAAGAGGACGGAGGCTATCGTCCTTTCCATGACTCTTGAGGAGCGGAGGAATCCCAAGCTGTTGAATCCGCAGCGCAAGCATAGGATTGCCAGAGGAGCGGGCGTGGATATCGCCGCGGTAAACCGCTTTGTGAAACAGTTTGAGCAGACGCAGAAGATGATGAAGCAGTTTGGTGGCGGTGGGAAGCGCGGCCGGGGTCGTTTCGGAGGATTTCCCGGCATGAAGGGCGGATTTCCGTTTTGAGTCATGACAATAAAATTTTTGCAAAGCGTAAATTTTATTGTTTCAGATGAATTTCAGATGAATATGTCTGCAGCCGGGAAGGCGGTCTTTTCGGCGGTCAGATATTTCATAGATAAAAACTATATTTTAACGCATTAATGGAGGAAAAAGCAATGGCAGTAAAGATCAGATTGAGAAGAATGGGACAGAAGAAAGCGCCTTTTTATAGAATCATCGTGGCGGATTCTCGTTCCCCCAGAGACGGAAGATTTATCGAGGAGATCGGAACCTACGATCCCAGCACGGATCCCAGCACATTCAAGATCAACGAGGAGCTGGCGAAGAAGTGGCTGGCAAACGGCGCGCAGCCTACCGAGCAGGTCGGTAAACTCTTCAAGGCGGCTGGTATCGAAAAATAAATTCGGATTCTTGGGAGGTGGCTTATGAAGGAACTAGTTGAAGTAGTTGCGAAAGCGCTTGTTGACAATCCGGATGAGGTTGTTGTGACCGAGAAAACCGAAGGCAGAAATACCGTCATCGAGCTTCATGTAGCTGCATCCGATATGGGTAAGGTTATCGGTAAACAGGGCAGAATTGCAAAGGCTATCCGTTCTGTTGTGAAGGCTGCATCATCCAAAGACAACAAGAGAGTGGATGTGGAGATTGTATAAAGAGTTCGAAAGCTGGGAGGAACAGGCGGCTTGCATGTCCCTCCCTGATTTTTTACCTCATAGGAAATTACGTCGTAGCAAAAGCGTCATGAAGAGACGCTTTGCGTCCGACAGGACGCTTTTTTAAGGGGGATAAGGATGGAGGAGTTTTTTCAGGTAGGGGTGATTACCTCTACCCACGGGTTAAAGGGCGAGGTAAAGGTGTTTCCTACGACGGACGATCCGAAGCGGTTTAAAAAGCTGAAGGAAGTCCTGCTGGATACGGGAAAGGAAAGGATCTGCCTGGAGGTGGAGGGCGCGAAGTTTTTTAAGCAGTTTGTAATCTTGAAGCTGGAGGGGATCGATACCATCGAGGCGGCGGAAAGGTATCGGAAGGCGTCTCTTCTTGTCTCCAGAAAAAACGCGGTCAGACTGAGCCGGGACGAGTATTTTGTTGCGGATCTGATGGGTCTGCGGGTGCGGGACGAGGACGGCGGAGAGATCGGCGTGCTGCGGGAAGTGATGGAGACCGGGGCGAACGACGTTTACATCATCGATCTGGACGATGGCAGGGAGCTGCTGCTGCCTGCGATAAAGCAGTGCGTTCTGGAGGTAAATGTGGCGGCCGGATTTATTCGGATTCATATTCTGGAGGGGCTGCTGGAGGATCAGGTCAGGCACTGAAAGGAATTCAAGCGGTTCGAAGAATTGTGTTCGGTATAGTACGCCTGCCTGAATTTTTCAGGTTATGCAGGTTGCGAAAGGCTGCAAAGCAGCTCGAAGAATGCCGGGCGATTGGATTCGTTTTTGCGCGGGCGCTGTTCCCGGAACCGATCAGGCTTCGGGAGAGGGTTTGTGCTGTCACAGGCGGATGCGGCGCAAAGGAGGGAAACAGTGAAGTTTCATGTGTTGACATTATTTCCGGAGATGATTCGTCAGGGACTTGCCCCCAGCATCATCGGCAGAGCGGTGGAGAAAGGGAAGATATCGCTGAATACCGTGGATATCCGGGGCTATACGGAGGAAAAGCACGGTAAGGTAGACGACTATCCTTACGGAGGCGGGGCGGGGATGCTGATGCAGGCCCAGCCCGTTTACGATGCCTGGAGGGTCGTGGCGGGAGAAAAGAAACTCCGCACGGTGTACCTGACGCCCCAAGGGACGCCCTTTACCCAGAAAAAGGCAAGGGAACTGGCAAAAGAAGAGGAGCTGGTTCTTTTATGCGGCCATTATGAGGGGATCGACCGGCGGGCGCTGGAGGAAATCGTCACGGACGAAATCTCCATCGGCGACTATGTGCTGACGGGAGGAGAGCTTGCGGCGATGGTGCTGATCGACGCGGTGGCAAGGCTTGTCCCCGGCGTGCTGGGAAACGAGGAATCGGCGCGGGAGGAGAGTTTTTTCAACGACCTGCTGGAATATCCCCAGTATTCCAGACCCGAGGTCTGGCACGGGAAGCGGGCACCGGAGGTGCTTTTGTCCGGGAATCATGAGAAGATCCGGCAGTGGAGACTGGAGCAGGCGAAAGAGAAAACGGCGGCGGTACGCCCGGATCTGTACGCGAGGTATTGTGAGAAGCAGGATCTGATCCGGAGGCTGTCCCGGGATAAAAGAAACCGTATCCATATCATGGAAAGCCTTGCTCGGGGAAAGGGCGAAATTCTCTGGCAGGAGGGCGAGGCATATGTGATTTATGACGGGGAGGCTGCAACTGGTATGCTGCAGACGTCGCGGGAGAACACAGCGGCAGAGGCAATGGAGCTTTTGAGGAAAGTACCCAGGGAGGCGGTTTGGATTCTTGTGCCGGAAGATTTTTGGAGAGAAGAGATGGCGGCGCAGGGGTATGGGCTTTGGGGATACTGCAACCAGTACCTTTATACGGCAAGAGAACCGCTTCCCGTAAAATTTCCAGAGATCCGCAGGCTGGAATCAGAGGATGCGCCCTATGTGCTCGACCACTACGTCGACCAGCCGGAGGACTGTATCCGGGAAAGAATCCGGGATGGCATGATGTACGGTGCCTTCGCGGAGGGACGGCAGATCGGCTTTATCGGCATCCATAAAGAGGGCAGTATGGGGATGCTGTTTGTGGAGGAGGCTTTCCGCAGACAGGGCGTAGGGGAGGCGTTGGAGGCTTACTGTGTGAACCGTCATCTGGAAAGGGGCTGGATCCCCTATGGACATACCATGGAAGGAAATCTGGCCTCGGAGCGGCTGCAGGAGAAGCTGGGCTTTTATAAGGCGTCCCAAAAAATCTGCTGGATGGCAGGGCGGAGAGGGGCGGAATAAGCGACGGCGGGAGAAGTGTGCAAAGATTTTCTAAGCCAGTAAGAGGGTGCGGAGCACACCTCTTTAGTACACTGGCTAAGAAAATCTAAGTTGCACAAGTTGCTAAAGCAACTTGAAGAACGCCAGGAGGGAGCGTATCCCACCTCTTTGAGAAGGTATTCTTCACACGGATTGAATTTGAGCCTGCCGTTGGCAGGCATGGGTATAAGTATAGAGATTCAGCGAAACGAACCTCCGGGTAATTTGCGAGTGGCAGAAAGTCTTGCACCCGAATCACGTATAAAACGAAAGTTAACGATTAGCTCGGATTGGAAGGGTCATTTTCCGGAGAGACGATGCCGGTCAGTACGGACTGGCTGTACTTTCCGGGAGTGATCCCTTTTAATTTCTTAAAAATGCGGATAAAAGCATTGCTGTCTACAAAGCCGGTCATCTGGGCCACATCCGCAATTTTCAGGTCGGGATTTGCCAGAAGGGGCAGGGAGCTGGCGATGCGTACCTCGTAGAGATAATCCACAACGCTCTTTTGGTATTGTTCCCGAAAGCGCTTAGACAGGTAAGACGAAGAGATCAATACTCTTTTTTCCTGTAAATGTGAACCGTCAACGGATAAGACAGGGCAAAAAGCAACGCCGAACAAAAAATGCTCAGGAACATTCCAAACAGGGGAGCCGCGTCAGTTATGTTAAAAAGTACCGATGCGATACCAAAGGAGCAGAGTAACGTAATAATCAGAAACACGGTGCTTTTTTCTTCGCCGCCCCAATAAAGCAAGGGGATGAACATGGCATCCATAACAAAGCTCACGCAGATTCCCAACGCAAACATACTGAGCATGACGATAAACTGGTCATAAGAGCAGCCGTGCAAAAGAAAGGATAATGTGATCCCTGTCCCGGAAAAGAGCAGTCCCACAAGCAGCCACAGAATCTGGCTTAAGAAAAGGCTTTTTACAATATCCGCGCGTTTTACCGGCAGAGTCAGCTTGTATTTTCCCCATTTTGAGGCGTATTCGTTTCCGATACCGGAAGCTGCGTTTATGGAAAAACCGACGGTTCCAATCAGGATATACCACATTTGAAGCGTGTCGTAGGGTACGAGGACAACGAAAATTCCCCATGCAAGCATAAAAACGGAAAACACCTTCGCGTTCGCCCACGCCGCAAAAAAATTATTTTTGAGAAGTCCCTTCATACCCGTTCCCCCTTTACCAACAGCACTAAGATTTCATCGACAGAAACATGGTCTATAACAGCGTTTTTATATTTTCGCTCCGCTTTTTTTGCATCGCGAATTAACACGTCAATCTGAAAGTCTCTCTTTCGGTAAGCAATGATATCACCGGGGTCTAATGCAGAAAATTGGCTTTCCCCGCAGCGTATCACGGCATAATGATACGCCAGATCATTTTTGGACGCGGTCATGATGAGTTTGCCGTTATGAATGAAGGTAATATAATCCGCAATCTTTTCGAGATCGCCTGTGATATGGGAAGACAACAAAACAGAATGGTTTTCCTCCTGCACAAAGTCGAGAAATACATCTAACATCTCGTCACGCACGATCGGGTCAAGTCCGCTGGTGGCTTCATCCAGAATCAACAGCTGCGGGTGGTGTGACAGGGCGGCTGCAATCGCCAGCTTCATTGTCATTCCCCTGGAATAATGTTTGATTTTCTGATCGACGGGCAGATGAAAGTCCTTCATCTGTTTTTGAAACAATGAATCGTCCCATTGCGAATAAAAGCCCGCCATGACTTGGGATAACTGCTTTGCCGTCCAGTGGGCGGGAAAATTGTCGCCGTCGTAGACAACGCCGATTTTTTCTCTCATCTTCGTGTCCGCATCAAGCATTTCCCTGCCAAACAGTTTTACCGTCCCGCTGTCTTTTACTATCGTGTTCAGAATGCAGCCGATCGTAGTCGTTTTGCCGGATCCGTTTTCGCCGACAAAGCCTAAAATAGCTCCGTACGGCAACGAAAAAGAAATGTTATCTAATGTAAAGTTTGACTTGGGAAATGTCTTGGAGATTCCCTGCAGCTCTAAAATATTTTCCATAGTTTATGCCTCCTTGCGCGTATACCGGCAACAGAATCTATGTACGCGAGAATTTTATTGTCATGAATTTATTCGTCTTCCAGATAGAATAAAGCTAACAGCTCGGTCAGTTTTTCAAGGGGAATGTTGCTCATCCGCCCGATTTCCGCGGCAGCCTGCAGATGCTCCTCCGCGATGCGCTGCTGTTCCTCCTGGTAAAATTCCCTGTTTTGCGCCGACACAAAGCTGCCTCTTCCTACCGTCGTTTCGATAAATCCGTCCCTCTGTAAGTCTTCATATGCTTTTTGAACCGTAATAACGCTTACATGAATGGATTTCGCCAGAGCCCGCATGGAGGGAATTGCGTCTCCGGCCTGTAATTCGCCGCTCATGATCATTGCCTTGATTTGGGATGTGATTTGCTCGTAAATCGGCTTATTGGCGTTATTGCTGATAATGATTTCCATTTGGCACCTCTACCATAAGTGTACTTAATGTACAAGTACATTATAACACATATGCTTCTTTTGTCAACCAGCGAAATTCTTCGACAAAGGTCGAATATCCCTTGCAATGCCCGATGTTTTCTGATAAAATACTTTTATGGGGTACTGCCATAACGGGTAGGCGGTCAGTCCTTCTTCGCAGAG
>JAMPIG010000125.1 GCA_023662875.1 Roseburia sp. | reverse complement strand
TATTATTAAATTTTTAAGGTACATAGGCACTTATTTAAGTGCGAAGTTTGAGTTAAGAAACCGAAGGAGATTCCGGTAAAGCTGTCCCTGGACTGCCAGATAATTCCCCAGGCGCTTCCGGGAAAAGGCGATTTTCCGGGCTTTCCCTTCTTCAGAGCGCAGTTTTTGAATACCTTTTTTCAGACCCTGCCGGTAAGTCTTTCCCAGACCCTTTCGACAAAAAAACAGATACTTCATCAAAAATCCGGGGATCAGAAAGGGAAGATTCCAAATCCACTGCAACGGCGGCATATTCTTCCCGATCACATATACGCTGTTCGCGGCAGCCAGTCCGGTCTTCCACTCGTTATACCGGGAACCGCTGGAAGCGCTTCCGTAGTGAAGAACCTCCGCGGAAGGTTCATAATAATTCTCATATCCAAACAGTCTGGCGCGATAGCCGATATCCAGATCCTCCAGATAGGCGAAATGCTCCTCGTCAAAATAGCCGATCTCTTCAAAGACCGCTTTCCGGTAAATCGCAGCCCCGGCGCAGGCCGAAAAAACGGAACAAGGCCTGTCATAAGCATCCGCCGGCTTTCCCTTTCCACGGGCATAGGCCCAGCCCAGAACGCAGTACTGATCCCCGGCGTCGTCCAGCAGCTCCGGCCTGTCCCACATCAGCATCCTGGCGCTTACAGAAAAGGCCTTTTCATGCTGCTCTATCGCCCGAAGCAGATTTATCACAAAGCCCGGCCTCACCCTCGTATCGTTGTTCAAAAGGATGACATACGGCGTCTCCGCCATCCGAATACCCACGTTTACCGCGTGGCAGAAGCCGGTGTTCTCCGGCAATGCCTGTACCTTTACCGCCGGATATTTTTCCCGTAGCAGCTCTGCGCTGCCGTCGTCGGAACCGTTATCCACCACCAGTATGCCGTACTCAGGCGTCCCGGATTCCTGCTCCAGCAGGGCGTCCAGACAATCCGCCAGAAACCGTATTCCGTTGTAATTTGGAATAACAACTGTTACTTTTTGCATAGTCTCTCCTGTCATGAACTATTCGGTTCCACAGAATCTGTCGATTTCAGGAAGAATGCCTGCTCAAAGAGGTGGGCTGCGCCCCCTCTTGGCATTCTTCGAGGCGAATTCGTTCGCCTTGTGTAATTTAGATTTTCTTAGTCCGCGTACTAAAGAGGTGTGCTACGCACCCTCTTGCGGGCTTAGAAAATCTTTGCACACTTTTTTCGGGCAAATAAAGCAGCAGGTAGCCCCGCTCCCGCAGCGCCTTCCCCAGCCTGACTCCCGTTTCGATCCAGTCGGTTCCCTCCGGCATCGTCCCCGGGTCGAAAAGTCCCGTCTCCGGGTTTCTGCGGTAGGGGACGCCCAACGTCTCCTCAAAGAGATCGTACAGCTCCTCCCGCAGCTCCAGGCTGCGAAGATCCAGCGCCTCCGCGTCCTGCTGCAGCACGGCGCGATGCAGATAGCCGCTGTAGCTCACCGGAAGTCCCAGATCCGGAACCTCCCCTCCCGCCGTCATCCTGCCGCCCACGATCTTCCCCCGGGAGACCAGCCTGCCGCCCAAGGCCCCCAGCTCCGGCCTGACCCGCAGAGGATTCTCCGAATAGACCAGCCGGTAAAAGCCCAAATGCTCCGTATCCTCCGCCCTGGCCTTCCAGCCCCGGACGTCCGCAAAATCCTGAACCGCCCTGCGGCCCGCCTCGTAGGCATAGCTCTTACTCCGGGGATTTTCCGCCGTGGACGCCGCGTGGCATCTCCAGTGATACAGGATCAGCGGGATATGGACGATTTCTCCGCTCCCCAGCCGCCCGGCAGCCCGCAGCGCCAGATCATGATCCTGGGCCCCGTCAAACTCCTTCCTAAGCTTCAGCTCCCGCATCAGCTCCCGCTTCATCACCATAAAATGACAGATGTAATTATTACTCAAAAGAAGATCCAGATTAAAGTCCTCTTTTCGGTGCGGCTCATAGAACCGCTTCCCCTCCCCGTCGCACTTATCCTCGTCGGAATACAGCAGCCAGGGCGGCGTTCCTCTTTCCTTTCCGTCCTCGATCGCCGCTGCCATCTCATAAAGCGCATTCTCCGTCAGCACGTCGTCGTGATCCAGAAGACCGATGTAATCGCCGGAGGCCAAAGCAATCCCCGCGTTTGTATTTTCCGAGATCCCCCGGTTAGCCGTCAGCTTAAGATAGCGGATCCTGGGATCGGCGAAGCTCTCGGCTACCTCTTTTACGCTGTCGTCCTCTGTGGCGTCCGCCAGGAGCAGCTCCCAGCCGGAATAGGTCTGCCGCCGGACAGACTCCAGCATCTGGCGCAGATAACCTTCCCGGGTACGGTAGGCCGGAACGACAATGCTGAACCGAATTCCTGAGAAACCTGACTCCGCCTGCCGTCTCTGCCTTTCCAGCTCCTCCTCCGGCAGGGGAATCCAGCCCTCCGCCCGCTCTTCTTCCGTCCGAAGCCGCTCTCCTGCGGCGCTCAGGGTTTTCCGCAGGCCGTTTCTCTGCAGATAGTATAGTGTTTTTTTCAGATTGGCTATGCTCAGTTTTCCCATCCATTCCCCCGTGCAAGTTCCTTTTTGCACCGCGCAAGGCCGTTTCCCGGCAGGGCATCTTCTCTGAAGACACAGGGCCAGTACCCTTGAAGATGTTCTTTTAGGAGACTTTTTTCACAGCCCCCTGCGTACACGGCTTTCCGCAAGATTTATTTTTCTCCGCGCTTTTGTACGGTAACTAAGATTCCCTGCCGGTATCCGCCCGGCAGGGAATCGATATACGATAAGAATACCCTCGCTTTGATCCTTCTTCTCGCGCCTATAACACGGCCTTCACATCCTCCGTCAGCTGCTCCAGACGCGCCTTCGCGTCCTCCAGGCTGCTTCCCTTGACACCCATATAGAATTTGATCTTGGGCTCCGTACCAGAGGGACGCGCACAGCACCACTCGTCGTCCGGCAGTTCAAAGTAAAGTACGTTGGACTTCGGCAGATTGGTTCCGGTCTCTTCTCCCGTCTCCATATCCACAACCTTATCCGTCTGATAGTCCCTGAACTTCAAAACCTTCCTTGCGCCAAAGGCCTTCGGCGGATTGCTGCGCAGCTTATCCATAATCTCCGCGATCTGCCTCGCCCCGTCGATTCCCTTCATGGTAATCGTATACTGTCCCTCTTTATAATAACCGTATTTTTCGTAGGTATCCAGCATCATATCCCAAAGCGTTTTCCCATGCTTTTTGCAGTATGCCGCCACCTCGCAGAGGCACATCACGGCGACGATAGCGTCCTTATCCCTCGCGTGGGTTCCCGCCAGGCAGCCGTAGCTCTCCTCCAGCCCGAACACATAATGATTGCTGCCCGTCTGCTCGAACAGCTTGATCTGCTCCCCGATGAACTTAAATCCGGTCAGAACCTCGATCAGCTTTACGCCGTAAGCCGCCGTGATAGGCCTGGTCATATTGGTGGTCACGATCGTGGTCACCAGAGCCGGATCCGCCGGCATGGTTCCCGTAACGGTTCTCTCCCGCAGGATGTACTCGGCGATCAGCATACCGGACATGTTCCCCGTAAAGGAAACGTACTCGCCGGTCTTTGTATCCTTCGCATAAACGCCCAGCCGATCCGCATCCGGATCCGTCGCCAGAACGATATCCGCGTCCTTTTCCTTCGCCAGACGGAGGGCATAAGTAAACGCCTTGGGATCCTCCGGGTTCGGATAATCCAGGGTCGTGAAATCCGGATCCGGATTCTCCTGCTCGGGAACCACATACACCTTTTTGAAGCCCAGCTCGGAAAGCACTCTCCTCACCGGCAGGTTCCCGGTGCCGCAGAGAGGCGTGTATACAATCGTGATATCCTCCGCCATCTCCTGAATGATGTCCGGGTGAATGATCTGCTTCTTCAGCTCAACCATGTACCGATCGTCGATCTCCTTGCCGATCACCTGGTAGAGTCCGGCCTTCAGGGCCTCCTCCTTATCCATCGTCTTGCAGTCGTGGAAATCCGTGATGGCCTTTACTTCGTCGATAATCTGCTTATCCTTGGGAGCGGTCACCTGCGCGCCATCCTCCCAGTAGACCTTATAGCCGTTATATTCCGGCGGGTTGTGGCTGGCGGTAACGACAATACCTGCGGTGCAGCCCAGCGTTCGCAGCGCAAAGGACAATTCCGGGGTAGGTCTGAGAGATTCAAACACATAAGCCTTGATCCCGTTCGCGGCAAGGCAGAGCCCCGCGACGTCCGCGAACTCGGGGGACATCCTTCTGGAATCGTAAGCAATAGCAACGCCCTTCGCCTGGGTTCCCTGCTTCAGGATAAAGTTAGCCAGTCCCTGGGTCGCCTTCCGCACCGTATAGACATTCATACGGTTCAAGCCCGCGCCGATGATCCCGCGCAGTCCTCCCGTACCAAATTCCAGCTCCTTGTAGAACCTCTCCTCAATCTCCTTCTGGTCGTTGCGGATCGCCAGCAGCTCATCCTTTGTCGCCTGGTCGAAGTAATCATCCTCCAGCCAGAAGTTAAATTCCTCCATAAAGCTCATCTTATTTTACCTCGTTTCCGCCCCCACAGGGCTTTTTTCTGCTTCGCAGCCGCTTGTTTTTCTTTGCGGCTTCCCACACTCGCAAACCCGCGCTTCGCGCTCTTTGTCCTGCTTCGCAGGATGTTTGCTCGTTAACAACCGCAGAAAAACAAATGTCTGCTTCGCAGCCGCTTGTTTTTCTTTGCGGTTATTATATCACATTCTTCCTGAGTCTGCCACAGATTTATTGCGAAAGCTCCGCAAAATCGTAGTTCTGATAAAATTCTTTTATCTGCTGAAACCATTCGGAATAATTCTCTTCCGTCAGTTCTCCCTTTCCCTCCCGGATCCATTTCAGGATATCCGAATTAACCCACTCTCCATAATGCAGGGCATCCGTATAATTATCGAGATCCGAAATAGTGCCGATCTGATCCGCAAAGGAAAATACATGTATGTTTTCCGCTTCCAGCAAAAGCTCCACCGCATATTTCTCCGCATCCAGCTGCGCGTCAAGCTGCTTTGTCCGCACCAGAGTATTCCAATGACAGATGCTGTACGGCGGGAAGAAGAGATAAAAGGTCACGTCCCTGTTTTCCCGTGCTGTCTGCAGAACATTCCTCTGGATATTCTCCCGAATCTGACTATAATCTTCCGCCGACAGAGTATAAATCTCTTCCCGCTCCTCGAACATCTGCCAGGTTCGAAAAACCTCTTCTCTGCCGAATGTCCGGTATCTGCTCCAACTTCCATACTCGTCTCAATCCGGCGTCTCCTGCCCCGATCTGGTATAATTGATTACCGCAACTGTTTTCGGAACCACTTCTTTATTCAGCAGATAATTTACATCATTGAACGGATTTCGGTCGTACAGATATGTCGGATATCCTTCGTATTCATTCTGATCCGCCGGGTAATTCAGCCGATTACTATCCAAGCTTCTCAACACATATCTCACATCATTCTGATATTCCAGCGCCCTTCTGACGCTTTCGTCTATCTCCTTATAGCTCCCTCCGGAATAACAAACCTTGATCGCCGTTGTCCCCCATAGCTCGTCAAATTCCGAGACCCGAAAATTCTGGCACATACTTGTCCCTGTAATAATCGCATCATAAGAAAAATTTCTCATGATCCCGTCGTTCTGATACCGTTCGTCCTTCAACGGATATTGCAAACCCGCCAGCGGAGCGTGATAATGAAGGAACGGATCGATCCATGCGGTGACTGCCGCCACCAAAGCCAGAATCCCTCCCGTTGCCCCAAGGACTATTTTATTCCAGACACTTGCTTTCATAACACCCTATCACACCTTTTCTATTATCAGAAGTTAAAATAAAGAAAGCTGGACAAACCGGACAACGACAGTATCGACCATGTCAGCATCGCAATACAGCCTATCGCTTTCGGCGCGCTGGGAACAAATTTTTTCTCATAACAGTTTTTTCCAAGCAGCACAATTCCCAAAGAAACCATAAGGAGAATACACAGATGCAGCGAGGGCAACGCATTCGCTATATTCCCCAAAAAATCTACATGCTCTTCCAGATAAGTAAATTCCAGCACATTGAAGCATTGCAGCAATCCGCCGCTGATTCCTCCCGGCCTGCCGGAAAAAATATTGCGGAACATCACTGTCGCATCCGCAACGGAATCCGCCCGAAAAACAATCCAACTCAGATTTAAAAAGAGAAAGGTAACGGCCCAGGAGACGACTTTGGGTAAGCGATCCCAGAACCCCGCAAATATCCTGTACAAAATCTGTGCTATACCATGTAACACTCCCCATAGCAGAAACGTCCAGTTAGCGCCATGCCATAATCCGCTGAGCAAAAAGACAATTAAAAAATACTCAAACTTCGCACGTGAATTTTAGCTATGCACCTTGAAAATTCAATATCTGG
>JAMPIG010000124.1 GCA_023662875.1 Roseburia sp. | reverse complement strand
TCACGGAGTACAGCCCCCGCCGTTCCCGGTACTCCCAGTCCCCCGGCAGCGGCTCGCCAAGGTAGTATTCCACCACCGAACGGATCCGCTCCGGGTCGTTCATGTATACGCCAAGCGCAGCATCCCGTTCCCCCATAGTCCGCCTTCCCGCGGGGAGACAGGAAACAAGACCGTTCCTTCCAGGGAACAATCCCCTATACCCTCCCGCTTATAAATTGTGTGATTTCAAGCAGGGATAAACTGAAGATCAGAATACCAAAAATGATAGTAAGGATACCGGCGGTAGAACCGGCAACAGAATGTCCTGCCCGATAGAAGAATATTTCTTTAGGAATAGGGTAGCACATTTTGCTGGCTTTGGCAAGATGTATTTTCTCTTTTTTGATACTTGTATTGAAGTTTTAACTCTATCAAAAATATTCATTGCCTATTCAGAATAGATGTGTTATGCTTTACACAAAGCATAACCGTTTCTTATTTTCTTAACTTCTTCTGAAGGTTCAAAATATCGGAAAATCTATGCTTTTTCAATTCCAAACAACAATAAAAAGCAGGAGATTTTGAAAAAATGCATTTGTATTAATGTCCTGGATTTCAACCTGAATGCGGATCCGGAATACCACAGGGTATACCGGATGCGGGATGGGAAGGGGCAGGAGTATTCGGATCTGTTCGAGATGCATGTGATTGAATTACGGAAGCAGCTGAAAGGGACGGCGGTGGATGACTGGATCCGGCTGCTGAATGCAAGGTCGGAGGAGGAGTTGAAGATGATAAAGACGAAAAATCCAAGGATCGTGGAGGCGATGAAGGAGATGAAGGCAATGAGCCTGCGAAAGGATCTGCAGATGTTGTATGAGGCCCATCTGAAGGAAGTTCGGGATCGGTATGCGAGAGAGGAATATGTCAGGATGGAAGGAATAGAAAAGGGCAGGGTCGAGGGACGGGCCGAAGGAAGAGCCGAAGGAAGGGTTGAGGGCAGAGTCGAAGATATCCTGCAGCTGCTGGCAAAGAAAGGCCCTGTTCCCGCTGAATTGGAAGCGGACATCCGCAAGCAGAAAGATCCGGAACGCCTGGGCAGTTGGCTTCTGCTGGCGGCCCGGTCGGAAGGTGTGGAAGCGTTTGCCGTCCAGGCAGGCTTGGCTATACAGGGTTAAAGTTTAAGAAGTATGATATGCCGCTCTCCTGTACGGCGTATTTTGATGGCAATAAAAAGCTGTTTTTATGGTTCCCAAACTATACACATGGCGGTCAACATGACCGCCACAAAAAGCAAAAATACACATATGACCTGACAAACCCCGCCAGATTTTAACAACCCCTTCCCCAGCGTCCGCAGGATCCTGCCCGGCGATACCGTACTAAATACCGTATTCCCTCAACAGTTTTCTCTGAAACCTTTCGTCTGCAGCCGCTCTTGACAGCTCTCCCTGTCTTCCGTCCACTCTTTTGCTGTATAATATACTATCTCAAGGTGATATATGTCTTTTCTCTTGTCGGCAGTTGGAGGGCTATTTTATGCATTTTCCAGGGAACTGGTTGCGATCGGGCTATTCAAAGGCATCGTTCAGCTTCGCTCAGATTTTCTATGCGAACTCAACAGCATCAATAATTGCCATCATCTCAGCCGGAGTGACAATAAACTTTTTAGCTGGGAAATGCCTGATATTCCCAGTCACAAGATATGCATCATCCTCACGCTTTTCCATTACCACCTCATAGAATATCAGGTCATCCATATCTGGGATTATTTCGCCAGTTGGTGATGGCTGTACTTCGATACCAAACGTTTCGATAGCCTCAAGAATCACGTCAATGTCTTCCTCATGAATATGGAATTTCGGGCGATGCGCCACTTCTTTATATTCTGCCAAAATTTCCAGGTGATACAGCGGCGTAATCCGCCCATCAAGCACCGCCTGAAGCACCCGGTAGGTCGCTGATTCCCTATTTCTCGTGAGCAATACCGATATAATTACATTAGTGTCAATTACTGCTAAGACGGGCATTATCGGCCTGCTTTCCGTTCGGCACGAGCCGCCGCAATCTCCGCGTTAATCTCATCCAGCGTCATCTCCGGGAGTGCTTCCGCATTGCTCCTAATATTCTCAAGTGCCTGCAGGCTTCTTTCTCGCAGCGTCTTTTCGTCAGCCCTTGGAAGGGTGGCTGCAAAAGGAAGCCCCCTTTCTATTTTTGTACGGGCAAAAAACATCCGAATGGCAGTCGGTATGTCGAGCCCCATTTTTGCATAAATACCTGCCACTTCATCCCGCAAATCTTTGTCTAAGCGCACCTGTACGAGTGCCTGTTCTGCCACTGTCATAATCTCCTTTCTGTTGACGAATAATTACATATTATTTCATACTATTGTATGCGCTATTCATATTTTTGTCAATAATAAAATCTTTTTTTCGCCCAAAGGAGCTACACCCGCTATAACAAATTTTCTAACCGTTGTTGTGCCTATTCCTTTTCTGCGGTAACAATCCACTGCCACGCGAGCAGCTCTTCCCGCTCCAATTCCGGATAGTACAGCCGTACCGTATCAATTACTTTCCTGACTGCCGCTTCTTCTTCGAGCTTCCTATTTTGGATTTGCGTACAATTCCTTTTTTGAATCTTCATCCCACACTTTTTTATGAGATCCTCCATATATGTTTTGTCGAAACATGTCCCTCCGGCATCCTGCTTGTTCGTTGGAGACATGGTTGGTAACGCTTCCGGCGCGCCTTACGCTTCCGGTTCTCCCGCGCACCTTCGCAGCAGTTCTTCCGCCTCTTGATCTCCCGGCCTGCACTGCAGAATCTGCAGCAGGATTTCCCGTGCAGCCTCCTGCTGTCCGCTTTTCAGCTGCTCTCTGGCAATTCCCTTCAGGGAGCGCACAAGTCCGTCCAGCTCCGCCTGCTCCTTCTCCCGCTTTTCTTTTTCTGCCGCCAGTCTTTCCCGGTAGAGCTCCCCGTAAAGCTGCATCGCCTTTTCCAACGCCGGATAAAGACTGAGACTCCTTCGGATCCCTTCTATCACATGCAGGTCGTCCCCCTGCCTCCGGTATTCCCGAATTTCCTGCAGCTTCAGGGCAAGCTGCGCTTCCTCCGGCAGCGCCTCAGGCATCTCCCGGAAAACTTCCTCCCGGAACAGTCCCCGATAATAAGAAAGTACATGTTCGCCCTGCGCCCACAGCAGCGCTTCCAGCTCTTCCAGCTCCAAAAAAACTGTCTCACTCCTCCGACAGAGCAATGCTTCCCCGCATCTTGTCTCAAAATAAGTATACCTGATATCGGTCGCAGGCTCTGTCCCTTTCTGCGCCTGCCAGCCGCGGATTCTCTCCGTCCACCTACGAAGCTCTGGCTCACCCGCCATGCCTGCCCACCGATCGGTACTCACCTTCCATTTACTGAAATCTGTCTGAAGAAAAAGTTCTTCAAAAGGAAGGCCGTAATCCTCCGCAATCCCCCAGACCGCATCCGGCATCCGGTAGATCCAGTCTGCATGTCGGAAAATTTCCCGGCAGAGACTCTGCAGCTTCTCCGTTTCTTCGGTTTCTTTCCCTGCAGATGCAGCTCCTTCTCCTGTCGTTCCTTCCCCTGCCGCCTTCGCCACCCGATCCGCGCAGAGAATCCGGCAGGACAGAAGATACGGATGGCTGCTCTCAATCTGTGCCCCGCCTCCTGCAGCCGTTGAAGGGCTTCCTCCTTTCCCGCCTCACGGTACTCCCGTTCCAGCCCCGCCATGACGGGCGCAAGCTCCAGGATCCCATGCTCCCTCTCCCCCAACACCCGGATCAGGGGAAGCATTTCGGCCTTCCCGGCTTCGCAGTAAAGTCGAAGCAGCGGCTCCTCCAAATATTCCTGACCGAAAAGACGTCTGTCCTTCCAGTCCAGCGTATAAAAATACTTTTTCAGGAGCTTTGTCTCCCCTGACTGCGCCATTGCCGTCAGACCGCAGAGGACGGTCATGATATAGAAATCCTCCTGAAATACCGCGCTGTTGATGGTCATGGTCTCCTCCGCGATAGCAGCCTTGTCCTGCCCCTTGGCGCGGTACAGCTTATCATAGGCCAGAAAGGCGGTCAGACATCGGCTATACTCCTTCTGCTGGAGAAGAACCATCGTCTGCCGCTGGTATAAATAAGCCCGCGCACAGTCAAAAATTCCTTTTTCCCGCAGTCCCTTTTCCGCCCAGAAAAGGCTTCCCTCATAGTCGCGCTTCTTCTCGCAGACGCCGGTCAAGAAGCTGTACACCGCTCCCAGCGAGCGCCACTGTCTCCTGTTTTCCGAAGACAGAGTCCTCCACACCTCGAGGGCCTCCTGACAGACGGAAATTACCCCCTCGTATTCCCGCACAGCCATATATTCCTGGGCCAGCATACAGCGCCAGTGAAGATCCTCCGGAGCCTGGCCGATCTGCTTCCTGAGTAGTCCGGCGTTCCGCTTGAAATGCCGATATCGATCTTCCTCCGTCTCGAAAACATACCCGTAATGCTCCACGTGGACGGAAAAGTTTTTAATGGGATTTTTCTTCGGCCAAAGGTACTCATGGATGATACCCTGAAACCTTGTCCCCTCCGTCCGCCGTACCATCCGAAAGGCTATGGTATCTACAAAGGTCTGGTCTCCCTTCTCCCGGCTGGAATAGTTGCGCACATAATAACGGGCACCCTCGTACTTCCGATACTCGCCTGTCCGAAAAAAATCCGCAATCTCCGTTACGTCGGTAAACCATTCGTCATCATCCAGAAACAGAAACCATTCCCCTTTCGCCTCTTTCAGCCCGGCGTTCCGGGCCGCGGAAAAGTCATCGCACCAGTCAAAGGGTATAATCTGATCTGCATACCGTTCCGCCAGGGCCAGCTCTTCCTGATTACAGCCGGTATCCACCAGAATCAGCTCACAGGGAACGGCCTGCCGGAGAGGCGTCAGGGATTCCAGGCACCGCTGCATTTCCGGCCGTCCCGAAACCAGAATGGAGATCGATAAAACAATCCTGTTCTCGTTTCGCATAAGAAGTCCTTTCCGGGATTTCCTGTTTCGTAAGATTTTCCGTCTGTGCGGCGGAAGACTCCAGGAAGTATCCAGCCCGGCTCTCACATTCGTAAAATCAATTAACAAGGCTACCCCTATTACAGAAATGAGGCCCGGCCTTAGCAGCCGAGCCTCATGATAGTTACAACTCAATTCACTTTTACAGTCTTGCTTAGCCAAGCAGGGACAGAACGCCCTGGTTGCTCTGGTTCGCCTGTGCCAGCATTGCCTGACCAGCCTGAGCCAGGATGTTGTTGTTGGAGTACTTCACCATCTCAGTTGCCATATCCGTATCACGAATCTGAGCTTCCGCGGAGGTCGTATTCTCGACAACGTTATCCAGGTTGTTGATCGTGTGCTCCAGACGGTTCTGAACCGCACCGAGCTCAGCACGCTGATCGGAAACCTTCTGCAGGGCCACCTTGATCGACTCGATCGCGGAAAGAGCGTTGGTATCATCGGTTCCGTCGATCTTTAGGCCTGCGATGCCGAGACCCTTCGCGCTTACGTTTTCGATACTCATAGTGATCTGGTTATCGGAAGTCGCATCTGCGCCAACATGCAGGGAAAGAGAAAGAGCTCCTACCTTGTCCTGTACGGCAGTTATTTCATTTGTATTCAAGGCGGTCTCATTTCCTACTGCGTCATATACTTTAGGAACGCCGCTCTTTACACTGATGGTTGAATTCTCTACATCGTAAATAAAGTAATTGCCCAGATCATTGGCGGAAATCTTATTCCCGTCACGGTCGTAATAGGCTGCTTTTATACCACCGCCGCTGTACGATGAAACTGTTACATCCGTCGCATTAAAGACTACCGTATCTTTAAATTCGCCCGACGTAGAAGTCGCAGCACCTGAGTATTTTCCAACGCCTGTAACTTTTGCTAATACCTTTCCGTCCTTATCAGTGATATTGAATGTTCCGGCTTCTTTGTCGGTTACCACAACATCAAATTTCTCTTTTGCGGCTCCATTCAACTCGATAGAATACTCCTTTTTCGCCGCCTTTGCAGTCGTATCATAGTAGCTTCTTCCGGTTACAGAGATTCCCTGAGCTTTCAGCGCTTTAGCCAGTTCATTTTGCGCATCCATGGTGTCTGCTTGAGCAGCTTCAAACGTAATCGCAGGCTGCAAGCCACTTACAGTATCCTTCTTAAAAGTAGCAGTGCCAACAACATCTTTTTCGAAAACATTGTACCCGTAGGTATATCCCTTCGTAGCGTCCTTGTCGCCCTTCAGCAGGTAGGTCTCGTTGAATTTTGTGGTCTCTGCGACACGGTCGATCTCGGTGGTCAGCTGATCGATCTCGTTCTGGATCGCGGTACGGTCGGACTGAGACTGTGTTCCATTCGCCGCCTTAACTGCCAGCTCGTTCATTCTCTGCAGCATATCCTGCACTTCGTTCAGAGCACCCTCAGCGGTCTGTACAGCGGAGATACCGTCCTGAGCGT
>JAMPIG010000123.1 GCA_023662875.1 Roseburia sp. | reverse complement strand
AAGTGCTCGAAGAAACAGCTGCCGAGCTTGCTCGAGCAGATGATTTTTCGAGGATTTGACGAGCGAAGCGAACCCGGGAAGCCCGCGGCTTCCCGGGTCTCTGCCCGGGACTTGCAGCAAACTAACGAGCAAACGTCCTGCGAAGCAGGACAAAGAGCGCGAAGCGCAGGTTTGCGAGTGCAGGAGGCCGCAAAAGAAAAACAAGCGGCTGCGAAGCGCAGGTTTGCGAAGCGCAGGGAACTAAGTACGGCAGAAGCGCCCGTGGGGCGGGCAGGGAGGGATACGGATGGATATGTTTATGGATAAGCTGGCGCAGAAGCTGAATGCACAGGAGATCATCAAGGCGAACACGACGGCGGAAACGGAAGAGATGAACAGGCTGAAAAATCAGATAGCGGAGTATCATGCGTGTCTGGAGCGGCTGAAGAAGCTGGTAGAGGCGGGGGAGGCCGCGGTTGGGAACGCGCAGGAAAGCCGCGAGGATATGGAGCGGCTGACGGAGGCAAGCATCCAGAAGATCCGGGATATCCAGAAGGAGACCGCCGGGCTGCAGGAGCTGGGAGCAAGGCTGGAGCGTCTGGAAAAGGGTCTTGCTGAGCTGGGCAGGAACAGCGAGGAAACAGCAAGGGCGGTTCGGACGACAGAGAAGAATCTGCGGGAGCGTCTGGAAAGTCTGGGCACCGCGGAGAAAAATCTTCCGTCCAGGCTGGAGGAGATCAGCGCGGCAACAGGGAAAAATATCCAGGACAGACTGGAGAGCATCAGCGCCGCGGCGGATGAAACGGTACATAAGGAATGCGTCAAGGTATACCGCAACGTACAGGCGGTAGTGACAGAGGAGAGCGAAAAGCAGGGCAAGGCGGCGGAGGAGACCGTGGCGGCGGTAAAGAGGATCTCCGGAAAAATCGGGACTGTGCTGGGAATTTCCGTGGCGGCGCTGATTTTTTCCCTGGCCGGTTTTGCGCTGCAGCTTCTGAATTTGTTGAATATAAAGATTTTTTAAATGTGTACGGTGCCGCCTGGGCAGGAGGGATTGCGTAAGGGTCTGCGGCAAGCGTTGCTTTGCGGGAAGCTTCGCCGCAGGAACGGGTCGGTTTACGGGAGACAGGAGTAGCGGAAATGGAAAAGCAGCTTTGGAAGCCGGGCAATATGCTTTATCCCCTGCCGGTGGTGATGGTCAGTATGGCGGATCGGCAGGGAAGGAATAATATTATTACGATCGCCTGGGCCGGTACGGTCTGTACGAATCCGCCCATGGTAAGTATCTCGGTCAGGCCGGAGAGGTATTCCAGCCCGATTTTAAAGGAGACGGGGGAGTTCGTTGTCAACCTGACGACCAGAAGGCTTGCCTTTGCTACCGATTACTGCGGTGTAAAAAGCGGGCGGGAGGTTGATAAATTTCGGGAGATGGGGCTGACGGCGCTGCCCGGGGAGAAGGTGAAAGCGCCGTTGATCGGAGAAAGCCCGGTGAATATCGAATGCAGGGTGAGCAGGGTGATTCCGCTGGGATCCCACGATCTGTTTCTGGCGGAGGTAGTCGCGGTTCACGCGGATGAAAAATATATGGATAAAAACCGTAAATTTCATCTGGAGAAGGCGGAGCCCATTGTCTATTCCCACGGGGCCTATCTGGTCTGCGGGGAGCAGCTGGGAACCTTCGGCTACAGCGTGAAGCGCGCCTGACGAACCGCGCTTTTGATCTTATAGAAAGCTTCGCCGCGACATTTTACATTTTTCAGAAGGCTTCGTCGCAGCAAGAAGAATGCGGGGCGTTCTTCTAAACGTTGCGGAGTTTTGTCAGTCCGGCGATTCCGGCTTTGTTTTCGGAGTAGACGCAGTATTTGGGAAGTCCATCAGACTTCCTCTTTTTATGGCTTCCTTGCCGTATTTTGACCGGATCTGATCCAGGGCGGCGTCCAGTTTCCTGCGCTTCTCGTCCGTGGGAAAGTCCTCGTCGAAAAGGCTGAGCTGCACCGGCTGATCCTCCTCGGACAGCTTGCCGGCGCGGACGCCGAGAAGCCGAATCGGGGAACCGTCCCAGAGCTCGTCGAACAGGGTGCAGGCTGTGCGGTAGAGGACGTCGGTGGAGGCGCTGGGGGCGGGCAGGGCCGTCTGGTGGGAGACCGAGCGGAAGGTGCTGTACTTGATTTCCGTACAGACCTGCCCGGCCTTTGTGTGGGCGGCGCGGAGCCTCTTGCCTACGGATTCCGCCAGCTCGAGAAGGATCATGACTGCGTCCTCCCGGGTGGCCGCGTCCGCGGCCAGAGTGACGGAGTTGCCGATTCCCTTGGCCTCGGCGGGCTCCGGGATCACCAGGGAATCGTCGTCGCCGTTGGCATAGCGCCAGAGCATCCGGCCATGGCTTTTCAGATGAGACTCCAGGATCCGGGGATCGCTGGCGGCCAGGTCGCCGATAGTCAGGATTCCCAGCTTCTTCAGAGTCTCCGCGCTGGAGCGGCCGCAGAGGAAGAGCCTGGAGACGGGAAGAGGCCAGAGCTTTTCCCGGATTTCGCGGCGGTACAGGGTGTGAACCAGATTTGGCTTCCGAAAATCGGAGGCCATTTTCGCCAGTACCTTTCGGTCGGAGATACCGACGTTTACCGTAAATCCGAACTTTTCCAGGACGGAGTCCTTGATCAGGGCGGCGGCTTCCTCGGGTGATGCATATTTTGACGAGATGGGGGAATAATCCATATAACATTCGTCAATACTGACCTGCTCGATATCGGGGCAGAACCCGTGGAGATAGTCCATCAGCTGTCGGCTTCGCTGATGGTAGAGGCTGTGGTTGGGCGGAACCGTCACCAGCGTGGGACATTTGCGGAAGGCGGCGGCCACAGGCTCTCCGGTAGTGATACCGTATTTTTTCGCGGGAATGGATTTTGCCAGCACAACGCCGTGGCGTGTACTCCTGTCGCCGCCCACGATGGACGGGATGAGCCGCAGATCCGTTTCGCTCCCCTTTTCCAGCAGCTCCAGGGCGGACCAGCTTAAAAAGGCGGAATTGACATCAATATGGAAGATAATCGGGTTCTCCATGGAGGCCTCCTTCAGATTGCATCATTGTTGTTACATTTACTATATCCTTGGAAAACTGTCTTTACAAGCCCTGAAATTGCTGATAGAATAACTTTATTACAAAATTATTAAATTGAACGCGACGAATGAACGACTGGAAAAACAATGAAGAAAAAAAACAATTATAAAAAATACAGATTTACATATATTATGACTACGCTGATCACGCTGTTTATCTGCCTGCTCGGCGTGAGAGGATATACAGAGTACGAGGAAACCGGTGAAAATTTTTACCATGTTATGCTGAACGGTCAGGAGATGGGGATCGTAGAGGACGAGGAAAAGGCGGAGGAGCTGCTGATTCGCGCCAGAAGGAAGATCGCCTCCGAGAGCGACGAGCTCGTTTTTATCGAGGCGGAGCTGTCCGTACAGGGGGAGGAGCTGCTCTGGGGTTCGGCGGACAATGACGATGAGATTGTTGCCAATATGGAAAAGGTGCTCCGCGGGGAAGTCGTGGAGACCATGCAGCGTTCCTATACGCTGAAGCTCAACGACTACATCATAAATCTGGCCAGTCTGGAGGATGTGACGCAGCTGCTGCAGGCGGCTATCGATAAATATGATGCGGACGATGCGGACGACAGCTTTCAGGTTTCCCTTGCCTATGACGGGGAGAGGGAGTTCAGCGTCCTTGCCGCCAGCATAAACAAGACGGAGCGGCAGGAGAAAGAGGAGAAGGATTATTCAAAAGGCGGTATCGCCAGCATTCTGGAGGAGCTGCGGGAGACGGAAATCCGGGACGAAGGAGAGCTGGATTTTGAGGATTATGAGGATGGAATTCTCTCCATGAATTTCTCGGAAAAGGTAGAGGTAGTGGAAGCTTATCTGCCGGCGGAACGTCTGACTTCTCTGGAGGAGGCGATCCAGCTTGTGGTTATGGATCAGGAGATTCCCGGTATCTATGAAATAAAGCAGGGGGATACTCTGTCTGAAATCGCGATCGAGGTTAATATTCCCATGGATGAGATTATCGCTATGAACGATAGTCTGGAGAATGAGTATACGACTCTTCAGATCGGGCAGCAGCTGATTATTACCATACCCGAGCCGATTCTTTCCGTAGAGTGGACGGAGCAGATGTATGTGGAGGAAACCTATAACGAGGAGGTTATCGTGATCGAGGAGGACAGCTGGTATACCACGGATATCGAGGTTTTGCAGCAGCCTCACGACGGCTTCCGGAAGGCGATTGCAAATATCAGTTATGTGAACGGCAAGGAGGTTGCCAGGGAGATTCTGAAGGAAGAGGTATTGATGCAGGCCGTTCCGAAGATCATCAAGCAGGGGACCAAGATTCCGCCCAGGTATATCAAGCCGATCAAAGGCGGACGTTTGACTTCGGGCTTCGGCCCCCGGAAAGCGCCCAAGAAGGGAGCCAGCACCAACCATAAGGGTGTGGACTGGGCGGTTGCTACGGGAACGTCGGTATACGCGTCCTGCGGCGGTACAGTTACGAAAGCCGGATGGGCAAGCGGCACCGGGTACACGGTCTATATCGACCACGAGGACGGCAAGCAGACCAGGTACGGGCATCTGAGCAGAATACTGGTGTCCGTGGGGCAGAAGGTAAAACAGGGAGACAGGATTGCCCTCAGCGGCAGTACCGGCAATAGCACAGGGCCGCATCTGCACTTTGAGATCCGGGTACACGGGACGCCGGTGAATCCGTTCAATTATGTGCCGAAATAAGGGAGAATAAATGTTCTGTTTTACAAGTGTGTTAAAATGTGGTAAGATAATTTTTAAGAAAAGATTAAAAGAATATTAAATAAGAAATGCCAACCTTAACAGAGGTAGAGATAGATGGAACAATACGCAATCAGAGGCGGTAATCCGTTGGTAGGGGATGTGGAAATCGGGGGCGCGAAGAATGCCGCGCTTCCGATCCTTGCCGCATCCACCATGACGGACGAGTCTATATATATTGATAATATGCCGGATGTCCGGGATATTAATGTTCTTTTGAGATCGATGGGAAATGTGGGCGTTATGGTGAGACGCCCCGACAGGCACAGGGCGGTGTTGAACGCAGGTAACATCAACAGCCTTGTGATCGAGGATGAAGCCCTGAAGAAGATTCGGGCCTCCTATTATCTGGTGGGCGCTCTTTTGGGAAAATACAAGCACGCCGAGGTTGTCCTGCCTGGCGGCTGCGATATTGGCTCTCGGGCGATTGACCAGCATATCAAGGGCTTTTGCGCCCTGGGTGCCAAGGTGACGATCGAGCACGGCCTGATCAAGGCGAAGGCCGACCGGCTTGTGGGAAGCCATATTTATATGGATGTTTCCAGCGTGGGGGCGACGATCAACGTTATGATGGCGGCTACGATGGCGGAGGGAACCACGATCATCGAGAACGCCGCGAAGGAGCCCCATGTGGTCGATCTGGCGAATTTCCTGAACAGTATGGGGGCCAACATCAAGGGGGCCGGTACGGATGTCGTCCGGATCCGCGGGGTGGAGAAGCTCCACGGAGCGGAATATACGATCATTCCCGATCAGATCGAGGCCGGAACCTTTATGTTTGCCGCCGCTGTGACGAAGGGGGACGTCACGGTAAAGAACGTGATTCCCAAGCACCTGGAATCCATCACGGCGAAGCTGCTGGAGATCGGCTGCGAGGTCAAGGAGACGGACGACTGTATCCGTGTGGTAGCCTCCAAGCCCCTGCATCATACCCATGTGAAGACCCTGCCTTATCCGGGCTTCCCGACGGACATGCAGCCCCAGATTACGGCGGCGCTGGCTCTGTCCGAGGGAACCAGTATCGTAACCGAGAGTATCTTTGAAAATCGTTTCAAATATGTGGACGAGCTTACCAGGATGGGAGCCGCGATCAAGGTAGAGGGAAATACGGCGATCATTACCGGCGTTCCGCGGTATACCGGCGCGAGCATCTCGGCTCCGGATCTGCGGGCGGGCGCGGCGCTTGTCATCGCGGCGCTGGCGGCGGAGGGTGTAACGACGGTGGACGATATCCGCTATATTCAGCGCGGGTATGAGGACTTCCATTTAAAGCTGAAGGGCTTGGGCGCTCAGATCGATCTGGTGGAGACCGAGAAGGATTTCCAGAAGTTTAAGCTGAAGACGGGGTAAATGGAGCGGATCAGGGCGCTGAAGCCGTTTTTGCAGGAATAAGCGCGGGACAAAATGTTAATCATAGGGGCGGCGTGTTATAAGAGGACAGGATATAAAAGGTGAGCGGATAACCGCCCACCTTTTCGTCTTTCTCCAAATGGACCCGAAGGGATTCGAACCCTCGACCTCTGCGTTGCGAACGCAGCGCTCTCCCAACTGAGCTACGAGCCCTCATTCTGTTTTCGGTACGATGCATACGCGTCAGCACCCATACAAATATAGTATAGCGCAAATTTTTCAAAAATCAATAGCTTTTTACACCAAATTGCCAAAATGTCGATATTAATTTCACACAGTCTCCCGCCGTTTATCCTTCCGGCATCCCGACCAAATCTCTCTATATTCCGACGAAAGCGCCTCCGCAGGCGCTTCCGCCGGTCTCAATGTGTGCCCGGCGGCGCACGTTTCTAACCGGTGCAAGTCCGGAATCCGCCC
>JAMPIG010000122.1 GCA_023662875.1 Roseburia sp. | reverse complement strand
AACTGCGGCGGCTGCGGTTACGCGGGCTGCTCCGGCCTGGCCGCGGCGATCGCCGCGGGGCAGGCACCGGTAAACGCCTGTCCCGTAGGCGGGGAGTCGGTGGGACAGAAAATCGCCCGGATTATGGGGGTGGAGGCGGAGGAAGGGGTCAGGATGACCGCCTTTGTGGCCTGCCAGGGAGACTGCGACCGGACGAAAAAGGATTACGAATATTACGGCGTGGAGGATTGCCGCATGATGAGCTTTGTGCCGGGGGGCGGCCCCAAGTCCTGCAACAGCGGATGCCTGGGCTTCGGCACCTGTGCGAAGGTATGTCCCTTTGACGCGATTCATGTGATAGACGGCGTGGCCGTGGTAGATCGGGAGGCCTGCAAGGCCTGTGGAAAGTGCGTGGCCGTCTGCCCGAAAAAGCTGATTTCCCTGATTCCTTACGAGGCGAAGGCTGCGGTGGTCTGCAGCTCCAGCGACAAGGGGCCTGTCACCATGAAGGCCTGCGAGGCGGGCTGTATCGGCTGCGGGATCTGTGTGAAAAACTGCCCGGAGAAGGCGGTTGCCGTCACGGATTTCCATGCGGTGATCGATCAGGAGAAGTGTACGGGCTGCGGAACCTGCGCGGAGAAATGCCCCAAAAAGTGTGTTAAATTATTCTAAGCCGGTAAGAAGATGCTTTTGTACACCAGTCAATCACTATTCTTACTTTGCGCAGAGACTGTAATAGAATTTGGATAATAAAATCGTCTTTTTGATTTTATTATAGCAATGACAACCACACTATAAGTTATGAGTTGGCAAAGCAGCTTGAAGGATCAGAGGAGAGCAGCTTTTCAGATTCACAGAAAGTATTTCGGAAGGAAAGGAGCCCGGATGAGGCTGAGAGACGATTATGAGGATCATTCCGGCATGACGCCGACCGTAGTGATGACGGTGGTCGCGGTAACTCTGTTTGTGGCGGCTATCCTGGTCATCGTCCTGCTCATGAACAGCGGGAAAAAGAATCCCGGGCAGAGCCAGGAACCGAAAAATGATTCGCCGATTATTCTGGAGGAACCGACGATTGAGTCGTCCCACGCCCAGTCGCCGGAGGACTTTGACTTCTGGGATAAGTACCCGCCCAGGGAGTCCGAGGAGCCCCAGCCGGAGGAATCGACAGAGCCGGAGAAGCAGGAGAACGATCCGGCTACGGACGGAAAGCATACGCTGGTACAATATGCGGACGGCAAGGAGGAGTGGGTTCTGATCAGCCCCTACCTTCCCAAGCATGAGTACGATTTTACCAGGCTGGTCTGTCAGTCCGGGCTGATGAAATATTACGAGAACGGGAAGCAGACCTCCTTCGTGGGGGTGGATGTTTCCAAGCTTCAGGACTACATCGATTTTGTCAAGGTAAAAAGAGCCGGTATTGACTTTGTGATGATCCGGGGCGGTGCCAGGGGCTACGGCACAGGACAGCTGATTGAGGATGAATATTTTCTGGATAACCTGAAGCGGGCTACTGACGCCGGGCTGGACGTGGGAATCTATTTTTACTCCCAGGCGATCTCGAAGGAGGAGGCTGTGGAGGAGGCGTCGTTGATTCTGGAAAACTTAAGCGAGTATAAGATCGCCTATCCCATCGCCTTTGATATGGAGCTGATTACGAACGATACGGCGAGAACGGACGGGCTGAGCAAGTCGGAGAAGACAAGCATCGCCAAGGCCTTTCTGGACGCGGTGGAGGACGCCGGCTATAAATCCATTCTTTACGGCAACAAGGAATGGCTGATCCGGGAGATCGATATGTCGAAGCTGACGGCGTATGACGTCTGGCTTTCCCAGCCGCAGGATATCCCGGACTACCCCTATCAGTTTTCCATGTGGCAGTATGATACCCAGGGCTCGGTAGACGGAATCGCCGGGCCGGTCAATCTGAATATCAGCTTTATTGATTATTCGGAAAAATAGCGTGGGAGGAGCCAGGCGGATTGGTTTCGGTTCTCAGGGCCGGTAGGCGGAAATTTTCGACGAGATTTTTACGGAATTATAGATCTCGGCGTAGCGGCTGGGAGACAGGCCGTCGATATAATTGGTGATAAATCTGCGTTTCAGGCCGTTGGCGCGAAGAGTGTCGGCGGCCTTGTTGTAGGCGATCGCAGCCTCCGTCTCGTCCTCGTAGCGTCCGACGATGACGTTTCCCCGGATATGGATGCGGACGGTATAGAGGCTTCGCCCTTTTTTCTGCTCGCAGGTAACCCCCTGGTAAACCGTAAATATTTTCAGGTTTTCCCGGCGGAAGTCGGTAGAATCGCCGTTGATGAAAAGAAAATCCTTCCCTTCCCTGGCGTAGGGGCGGATTCCGTAGCGGGAAGCGATGCTGACCTGAAGCCCGTAGTCCGCCACGAAGTAATGTCCGCCCCGGCACATGATCTTATGGGACGAATAGTAAAACAGGTCGTCCGGGTCGAATTTCAGAACGCGAGAGGGCGAGAGATAATAGTAAAACAGCTTCTTCCCGACGTAAATCGGGTTGCGCAGATAGATTCCGTTGTCCCGGAAGTTGGCGAGGCAAACCCACTTTTCAAAGGGCAGGCGACCGCCGGGAACATATCTTTCGGGGATACACCCGGGATCCGCAAGTACCTGCTTTCCCTCCAGATAAGCCGAGTGGGCGTCCTCAGGGGAGGCAAAGCTGCCGAGACTGATATGCTTGCGCCGGAAGGTCAGGGAAGCGCGGTAATAAAGCGCGCCGTTTTTTTGGTGGGCCGGGAAAACTCCCTCGTATTTTATCTGGTTTGTTTCGGATCCTGTCAAGTTCATCTGTTCTATTGGATACCTCCACCTGTTTTTGATTATTATAGCCCTTTGATTCTATTATACCATCCTTTTGAAAAAATCAGCAACCGTTCGGATATATTTTCCAACTTTTCTTCATATACTGATATATCGGACAGGCGTAAGCCTGTTCCATAAAACAGCGGAAAGGATGGAAGCTTTATGTATAAAAAAGCGATCGGCCTGTTACTGGCGGGAAATCTGGTCGTTATGATGGGACTGCTTTGGGCGGGGGCGGCCTCTGACGAGGGGGAGGCTGCTAAACCGGTAAGCCGGATGAGCCTGACCTTTGAGGAGCTGGAGGAAAGAGCGGGAGAAAGCCTGACCCTTGCGGAGTTGAAAGAACAAGCGGGAGAGGACTTGAACTTCGAGGAATCGGAGAAGAAAGCGAAGGAAAGAAGAGAACGGAGTCTGACTCTTGAGGAGGCTGAGAAAAAGGCTGACCGGCGGGAGCTGCTCCAGGCTGCATCGGCACAGAACATCAGCATGGGGGTAGGGACGGCGTCCGCCGCGGTGTCGGGCCAGAGAATTGTAGACTATACTCTGATAGAAAAAGCGGACGGGCTGATCTTGAGCGACGAGGACATGGAGACCCTGCTCCGAATTGTGGAGGCGGAGGCGGGAAGCGAGGACGAGGACGGTCGGCTTCTGGTGGCAAACGTCGTGCTAAATCGGGTAAACAGCGATAGATTTCCGGAAACTGTAACCGAGGTCGTCTTTCAGCGGGAGCATGGCGTCAGCCAGTTTTCCCCTGTGGCAAACGGCAGGTATTACACCGTTGAGATCAGCGAGTTGACGATTTCCGCGGTGGGACGGGCCCTGGCGGGGGAGGATATCTCGGAGGGAGCGCTTTTCTTTGCCTCCCGGAAATATGCAAACAGCGAAAAGATGCGCTGGTTCGACGAGAACCTGACTTTTCTGTTCAAGCACGGAGGACATGAATTCTTTAAGTAAGGTAGAATGAATAAAGGCGGCTGATATCTTGTAAAATATCAGCCGCCGGATTGTGGATTTATGGATATGACGGGCTATGCCTCACTCAGGGAGCCACATATTTCTTTAAGGTCGCTTCCACAGCGCCGACTCCCCGGGACAGCTCCGAAAAGTAATTCTTTACCGTATCGGCCATGCCGACGGCAATCAGATCCACTCCGAAGATTTTCTCGTTCGAGAGCAACGGATCCAACCGACTCAGATCCTTGGGCGCGTCGGACAGGGCGTAATCCTTCACGTAAGCGCCCGCGATCTCAAGAAGAGGATCCGCGCTGGGCGTAAAGGAATTTCCCTGATCGTCCACCGCCATCAGATACCGGAGCCAGCCTGCGAATACCAGGGGAATCATTTTTAAGTCCGCAACGTTCAGGGTCGGATTCTTCCCGTAGGCCTTGATGGTTTCGCCGTAGCGGATGGCCAGCTTCTGGGAGGTGTCGGTAGCGATGCGCTGAGGCGCGTCCGGCATGAAGGGATTCGGGATGCGCACGTTTACCACCTGGTCGATAAATTCCCTCGGATCCAGAATTCCAGGATTTACCACAACGGGAAGCCCCTCCTGATAGCCGATGATTTCCACAAGCCTTTTCAGCAGCGGGTTCTTCATCTCCTCGGAAATCAGGGTATAGCCCAGCAGGCAGCCGTAGACTGCCAGGGCGGTATGCAGGGGATTCAGGCAGGTGCAGACCTTCATCTTTTCCACCTTGTCTACGGTTTCCCGGTCGGTATAGATGATCCCGCCTGCCTCCAGAGGGAGCTTTCCGTTGGGGAAGGCGTCCTCGATGACGAGATACTCGCATTCCTCCGCGTTGACAAAGGGAGCGATGTAAGTATTTTTCGAGGTGATGACAGGCTCCAGTCCCTCGATGCCGTCCGCCGCCAGCATGGCTTCCACCTTGGCGTCGGGGCGGGGCGTGATCTTGTCGATCATGGTCCAGGGGAAGGAGACCTTTGTCCTGTCCTCCACGTAGCTTAGAAAGCCTTCTTCGGCAAGTCCCCGCTCACACCAGGACTTTGCAAAGGCGGTTACGGCCGCGTAAAGCTTGTCGCCGTTGTGGGAGCAGTTATCCATGCTGACCATCGCGAGGGGAAGTCCGCCGTTTTGGTAGCGGTGGTAGAGCAGGGAAACCACCTTGCCCAGGTAGCTGTCGGGGGATTCGGATCCTTTCTCAAAGTCCGCGGCGACAGCGGGCAGGGTGTTGCCCTTGGCGTCGGTGACGGCGTAGCCCTTTTCGGTGATGGTAAAGCTTGCCATCTGCAGGGAGGGCTTCGCAAAGATTTCTTTTAACCGGGTGTATTCCGCCTCATTTTTGCTGTCCAGGATGAGGGATTCCAGAATGCTGCCTACCACGGTTTTTTCCACGGTGTTGTCCGCTTTTAAGGTCGCAAGGATTGTCAGGTTGTCGTGAGGGCGGTTGCTTTTTTCAATAATTTCGTAATCGTAGCCCTCCGCGGCGATGAGACCGACGGAAAGGATTCCCTGATTTAAAAGGTTTTGTACTACGTTGGCCTGAAAGGCGCGGAAGATATTGCCCGCGCCAAAGTGGATCCAGGCGGGATTTTCATAAGTGTTTTTCTTTACGGCTTCGTAGTCGAAGGCGGGGAGAGCGTATCCGGCGGATTCGAAGGCCGCCCGATCCGTCGCGAGCCCTGTTCTTGTCAGTTTCATATTTTTTCTCCATTCAAAAAATTTTTATGCCTTTTTATGCTGCTTCTCGATGGCCTCCCAGAGTCCGTTCAGGTAGGCCGCGCCCAGAGCCCGGTCGTAGAGGCCGTATCCCGGCATGGCGACCTCGTCCCAGATCATCCGGCCGTGGTCGGGGCGGATCGGGCCGGTAAAGCCGATGTCGTAGAGGGCCAGCATGATTTCGTACATATCGAAGGTTCCGTCGCTGGAAAGATGGGCGGATTCCTCGAAATCGGTGGGCGAATTGAATTTCAGGTTGCGCACATGGGCGAAGTGGATCCGACCCTTCAGAGAGCGGATCATATCGGGAAGATTGTTCTCCAGGTTGGTGCCGTAGGAGCCGGAGCAGAAGGTCACGCCGTTGTGCGGGTTGTCCACCATCTTCATCATGCGCAGGATATTGGCCTTGTTGATGATAATGCGGGGAAGGCCGAATACGCTCCAGGCGGGATCGTCGGGGTGGATGGCCATATTGATATCATACTTGTCGCAGACCGGCATGATGCGCTCCAGAAAGTACTTCAGGTTCGCGAAGAGCTTCTCGTCGTCCACATCCCGGTACATGTCGAAGAGCTCCTTGATATGAGCCATGCGCTCCGGTTCCCAGCCGGGCAGAATCGCGCCGTTGGAATCCCCGCTGATAGAGGCGAACATATCCTCCGGGTTTAACGCGTCCACAGCCTCCTGGGTATAAGCCAGCACTGTAGAGCCGTCGGGACGAACCCTTGCCAGCTCCGTCCGGGTCCAGTCGAACACGGGCATGAAGTTATAGCAGACCATATGGATCCCGGCCTGTCCCAGACGCTCCAGGGTTGTGATATAATTGTCGATGTAGAGATCCCGGTCGGGCGTCCCGACCTTGATGGCGTCGTGGATGTTGACGCTCTCGATCCCGGCCAGCTCCAGTCCTGCGTCCTCAATTTCCTTCTTCAGCGCCAGGATATCCGCCATCTCCCAGGCCTCGCCCGGCTTTGTGCCGTAGAGGGTGGAGATCACGCCGGTCACGCCGGGAATCTGTCGGATCTGCTTTAAGGTTACGGTGTCGTACTTGCTGCCGTACCAGCGCAATGTCATCTGCATTCTAACCTCTTTTCTGCGCCGCCGATATTTATGAAGCGTCCTGTGCCAGGCGGCGCGCTGGGAACAGGACATTTGGAACCTGATGCGCTTCCGAAAACAGATACGGAAGCGTTTCTGATAGATACAGTATAATAGAAATAAAATTGCAGGAAAAGGACATATATTGCTTGAAATCATGCAAAAATTGCTATATCCTCAAAGAAGGAAGAAAAAGAGGGAGCGCTGATGCGGCCGGCAGTTGAGCTGATTGTAAGGTTCCGAAGAAAGGGCGGGAGAGTCGGTGGCAAAGTAAGCGTTGAGTTGGGACGAGGAGGACAGGATTGAGGCGGGGGGACGGAAGCGAAGGGGAGGACAGGAGCGGGGCGAGGAGGACGAAACCGGGGCGGGG